>NZ_VCQL01000008.1:0-235925 GCF_005937175.1 Halomonas sp. ATBC28 | reverse complement strand
CCTTTCCCGCTCAATGAGCGGGAAAGGAGCAAAAATACACAAAGAAAGGGAGAAGAGTGTCTGAATTTTCGATTTTTTGTCGGCTCAAGTAAGCGTTGATGAATATCGGCAGTTATTCAGACCTTCCTTAGATGTAATTTCAAAAGTTGTAGCCTGTCCTTTAGCATCCAAAACCTCCTCAAACCCATTTTCAATAAATTCTAATATCAAATGTTTTGAACTCCAACCACTATATATAGCAACCTCATTTAATACCTCACCGTTAGCCACTGAAAAATCATTTTCAATTTTTGGCCAAGAATCATTACGAGAGAAAAAGTCACCTTTATCAAAGGCAGCAGGAAACCCCTTTGGAATAACTATTTTACTTGGTGGATTTTTAGGCCCATTTTTCACAATTGTATTTCGAATTTCAGGGCGATATATTTTGCTACTCTTAGGCACGTTTGGATCAACAGTTAAAGGATGCGGGAAATATCTTTCATTTTTTGCATATGCTAAAACATACTCATGACAATATTTAAATTTTGCCTGATTATCGAAATTCCCTTCGGATCGCCAAGCAAATAAGCACAGCATATTCTCTTCACCAAAAACTTCATCACAAACCAACTGCAAATTAGCCACTTCATTTTCATCAATACTGATAAAAATCACGCCATCTTCACGCAATAAGTTGCGCGCCAGGTAAAGGCGAGGATACATCATGGAGAGCCAGGCGCTGTGGTACTGGCCGCTTTCCTTGCTGTTTTTCTTCCACAGGCTCTGCTTGTTTAAAAGCCCGCCTCGTTTTTTTCGCCGGTGCGCTTTTGATACTCATCAAGCGTTTCAGAGTAGTCATCCGGGTAAACAAAGCTGTCGTTGCCGGTGTTATACGGCGGGTCGATGTAGATCATCTTGACCTTGCCGTAATAGCTTTTCTGCAGCACACGCAGCACTTCCAGGTTTTCCCCTTCAATCAGCATGTGCTGGGCGCTTTCCGGGTTGTTAGCATCTGGCCGTAGGGTGTGGCTGGTCTTCTTTTGAATTTCACGCCGGGCGTCTTTTTTGCCGGCCCAGCTCAGCTCGTAATGTTCGGCCGGTGACAGGCGCTCTTCCCCCAGTAATTCTTTTAAACGCTCCACGTCAATCTGGTTATCGCTGAGCACTTCAGGCGCGGTTTGGCGCAGCAGGTCAAGTAGTTGCTGTTGGCGTTCTTGCCGGACATCAGGACTGTGGCCAAGCTCGGTGATATCTGTCGTATTATTGCGGGGAGTCATCTTGGTGCTTCTCCTGATGCGGTTCGGTTCCGTTTGGATCGTGTTGTTGCGTAGTGGCCGTTTTGCTAGTTATTCGGAAAATCCGGCTAACTGGCTGTGGCGGGCACATATTGCGTCCTTTCGCGATACCTTCCGCTACTCTACCTGCCAGCGCAGGGTGAATAGCGTTTCGTTGTCGGTGGTTTCCTGCAGCCTGTCCTGCAGGGTGCCAATCAGTTCGTCGCGCTTGTCGATAATCTCGTCTTCCACATCAAACACATCGCGTCTCTGTTGGCGCTGTTGACGTTCAAGTGCGGCGATTTTTTCCTGATAGTCGTTTTGCTCCTGCAAAGTGGTGGCCTTGCGGGCATCGCGTTTGTGTTGCTTTAACTGGGCCTTGGTGTTTTTCAATGCTTCTTCAGCCGCCAGTAGTTTGTCATCGGCCCATTTTTCAAGCTTGTCGCGCTCTTCCATAAATAGCCGCTGGTTGTCTTCCAGTAGCTCGGCCGTCACCGCCTGCAAATGGCACTGGCTATTTTCGACCAAGGAGGTCGGTGGCGGTTGAGAAACGTTGCTGGGTACGGCTTTGGCTTCTACCATCATCAGCTTTTCGCAAACTTCTTGATCTAGCGGTGTGCCACTATCGGTCATACCGTTAAACAGCAGCCGCTCGGTGGTTTCAAAGGCTGTAAACGCCAGCCGCTGCAGAGTCAGCCAGCCGGATTGCCCAACCAGCGCTTCCACCTGGGAGAGCTTGGTTTCATGGCGTTGGTAAGCAAAGGTCACACTGGCCACTGGCGTAGCCGCCTGACGCGCCTGCTGCAAGGCCCATTCACCCAGCGGGTGGCTCAAGCGGTAAGCATGGGCGAGCATATCTGGCTGAGCTGCGCCGCGAATCAGTTGGTAACGCCCCAGTGGCACTTGCTCGGTGAAGTCGCTGGGCGTTTCCTGAAGGGAAAAGCTATATGCTTTGGGTTCGAAACGGGCACGTTTGGCCAACGCATAGCGGGTAACGCCCCAGAACCAGCGACCTATTTTATCTAACCGCGCCTCGGCTTCATCCAGGCGCAGTTTAAGCCGGTCATGCACGTCTTCATCGAAGTTTTCCAGCAGCTGTTCCTGGGTTTCCTGCACACGATGAGTAATAACATCTTCCAGCTCGCTTTGTAGCTGGTTAAAAGCGGCTTCGATTGCTTCCTGTGTGCGGCAGGTATCGTAGATTGTCAGAATGCGCTTTTCAAAGTCGATGCCGCTTTCAATCCGCCCTAATACTTCATCGGAGGCTCCAAAGACACCTGAAAACAGATTGAGTTTTTCCGACAGCAGTTCCAACACACGCTGGTCGGCGTGGTTTCGAGTATTAAGGAAGTTAATCACGACCACATCGAACTGCTGCCCATAGCGGTGGCAGCGGCCAATGCGTTGCTCGATTCGTTGGGGGTTCCAAGGTAAATCGTAGTTGATCAGCAGCGCACAAAACTGCAGGTTCACCCCTTCGGAAGCCGCTTCGGTGGCAATCATGATATCTGCACCGCCCATGCGTTCACGAAAGTAATCAATCAAGGCGGTGCGTTTATCAATCTGCGCCGAGCCTGTGACGCGATCCGTGCCTTTATGTTCATCCAGCCATCTGCGATAGATTACTTGGCTTTCCGGGTGGTTGTTGGTCCCGCTGAACAGCACCAGCTTTTCTGCATAGCCGTTGGCTGAGAGAAACTGATGAAGGTGTTCCTGGGTGCGGCGCGACTCGGTAAAAATAATGGCTTTGCGCGGCGCGCCATAAGCTTTCATGTTCGTAAAGCCAAGGGTCAAGGCGGAAAGCAAGGCGCTGGCTTTGGTGTCGTCACCTAGGTTATTTGCTTGTTCAATGATGCGCCCCAGTTCGGCTATTTCTTCATCCAGGGCGCGCTTGATGCTGACAGAGTTATCGGGATTCGGTGTGGTGTCCTCCAGTTTGCCGTTTCGGGTTTGCTCTTCCAGCGCTTCAAGGGTGTCGCTTTCGAAGTCTTCTTCAGCAGCCAGCGTATTCAGCCAGTGGCTGTCGCTGTTGGGCGGTGGGAGTGTATCCACCTGCATCTCCTGGCGCTGTTTTTCCAGGCGCTGATAAATACTATTTAGGGTGCCCACAATGGCCGGGGTACTGGAGGCCAGCAGCTTACGCAGGATCAACCCTGTCAGGTGACGCTGGCTTTTCGGCAGGGCAAAGGAGTCTTCACGCTGTAAAAACGCCGAGACGGCATCATAAACCGCTTGCTCGTCATTGGTTGGTTCAAAGGGTTGAGTAAGTGCCTTGCGCTGGGTGTATTGAATATATTCCAGCACATCTTTGCGCAGGGTACGGTGGGTAAAGTGTTTTATCCGCTCGCGCAGTTCGGGCAAACTAGCATCGTTATTCACAAACTGCTTGCGAAATGCTTTATCGTCGCCAAACAAGTACTCATCAATCAGAGTAGATAGCCCGTAAAGCTCCATTAGGGAGTTTTGCAGAGGCGTGGCTGTCAGCAGTAGTTTTTTGCGCCCTTTCAGGGCACGGCGTAACGCTTGGCCAATACGGTTACTTGGGCGGTGGGCATTGCGAAGCTTGTGGGCCTCATCCAATACGACTAAGTCCCATGAAATACCGCGTAATTCATCTTCAAGGCGGGTTGCAAAGTGATACGACATAATTACAACGCTGCTGCGCGTTAAAACTTCAAGCGTCTGCAGCGTATTGCCAGCGGCTTCTTGGCGCATCACCGTCGCATCAACTACTGTGGTGGGTACCGCAAATTTTTCATACAGCTCCTGCGCCCACTGCTTACGCAGGCTGGCAGGAGCTATCACTAGAATACGCCGACGGCGCTCCGCCCATAGCTGGCAAACTACCAAGGCTGCCTCTATTGTTTTGCCCAGTCCAACTTCATCCGCCAGCAGCACGCCTTGTTGCAGCGGGTTACGCATGGCAAACAGCGCCGCTTCAATCTGGTGTGGGTTTAAATCTACACTGGCATCAAACAGTGACTGAGAGAGACGATCCACTCCGTTATCAGCATGCCGTTTGGTTAGCTCGTAAGCGTAATATTTTGCGTGGTAGGGGGTAATGCTCATTTAAGACTCGATGCTGAAGTAAAAACTATCACTTTTACCCGCGCCCTCGACGCCCCCACATACTCCACTTTTGGGTTTGCCGCCCAGCTGCTGGCGCCGATATCCACTAGGATGACCACTGGCGCTTCAAGACCTTTTACGGCCGCGACGTTGAACATACGCCCGGCGTAGTGTGGGCTCTCTACTGCTAACGTTTGCAGTACTTGGCTATTGGCAACCTTGAACGGGGTAAGCAACAGAATATCGCTCGGCGTGAAGCCGTCTTGCTCAAACTCGGCGATGGCCTTTTGCAGCAGCGGCCATTGGTCTTGGGGCTTTTGCCAAGTATGTACCTTCACAGCATTCTGACTGCTGGGCAAGAACTCCCCTGGCTCGGCGGCTGCGCTGTGGCGCTTTTTTAGCCAGCAGGCAATTTCATACGCATTGCGGTAGTTGCGATGCAGGGTAAAGGGGTACGGCACCATGCCGTCGAATACATCTAACGGAAGCTGGCAATCCCGTGCGAAAAGGTTTTGCGCGGGGTCTGCTAGCAGCGTCACACTGGCGTCTTCTGCCAGCATTTCGTAAAGCGGCAGCCACCACTCAGGCACGTAGTCTTGAGCTTCATCGACCACCAGGGCACCCCACTGCTCGGGCATTTTCTGCAACGCTTCAATCAGTAGGTCTGGTGCAGTTTCGTTATAAAAGCGTGGGATATCGACGGGCGCTTCAGGCACCGGCCAGCCAAAGCCTGCCTTTTCGGCGCGTATTTGGCAAAGCTCGTGAAAAGTAGCTATCTCAATAGTGCCAAGCTGGGTATCGGCCATAGCTTGGCGGTGGGCTTCTGCAAGTGCAATGTTGAAGCATAGCAGTAGCACTTTTTTACCTTCTCGCGCTTGCTGTTCAGCACGCATACGCGCCAGCACGCTTTTACCCGTACCCGCGCCACCATAAATCGCCATACGGGGAATATGTTCTAGCAGGCGTAGTACCCACTGCTGCTCTTCACTAAGGCGAAACAGCGCTGCTTCCACATCGCGTGCTTGCTCAGCAACGCTAGTGGCACGCGCACACGCAGGGCGCAACAAGTGGTGCTGTATCAGCGTGGTTTGTTGTTTGGTAAGTGGCAGCGAATTTACCGCTGCCCTACCCGCCCAGGCGGTGTTCTGAAATCGCCCAACAAGCTGTTCCACACGCATGGCTTGCAAATCGCCTTTGAGCATTACGTGGTCGCGGTTCAAGGTTAATTCTGGGAAGGTGCCCTGCCATTCACGGGTATCGGGAAATACCAGCACAGGGGCAATAGGTAACTTGGTACCTGGCAACACCTGGTTAAGCGCTTGCACAAGGCTTCCAGTTTGCTTTTTTAGCTGCTCTAACGGTGTAGTGGTGAGCTTGTGGATGCCGTTGTTACCTTCTGACCACCATTGCCCTTCACCATCTAACCAAACACCGCCGCCTTTTACTTCCCACAACTGAATCCCATACTGCGGATGAAATAGCAGGAAGTCGATCTCGCCAACCCAAGTTCCTTTATCGTTACGTGTTTGCGTTGCTAGGCTATGCATCACTTCTAGGCCAGGGAAATCTAACGCGCGAAGCTGCCGGTACACATTGGCTTCAGCACGTGAAGGCAGTGCTTCCAGCTCAGCATTGCTGAGCCGTGGGTAAATTTCAGCCAAGTTAACTCCCCGATTAATCTATGTTCACTGCCCGATTAAGCCAGAAGCCTACCTGGGCTAAATGTATTTGGGTATTCTACTTAAAATATAGTGACCATGCACCGCTACTATCTTTTGCCTCTGTACTGGCCTTGGAGCTCTCTATGCAGCAGAAAATCATGGAAAATCGAGTAAGAGAACGCATACAGGAAGCGATCCAGCACTCCTCAGAATTGACGCCATCGGAGAGTGCGGAGGTCGCCTTTCATATGACGGACTGGCTGGGTGACCTAGATCGTCTAGTACAGTTCTATTCAGCGCCAGAGCAATTCAGCGATCAGGAGATTCACAACTTATTAGTAAATTTTCTGGTGCATGTCCCCAACCATGTTGCTGCTGCGGCCGTGCTGTTGGCAGATTTCCCAGTGAGCGATATTTTTCAGGTGGGTGCTGTGAGGAACGACGAAACAACATAGGCCGATCATGTAGCACTTTTTTATCCTTTTTACGAGGTTGGAGCTACCCACCGCTAGGCGACAGCCAGTCTATCTATTTTGGGTGTGCTTCAACTCGGCTAGCGCGCCAACAATCTGAACAGAAAAATTGACGCGCTTCGTCAATCCCCCCTTTCCCCTAAACTCTAGTAATACTGCCCACCTCCCTACGGATATTTAAATGCCCCCAATTACTTTTCTCCCTAGCTCTAACCGATAGGCATATTTCAAAGTCAATATCCAGCTCTTCCAGTAAAGCGACTTTATTTTCCAGATAGCAGCCGCGATAAAGTGAGACTACTACTTTTGGCCAATTGGTCACGTTACGTATCTCTTGGTATAGCTCGCTTCTTATGTCTTCGGGAATCTCATAGACATGCACCCTCTGCTTGAATATTTCCGGGTATAGACTCGTCATTTTCTCTTTTAAGGGATTATCGTCTATCGCATGCAGAGCGATCATCGCCAGAATATCTTCAACGCCATTCTCTATACTTGGCGTCCACTCAAAATAGAGCGGGGTTTTAACAGGCTTTGCCAGATAATTAACATTATTGTGCAAGACGAGATGGGGTCGGCTATTTTCCGATAACTGAACTGCCCAGTGAGGCCGTATCCCGCCGTCATTTGGATGACTATCACCGATTAAAACATGTGCTGTCATGGTTCCCATATTAAGCTCCTTTCCTTAATAAAATTAATCCTTTATACGCTGCCGTTTGTTATTTTTTGCCCCGTCGGAATCGGTCTTCTTGAAGGCTGCGAAATTTCTAACGTCAAGGTGGTCAATCTCCATAACCCTCTATCTTAAGCTCTGATGACAAATGCCATAGGCGTAGCATCTCATCGGCCATGGCTTGAACGTAGCTTTTTAGTTGCGCATCGTCTGTTAGGGTACGCAAAGATTGAATGGATGGGTTACGCAAATTTAAATCCTGGGGAATGTAGGCATAACCAGGCCATAGGTGATTCCGACTGGCCATTTCCCCCTCTTTGTCCAATAACTGACACAGCGGCTTATACTCTGTTGATTCGTTGGAGCATTTAATTCCTAGATAGATACTGTTTATTTCTGCTTCAGCAGCGATAAAAGCATTTTGCAGATTAGGCAGCTTATAATACAGGCCAACGGTCTCGCGATTGGGTGATCTACGCTTATAAGACTGCATAAATACTCGGCACTGCTCTTGAACGTTGCCACACGTTGAATGCTGGCTATCCAGTTGCTGATCCATCTCAGCACTGATTCCGCTGATCGTCTCCCTGAGCTCTATCCAAATTTTCGCTTGTAAACGAATCAGCGCTTCATCAAACGCCAGACGAATGTCATGCGCTGCAAGCAGGTTGTCTCCCTCAAGCAAGGTGTCAGCCAACGTATCCAGGTGGTGGGTGTCCATGTCTTGTCCCGTTAACTGTGTGATCAGGTCGTGATACTGAACGATGCTTTCGCGTAAAGTAGGATGCAGTACGGATTTTTCTACGCATTTGGCCAGCCAGGGCCGCAAGCACTCTGCGTAGGCGGCTGTTTGATAAGTGCCTGGCATATCGGAACTAGTACCGAGCTGCTCCAGGTGCCCTAAGCTGTGTGATGCTGGAGGGCGCCCGTCCAATGAAAGGAATACCACGTGCACCTCTCGGTAGCCTTGGGCACGCAGTGATTGATAATACGTGACCAACTGATTTTCCTGATCAGCGGCAAGTAGCTTGTTTTCAATCAGAATGGCTTGACGCTTGGTGTTGGTAAC
Source organism: Halomonas sp. ATBC28 (assembly GCF_005937175.1). NCBI lineage: Bacteria > Pseudomonadati > Pseudomonadota > Gammaproteobacteria > Oceanospirillales > Halomonadaceae > Halomonas > Halomonas sp. ATBC28. The sequence continues at coordinate 227,721 of NZ_VCQL01000008.1, read as the reverse complement.
CAGAATATCAATTCGCTGCTGCTCGGTAACGACACGCACACCTTTTAAGGAGAAATCCGGGATACGTACTTGGTCGATAAAACACTTAAGTAGCTCTACGCCTAACTCATGCGTTTGAGGGTTTAGCAAAGCGGCAATAAAACGCGAGTGTAAGCGAACTTCATCCGTTGGTTTATGCAATACGGTGAATACGTTAAAACGCGGAGTGCTCACATAGTGACGTTGAAGAAGTGCAGCCAAGTGCAGCAGGTCTTCAGCTTTTTTCGTTGAACTCATGCACAATGATCCTTGCTGTGGCAATATCATGACCACGCTCTCAGGCGCGACCCAGCCCATAGTCCCAGCGCTGCCCTTCAAGCCAGGCCGCTACAATATCCGGCACAATGCTATCCGCCTCTTTATGAATAATACGATAGCTGTAGGGTCTATCCGCCACATCGAAGTGAGGGTTTACGATAAGCTTTTCCGCCCTATATCTTCCCTTTTTGGGCAGCTTCGCTGCTGGGTCAACCTGCAGCGAAGTTCCGATTACCAGCACCTTGGCTGCCGTCTTAAAATGCCGACCAGCCTCTGAGTAATGCATAATCTGCTCCCCAAACCAGACCACATGTGGCCGTAATTCATGCCCATCAGGGCAGGTGTCACCTAAATGCTGTGGGCTGATGCCGATATCCGATACCAGCGCATGCTGACCGCAACATCTCACCTTTCTAAGCTCTCCGTGCAAATGAATGACATCACGAGATCCAGCGCGCTCATGCAAGTCATCAACGTTTTGGGTAATTACGACAACTTCGTACTTTTGCTCAAGCCGCACGATAGCAAGATGAGCCGGGGTAGGTTGTGTGTTGCCAGCACACTCTCGGCGCCAGTTGTAATACTCTATCACTTCTTTCCGACGCCTATTCCAGGCATGGGGTGAAGCCAATTGCTCGTGCTGCCCAACCGACCTTAAATCGCTGTCACGAAACGCCTCTAGGCCACTACTGACACTAATACCGGCACCGGTAAACACAACGATTTTGTTTGGGTTTATAGCAGGTTTCATACGGGCTCCTTACTGCAGCGGCTACTTCCAAGCATCGTTCTCAATCACTAGCCTAACCGCGCCATGCGACATTTAATGTCGTACAAACCCACTATTATTTGGTCGCCTAGCCCACACCTGGATGACGCTAACTAATGCCCCCTTTGCGAACCAAATCACTTACAGCAAACTTCGCTACCTGGATATCCCGCTTTGCCCGACGCATTTGGGCCAGCGAACCTTCACCTGCGGATAGCAGCGTCTCGCTCGATTTATCCTCTGTCGTTGGCTATCACATGGTTGTGCGGATTCTACTCTGGCAATCGGACGCACCATTTTCGTGGATCAGTGAGGCAGAGGGCGCACACTTAGCGGCGGGTGCGTTTTTGGAGCCACCGGGGATCAGTTGGGAGGTGCTTATGGCTACCCATGGTGAGGTACTAACGCAGGGTATGCCCGACGCACTAATTGAGGTTATTAATGCGGTGCCTTTTTTAGGCATTGAATTAGCGCAGGTTGCTGGCCGATTAGACGCTGCCCTCGACATGGCAGTGTCATCGCCACTACTGCTAATACTGCTGGTAGAAAAGGGGGCACAAGAAAGATGGTCAGCGGACACCTTCGCGGCATTACTTCACCACAAGCAATCAACGCTATGTGCAGTTGCAGGTTTACCCGCAACGCGATCAAGTGCCAAGCTGCTGCGTCGCTGCCAGCTTGGCCCGGTGATTCGGCGCGAACTCTTTCCGCTTAAAAGGGCGTTAAATAATCCCGACAACTGCGAGTTTTTGCGTCATCAGCCTTATGTTCACGCCAGGCACCTTATCTTTTTAGCCAATTATGAGGGCGCACGTTGGCCGGGATTGCTTACACTTATCAACGAGGCGCTAACCCCTGCTCCCCATTACCGTGGTAGTGCTTGGCTTAAAGCGATGCTGGTGGATACCCAACGCATGTTAGCTACAAGGACTGAAGCTCTTTACCCCGTATACTCATTGGCGGCCTTTCAGACCCTGCATGACCAGTTAGTGAATGTTTTTAATGCCCACGCAACCGCGGACAATCTTCAAAGTAGCGCCACTGAACTGCAGCAACGCCATGGCCCCTACCCTACGCCGCCCTTGCCTAACACGGCGTCAATCACCGCCATTACTTCTTGGCAGGATTTACTCTTGGAGGGAGAACGCATGCGGCACTGCGTGGGCAGTTACAGCAGCGCCGTCGCCAACGGAAAAGTCGCTATCTATCACCTGCAGCAACCTGAGCCAGTAACCGTTGCCATCACGCCCCAAGGCCAGCGTTGGAAGCTAAGCGAGGCACGCGGGGTACGTAACGCGCCCCCATCACCGGAAGCACATTACTTCATTAACGTTTGGTTAACAGAGCAGTCATAGGTATGCTTTGTTTTGTGTGGTTCAAACTTTCGTATCTATTCAGTGTGGCAGCTACCTTGGTTATGGGGTGCGCCAACATTTCATGGTGTCAGTAGCGAGGACGGGCTTTCGGGGCGTATGTTTTGATGTTGGCGGCGTTCACGTTAGTCCCTAGAAGGCATCTTGCAAAAAGCGCTGACCTTTAAGAGTTAAGCGGTACTGCTGAAGGCGGCTATTAGGCTTCTCGGGCAGAGTCATTTTAATAAGTTGCTGCTTGCGTAAATTGCCTACTTGTTTATTGAGCTCTCCCGAAACGCACTTGTGACCAAGCTTACGGGCCATAGCCGATTTGCCCAGCTGATCCTGACTTTGGCTGCCAGCACTGGCTATAGCCGTGACTCCTGCTGCACTGGTTCAGATTGGGTCACGGCACTGACTTCTCAATGGAAAGAGCCTCCGCCAGTCGAATACTCAAACGCACGCGGTTGGCAATTTCTTCAATATCTGGGCTCCGGAAACCCTTGGGCCTGTGCCTCCGCGAAAATGCACTTTACACCACTGCCCCACTGTTCGATTAATCCAAGCTTTCGGAATAGCCGTGCGATCACCGGGCTACGGATCATTGAAAAGCCTCGCTTCATGTCTTCAACGGTCATGCTTTGCATAAGTAGCCCTGGGCTTTCAATCACAATACGGCCATCAAAAATGCAATGCTAATGGGGCTAACGCTGAGAGTAATCGCTATGTACTAAGGTATTAATAATAGCTTCGAGCAGTATAATCAGTGGAATACTCCACACATAACGGCGGCGCGTAACGCTGTTTGAAGGCGTGCTTTTTGAGGAATAATTCGAACCAGGTACCGAGCCAGATTCTTTTCTTTACCACCCCACCATATTTTCCAACTCGGCAGCGCGCTCGGCGGTTTCTCTTAACAAGCAATCATTGCTGGCTATTTGTGCGAGCGTGCCACCGATAGTGGAGTAGAAGCCGCAATTCGCATCACGATAGGCGATCCAGTGACGTTGGGCGTTTAACAGCACTTGCTGGCGTTCTTCGGAAAGATCGCGTCGGGCATCGCTATAGGCGCCATTCAAACGCGCATCTTGAGTAGCAAACTCATCAGCAATGCAGCTCAGTATTTCGGCAGTCACTCCACCAGAGGCATCCATACATTTACCAAAGCGGCCGGTGTATTCATCTTCAGTGCTGCTTTGTGCTGTTGCTGCCACTGGCAATATTAAGCATGACACTAGGGCTATAGTTGGCTGCCATTTTTTCATCGCCATGTTTTAAATCCTATGTATAGAGCAAATACCCCGTCTAGCGCACCAGACGGGCTTATTTTAATCCTGGTAGCGAACAGCTTTGAGCTGTGCTTTTCCCTGCCCCCAGGTAAACAGCGTGATTCCTTCTTCCTCGGAGGATTCGACGACAATGGCATCTGCGCCACACGCGCAAGCCTCCTCACGCGCATTATTAATAGCGGCAGAGGCTGTTTTATCATGCCCTAGCGTAGTGCCAGTTTCAGACGTAATCATACAGGCAACTTCGTAGGGCCGCTCAATATCGCGCTCACTGACGTACTGTTTCAATTCACAATTAGCAGGTTTAGCGGTCCCCATTGAGACAGGCTGAACGCCAACTGAGCCACACCCAGTTAAGAGCGCCGCGGTAAGAGCAACGGCAGTAAATGCGAATATGCGATGAGTCATGGTATTTGGTTCCTGAAATCACAGTACAAAAACACCGCCCGGAGGCGGTGCTGTTAATGGCTTAGATTTGGCCGAGATATTCCATTTGATCAAGCAAATGGCTAGGCACATCTTCAACCAAAACAAGCGTAATCTCGGAATTACCGTCATCGCTGGTAGCAACACTCTCACCAAGTGTTGCATTGATGATGTCAGGTGAAAGGTTATACATAGCGCCAGACAGAGGATCAACAATCAGCCAACCGATCAAGCCGCCAAAGATCAGATTGCCCCCAATGAACCAGCCGTTTGGGCTAGAATTAATCATCATAGTGCGGCTTTCGTAGCCATCTTTGGAGATTTCCACATTGTAAGTCTTACCACCGAAGTAACTACCGTCAGATTTACGCAATTGCACAGTCGTCGGCGTTGTAGCCGAGTGAACCTGCATAGAGCGCTCATCGGTGATCAACACATTGGCATTGCTCGGGCTGCTGTTTATCGTGATGCCTTGCTCTTTGTCTCCAACGATGGAGGCACAGCCTGTCACCAGTGATACGGCGGCAAGAGCAGCAGTCAACTTAAGCATTTTCATTTTAATGATCCCTAATGTTCCATTTTTTGATGAGTGGCTTGAGCCACTTTTCTATTGCGCGACTGGTTTAGTCACGTCTCTCTGGCATGATGCCAAATTCTTTTTTCGCGAATATCTTTCTCGCTGAGCTGTATTCCCTCCTCTATTTTTAGAGGAGCAGGCCTTTTTATTCGATGGCAAGGATGTAACATCCCTCGTTGCATTGGCATTCACATGGCAGTCAATCCATTTTACCGTCGCGGATAAAAGCACAGGCGTCTGGCGCTTAGAGGGCTAACAAGCAAAAATCTTTGTTTTACTAAGTAGCAACAAAAGGAATGGCAAGAAAGTAACCGAAGGCTGCGACAGCCTGTGCCGCAATGCGAGACTAATAATAAGCTATCTAATCTAATAATAATGAGGATATCATTACATTGAACTAGCTGCTAGAGCAGAAGACTAATACTTTTGCTATTGAAGGTTAAAAATGCTCAAAAGCCACCTGAGGTTTTTAACCGTGTGAGCCAGTTAGTGAATGGTTGCGATCATGCATCAGCTTCATGGCGAAAGCCGAGCCAAGCTACAGCTTACTTCTCGTACACCACCCAGGAGAGATCAGTTCCCCATTCAAGCTTAGCTATCGAAACAGCAATGGGTATTCTTCGCTTTTATGCGGCTTGAGTTGTCGCACCCCTAACGTAGCTTATGACACCTCACCCTTGAGGAAAGGCATGCTATGGATACGTTGGTACGTTCATCTTCAGCAACGGCGGATGCACAGCAAGAGTTGGCGAAGTGGCAGGCGGATCGCGCCTATTGGGCAGAAACACTGCCTGTTATGGAGTTGCTCAGCGAATTTTTAATCTTGACCCCTGTTTTGCAGGAACAAATAGCCACGGCAAGCACGGATGGCCGGCATCTCTATTTTTGTCCCTGTTATAGCGCCAGTCTCTCCGATGAATCTCGGCGCTTTTTACATGCCCACCTAATTTGGCATTGCGTGGCAGGCCATTTAACCGCTCCTCTAGTAGCTAACCGGCATCGTTGGCACCTAGCGTGCGACCATGAAGTCAACGCCCTGCTGTTGGCTCTCGGCTTACCCCTGCCTTTGAATGCACTGCTATTTCCCGTATGCGTTGGCCGCGGCGCTTTGGAGGTGTATCGATGGCTTGAAGGACACCCAAACACGTCAATTGAAATGCCTCTCGACATTCACCCTGCCGCACTATGGGGGCACCTCCCCCATGCCACCCCAAACCAGCGCATGACTGGACTTTGGCGACGCCGAGCTCATTTGATTGCTCGGGAACCCGATGCGCTACCCGAGAGAGTCGCTAAGTTTTGTGAGGCACGATAAACTTACTGCTTTCATTCCTATAGCCAGGATTAGCGTCACTATGTCTGATACGCGCGATACACTTTTTCGCTACTTGACGCTTCTGCAACTCATCCCCCGTTATCCTAAGAAAATGTCGACTCCTATGTTGAAAGAAAAACTCGCTGAACGCGGGTTTAATATTGATACTCGGTCGTTACAGCGGGATTTGAGCCAAAAACTCTCGACGCAGTTTCCCATCGGGTGTGATGATAGCCGGAAGCCCTATCAGTGGTATTTCGATCGCGACTTTCAGTGTCAGCTGCCCGCGCTGGATGTGCCGAGCGCGCTGACGCTGGTACTTGCCGAAGAGTATTTAAAAGGATTACTGCCCCCTGTGGTCGTTGGGCAATTATCGCCGCACTTTACGGATGCGAGGCGGTTGCTGGATGAGATGAGCTCCAACGGATTGAGCCAATGGGCCCGGAAAGTTCGTGCCATCCCCAATGGCAAAGCGCTTATCCCCGCGGCACTTAATGAAATGACGTGGCAAATCGTCTCTCAAGCCCTGCTAGAGCAGAAACCGGTGGATGTCGTGTACTTGTCACGCACATCCAAAACCAAAAAGCACTTCACCCTTCATCCTCAAGGGCTAGTCAGCCGACACAGCGTGACCTATTTACTTGCGACAGTGGACGACTATGACGATATTCGTCAGTTCGCCATGCACCGCATTGAAACAGCCGCTCTAAGCAAAGCGACCTGGCGACCTTTGCACGGCTTTGACTTAGACAATTACATAGCAGGTGGAGCGTTCGGCTATTTGCAAGGCAAAGCCCCCGTCACACTTGTCGCCCATGTAGCGCCACAAGTTGCGTGGCTACTCAGTGAGACCCCACTGTCTGAAACTCAGCGGCTGACACCACTGTCCGACAGCAACTGGCAACAATTAGAAGCCGAGGTGCCCGATGACCAACAAACGCTGTGGTGGCTGATGGCCATGGGCGCCAATATCAACGTACGGGCTCCTGCGGCGTGGCGAGAAACGCTAAAAGCGAATGCAGAACAGGTACTCGCGCATTACCAACGCACACTGGTCGCGCAAGAAACCTATTAAAGTCTTGTTCATGGAAGCCAACATATTGAAAAGGATATAACGGTGCTCTGTTTTGCTTATGGCTCGAATATGTCTACCCAGCGCTTAGCTGCAAGGATCCCAGCACGCTTTGTGTCCATCGCCGTTCTGCCTGCGTATCGCCTAGCCTTTCATCAGCAAGGCGGTGACGGCTCTGGCAAATGCGATATTGTAACGGCATCTGAGCAGTCGTCTGTCTACGGCGTCGTCTGGGAAGTGGCTTCGCACCATAAGGTGACGCTGGATCGTTATGAAGGGCTCAACGCTGCTTACGATGAAACCTGGCTGACGGTAACCGACCTGGTTGGTGACGGGCAGTTTGAAGTACAGGCATATGTTGGCAAGCTCACCGCTACTGGCATGCAGCCCTATACATGGTACAAGCACCATGTGTTAGCAGGCGCACGAGAACACGGATTACCCACAGCTTATGTCCGTGCATTAGAACAAATTGATGCCCGAATTGATCCAGACACCGAACGCCACGTACGCGAAATGGTGTTACATGGGCTCAATGAATCGTTAGTGCGGGGAGCATAATGGGAAATGATGAGTGTTTAATCGCGTTTTACCGCGGGGAAGGCCACGATCATAAGGGTCGTCGTCGACTAGAAGACATCTGGGCACTCCCCTACTTCTGGCTGGAACACACCCACGACTATATCCAGTGGCTGTTTCCCATCCCGGAAATGGGCCGCTTTAAAGCCTTTGCATCTTTACTGACGCCCCGGGTCGTGTTGGTGCCAATTATGCTAGCAAAATCGATATTGCCACGTGACGGCCGGAGGTATTTCCAATTTGGGGAGCTAGTGGGGGATGATCTGAATCAAGCCTGGATCAGGCCTAAGCAATCGCGTCGGCGACCGACGCAGGTCACCGACGCGATACTGGAGCAGCTTCGGATCCAGCCCTTTTCGCAAGTTAAGAAACATCGGCCCAAACTCATTACGAGCCGGGGTTAAACGCTGTTCCGTTATTGCGTGTCGGGTGGCTGCGTCAACAAAACCCGGCTCATTGGGTAGCAACGGCAGGAATTTTCTCTTGCATCAAGTCATGTAAAATAATATTAGCTTTCTGTCTTCCTTGCGCATGTGCTTGCTTTTGATACCTATTACTGAAAAGACGCGCGTATAAAGCCCTACATTGTATTGGGCAGATAAGTGGCAATAAACGGGAAACAGAAAATAAATACAATGGTCACGACTTCCATCAGGATGAACCAGGAAGCGCCGTAAAAGACATCCGTGAGCGAAGTATCCTTATCCAGTCCAGCAATGACGTACACGTTCAACCCTATCGGCGGGGTGATCAAGCCGATTTCACACATCTTGATCGCCAATATACCGAACCAGATGGGATCGAAGCCCAGGCTCGTCACAACAGGAAAGAGAATAGGCAAGGTGATGACTAACATGGAAAAGGCATCCAGGAACATTCCCATGGGGACATATAGCAGCAGAATCAGCGCGATAATCACGATAGCGGGAAGTGGTAAGTCGATCACCCAGCCCGAGATCAACTGCGGAATCTGGATCAAACTCAAGAAGAAACTGTAGACCCCTGCGCCCAGCATGGTCATCATGATCATGACCGTCGTGTTGACCGCATCACGCGAAGAGGTACCAATCGACTGTAACTTGGCCGATCTATCCTGCCGAGAAGCCAGCAGAAACAGGATGGAAGCGACCGCCCCAAGCGAGGCCGCCTCGGTAGGCGTCGCCCAACCCGTATAGATGCTACCCAGCACCACAATGATTAATACCAGTAACTGCCAAGAGCGGCGCAACGAGGTAAAGCGCTTTTTCCAACCAACCCGTTCTCCCTTCGGGCACATATCGGGTTTCAGAACAGAGATGATGAAAACCCCGGCCACGAACACGGCGACTGACAGTATGCCTGGCAGAATACCGGCCACCAGCATCTTGCCAGCAGACACTTCCGTCAATGCCGCGTAGAAGACCAACAATACACTCGGGGGGATCAACACGCCCAGCACACCACCGGCCGCGACACAGCCCGCCGAAAGGCGCTTATCGTAGCCGGCCGCCTTCATTTCGGGTAACGAAATGGAGCCTACCGTTGCAGCAGTGGCCACGCTGGAGCCGGATGTCGCGGAGAAACCAGCGCACGTTAGAATCGTAGAAATCGCCAAACCACCGGGTAAATGCCCGCACCACCGCTTCGCCACGTGAAAGAGCGACTTTCCAACCCCCGCATGAAGGGCAAAGTTACCCATGATGATAAATAACGGGATGACGGTTAACAGGTACGCAGCCGTTTCATCAAAGGCAAAATTCTGCAGGACATTATAGACATAGCTCAGATCCTGAACCATGACGATACCGACAATACCCGCCAGACCCAAGGCTGCGAACACAGGGACACCCAACCCCATGAGCACAAAAATAAGCCCCACGGAAATCAAGCCAAGCAAGCCAGGATTATTCATCAGCAGCCCCAAAGGAAGAATAGATAGCAAGAATGAAATGTAACGTCATTTGTATGAAGGCCAGCAGAAGACCACAAGCAACGATAATTTTTACCCACCAGATAGGCATCTGAACGATTCCCCAGCGGAACTCCTTATCTAGAAACGAGCTATAAGCCCCCTCTATGGTGGGCACGGTAATAGCTAACAGGAAAATAGCCGCAAACAACCAACCAATCCCTTCCCACACCTGCTTGACCGGAAAAGATCTGTTTTCACTTATCAACGACACACGGATATGTTTTTTGTCGTGCTGAGCCCATAACAGGCCCAGGTAAACAATGATTGCCATTGAAACTTCGGAAAACTCGTAAACACCCGGTAGTGGAAAATTGAACAAGCTGCGAGACGTTGCATCGAGTGCAGTAGACAACATCATGAACAGCAGCGCTGCCGCAGCAATGACGCCTGTTACACTCGCCAAGCGCGACTCTATCTTCCGTAATGCAGCTAATTTTTTCACTTCAGCCTGTTTTGGGTCTGTTTTTTCTAATACACCCATCGTGCGTTACTCCAACGGCATGACAAAGCAGTGGGCTGCTATTCAGCAGCCCTGGTGGAATGCAGCTATTTGTGAAGTAGCGCCAGGAATCAGGATATATCCTGATAAATCTCGTAGGGTGTCTTCAGCTCCCCGGTACCATCATGGCGTTCAATGGCTTCATTGATGATTCCCTGCATTTCCTCGCCATCGATACCGGCACCACTTGCCACGTTATTCACCCAGTTATTTACCTGCTCGGGTTGTACCAGGTGACGCGCCCTATCGATTTGCTCATCGTCCCACTTCGAGAATTGAGCGCCCTCAGCCATTGCCTTGCGTACACGGTCTTCCGCGATGCCCGAATAGATTTCCCGGTACTTGCCCTGGTAAATTTCATCGGCCAATTCCTGCATGACTTGCTTTACGTCATCAGGCAATTGATTCCAGACATCGATACCGATCACCGTGGCCGAAGGGCCGTGAGGACCGGCGCCGATTTCGGTGATATACGGCGCGGCTTCATGCAGGGCGTAACTGATTGCGGTAATGAAATCAAAGCCGTAGGCGCCATCCAGCACGCCGCGCTCCAGGGCTGAATAGACCTCCGGTGCCGCCATGGGAATGGCACGCCCTCCCAGGCTTTCCACCACATCCGTGCCCACCCCATAACCTCGAATCCGCTTACCCTTCAGGTCTTCGATCGAGTGGATGGGATCGCGTGTTATCAGCGGGCAGTAATACCAGTTCGTCCAATACAGCACCTTGGATTTATGGCGTGTTTCCCACTCCTCCCGCAACGGCTCATAGCGCTGGTACACATCGCGGCACACCTTCAGTAGGGCATCCGCACGATCCATCTTGTAGTACCACTCGAGGCCACGGGTAACCGGCAAGTCGCTCTGGTAATAACCGGGGGAGATCAACGAAATTTCCGAAATACCATGCTTGATGGCATCAAGGTGGGCACCCGCCTTGTTGAGCGATTGCGCCCAGTAATAATCGATTTCAACGGCACCGTTGGTTCGCTTTTCCAGCTCCTCCAGGAACCACCGATCCAACACCGAAGGAGAAGCGTGTTCGGTCACATAAGAATCATACTTAAGCCGCGTGCTTGTTTGAGCAAACAACGTACTAGGCATCGTTGTCAGCGTCAGCGTGCCACCAATGGAAACAGCACTGATCTTCAAGAAGTCTCTTCTTTTCATGATTAACTCCTGACATCTTTTTGCTTTATTAGCATTATTATAAAACCCGAGTTTTTCTCGGCAGGAATAGATACTTAGTGTTATTGATTCATTATTGGCAAAGCATCATATAACTCATCCTAGCCGCTCCAGGTACGCTACGGTATACGTAGTACTACGTATCCAAGTAGGGAGTTTTACAGCCCCCTCTGAACTGGGTTGAAACACGCCAGGCCACCCCATGCTCAATCTTCCAACTGTATGATTTTTGATACTAATTCTGCGGTATTGCGACACCCCAGCTTCTTCATTATCTTGGCTCGGTGCGCTTCTACCGTCCGATGCGATATATGCAGCATCCTACCGATTTCCTTGCAAGTATGACCATTCGCTATATAGCTGGACACTTCGAGTTCGCGCATGGTCAAGTCATTAGATTTATCCCGGCCCACATTGATTTTCATGAATGACCAAACAGCTAGTTCAAAGGGAGCGTCGGGGGTTAACGTATTACCTATCGTTTTAGTCCAGAAAACTTCTCCGCGGCTATTACGCATGAAACGTTCATCAATACACTTCTTGTTCTGCAAAAGATCCTTATAACGAAGATCACCGATTGACTTGAAATCCGCATAAGAAGGATAAAGTTTCAACATCAACTGGCCGATCAACTTCTGTTTTTCATAACCAAAGAGATCACAAAAAGCATGGTTGCACTCCAGCACACGACGGTTCCTGGTGACGACAATGGCACAAGGCGCATGTTCAAACGCCACCTGAAGAAGATCTCTGCCTAGCACCGTTGCATTCATCGCTGATCACCGCCGCTGTTATCTGGGCATGCCATTATTGGCATACCACGCTCATTGACAGGTCCACCCCCCATCGATAGGCAGCGTGGTGCCGGTCATATGCGCCGCCTGGTCACCCGCCAGGTAATAGACTAACGCCGCCACATGCTCGGGAGGAACCAACTGGCCTGTAGGCTGTTTCTCCGTCACCAGATTGTGTACTGCCTCATCCCGTGAGCTTCCCAACAGGGCCATTCGCTGCTGGATCTGGGGCCACAGAATAGGCGTATCCGTCCAGCCGGGAGAAATGGCATTGACCGTAATATTCTGGGTCGCCGTCTCCAGTGCCAGTACCTTGGTAAGCCCCACCACACCATGTTTGGCAGCCACATAAGCAGCTTTATTGGCGGAACCCACCAACCCATGTACCGAAGAAAGGTTGATGATACGCCCCCATCCTGAATGGCGCATGTCCTCAACCGCGTGCTGAATGCACCGGTAAACCGCCGTTAGATTGATCGCTAGAATGTCCAACCAAGTGGCCGCATCAAACTCCTGTATGGGAGCCGTTTTCTGAATACCGGCGTTATTGACCAGAATATCGACCCGCAGCCCTTCTTCACGGAGATCCGCAAATAGCGCGTCAATGGCCGAAATTTGCTTCAAGTCCGCTTGAAAGTAATGGACAACAGGCGCACCGGCTTGGCGCAGTTCCTCGACGAACCGGGTAACAACCGTATCGCTTTCAGCGCGGATGTCATGAACGATCACCGAGTCCCCCTGGCCTGCGAATTGGTGGCATATCGCACGCCCGATACCGCCCAATGCCCCGGTGACCAGCAGGGTTCTAGACGCGTGAGGCGTTGTTACCGTTGAGCTTGTTGCTGTATTTGTCATCGCCGACATTGTCATTGTCCGCTCCCGGCCTTAATCGACACGTTGCAAGAGGCTGGCGTAATTGGCCACCGCCAGACCGCCCATATTGAAGACAGCACCCGTATGCGCATCCGCAATCTGGCACCCGCCCGCTTCACCCAGCAATTGGCGTGCCGCCATGACATGCATGGAAACCCCGGTGGCACCGACCGGATGCCCTTTGGCCTTCAAGCCACCGGAAGGGTTGACCGGCAATCGGCCATCTTTCATCACCCACCCTTCCTTGATGGCGCGTGCGCCTTCGCCATAAGGCGTCAAGCCCATGCTTTCATAAATCATCAGCTCCGCGATGGTGAAGCAATCATGCACCTCCGCAAACGAGAGCGAATCGAGCGTCATGTCGGCCTCGCGCAGCACGTTCTGCCACGCTCTGGTCACACCATCGAAGACTAACGGATTACGCTGCTGCATGGGCATGAAATCCGTGACCTGGGTGCGCGCAAGGAAACGCACCTTTTGTGCGGCGGCATCCGCCACATCCTTGGACGAGACCACCACCGCCGCCGCCCCATCGGAAACGGGAGAACAATCGGTACGCTTCAGCGGTGCCGCCACCACCGGGTTCTTTTCCGATACAGCCTCACAGAACGCCACGCCCACGTCTTTCTGTAGCTGCGCATAAGGGTTATGCACCCCGTTGGCATGGTTTTTCGCGGCAATACGTGCCAGTGCTTCCGTCTGGTCGCCGTAGGCCTCGAAATAGCGGGCCGCCACATCGGCAAACACCCCCGCAAACCCCGAACGTTGATGCCGGGTTTCCGGCTGGTAACTCGCCCCCAATAGCCCTTTACCGATCCGGGAAGCATCGGCATCGGTCATTTTTTCGGCACCGATCACCAGCACATTGCGGGCCAGGCCCCCCTCGATCAGATTGATCGCCTGATGCAACGCCGCCGAGCCACTGGCGCAAGCATTCTCTACCCGGGTAGTCGGCTTGAAACGCATGTCCGGCAGCGCGTTCAGCACCAGCGATGCCGGAAACTCCTGATCACACATGCCGCTATTAAAATTCCCGATGTAGACAGCATCGATATCCTTTGCCTCCATCTGTGCCGATGCCAATGCCTCGACCGCGGCCTCGCCTATCAGCTGTTCGAGCGACTGCTCGAGTTTACCGAAGCGTGTGTGCCCACCGGTGCCAATGATATAAGTACGCATGGAACGAACTCCCTAGCTGGTGACGCCATCGAGCCGCTTGCGCAGCTCGGTTTTAAGGATCTTGCCGTAGGCATTCTTGGGCAAGTCAGTGAGGAAATGGTACGACTTGGGGCGTTTGAAACGCGCCATCCTGTTAAGGCAGAACTGATCGAGCGCCGTGGTATCGAGCGAGACCGAGCAGGCGATGAACGCCATCACCACCTCGCCCCACTCGGCATCACGCTGCCCCACCACGGACACTTCTTTGACCCCGGGAAATTGCAACAACACCTCTTCCACTTCACGTGGATAGATGTTCGTGCCACCGCTGATAATCACGTCCTTCAGGCGATCCGTCAGGTAGAGAAAACCCTGCGGGTCGAGATGGCCTATATCCCCTGTCCGCAGCCACCCATCACGCAGCGTTTCTTGTGTCGCGGCAGGGTTATTCCAGTAGCCCGCCATCACCATATCGCCACGCACACAGACTTCCCCCTCTTGGCCGCAGGGCAGGCAGCTACCCTCCTGATCCTGGATAGTGACTTCGAGCTGAGGATGCGACTGGCCCACTGGCAACAAGGGCGAGCCCTCGGCATCCCCGCTCAAGCACTGCGGCGTCAGTTGATGGTGCTGCCCCTTGCCCAGGAAGGTAATGGTCATGGGGCTTTCCCCCTGTCCATAGATCTGCACCAGCCGGTGCCCGAATACCCTTAACGCCTCCTCGAGATCCTTGGCGTACATGGGGCCGCCGCCATAGGTGATGGTAGCGATATGTGCGGCACTATACTCAGGCTGGTGCGCCGCCAGGTAGTCCAGCACGCGACGGATCATCGTGGGGGCCAGGAACATGGAAACGTGGTCATGGCCCGCCAGGGTAGACACGAAACTCTCACCCGAGAACTTCAAGGAACCGGGAATGACATTGGCGCCGCCTGCCATCAGGTAAGGCACGATATACAGCCCTGAACCGTGGGACATGGGGGCAAAATGCACCAGCCTGCTTTGCGCCGTCACCGGTTCGATGTTGGCCGCATAGCACGCCGACATGGCCGCCAGATTGAGATGGGTCAGCGTCGCGCCCTTCGGCTTGCCCGTGGTACCGCTGGTATAGAATATCCATGCCGGTGCGTCAGGGGCACGGAAAACCGGTCGATCGAAGCTCTCTTCATGAACAAGACCTTCCGGCAGCATGGGGGGCAAAACGAGTGTGTCGGTGAGGGCCTGGGCTACATCATCACGTTCGCAGAACACGATGCAGCTGCCGCTATCATCCGCAATGTAACCGACTTCCGCCACGCTCAGCTTGGCATTGACCGGCACCACCACCAGGCCCGCGTACCAGGCGCCGCATAGCAGTTCGATATAGACAGGGCTGTTGGGCAGAAAGAGGGCGACTCGCTCCCCCGGCGCTAAGCCTTGCCGGGCAAAAAACGTTGCCCAGCGCCGGGCTTGGCAAGCCAGCTCAGCGTAACTGAGCGCCGGCACATCCCCCTGGTAAGTCGCGATACGATGAGGAAACCTAACGGCATTGACGGCTAGGTAATTGGCCACATTCAAGGAGCATTCTCCTGCTTTAGTTATTATTGCTCCTTTAGGCTAGGGGTTGTGGCTACCTAGTGATATACGTAGTAATACGAAGCCCGCTAGACTAATAGTCTAGTGTCGGTGCTGGCATCACCCCTGATCTCATGATGGGAAGGCCGACCCACTCACTACAATCTCAAGCGCTGAAGCGCCGTCCACCTTAAACCAAACCCGGAAGTCAAATGTTTAGCCGTCCTGAGCGGTAATCACCAACACATCGCCTTTTAGCATCATGGGGGCAATAACAGCGCCACCTTTACTATCAGGGCTCATGCCAACACGGACCGCCTGGCGCGTCAGGGTGTCGATAGAGCAGACGCGGGCTTTGGGGGCGTATTTTTTGATGTTGGCGGTGTTTTCAGGCCGCTTGTGTGGCTTTGAGATGTTCTGGTTTATCTATATACAGCTGTTCTAGGCTTAGGAAAAAGCCGCTGGACTGACTCTGGCCGCACTCTAGCCGTGACTGAGTCAGTAACCGTGAGCTTTCAATGGAAACCGGTGCTGCCAGCAGGATAAAAACGAATAAGATGTGGCAGTCATTCTTGTGCGCGTAGCCCACCCTGCCCCGAGTGCCTGGGCGACTTGGCGAAGCATCGCGCGCTGATCCTCAAACAGGATCATTATTGGCTCCTTGCACCAGTCATCAGATGTTGCGAGAGCTGTTCAGCGGCCACTTTGCTTTCACGGGGATGGCCCAAACGTATGGCATCTACCAACGCTAACATCGCATAAAGTTCTTTATCACGCCGTACAGCGTAAGTTGCCGTTTTGAACAACGGCTCTACCGCCGGATCTTTACTATTGCCTCGCGGGTCAGGCCAAACCAATAGCAACTCACCCGCACTGTAAATTTGGCCTTTTAACACCGGTGCTGCAAAAGTGGTGGCAATTCCACGCGTAATTTCACCAGGCCTAGCTGGGAATACGTAGCGCAGACCATGCACAATAAAATCAAATAGGGCTCTGACATTCGCACGCGGCACGCCGGTTTTGCGATCTTTTCGCACGAGGCCAACCTCGATGCAGCGTTTCAGCGATAGGCTGATTTGGCTTTTGCTTATCCCTGTTTCAGCTGCCAAGGCCCTTACGCTGTAACACTCTTTAAGTCGCAAACGATGAGCCAAGAAAGCGGCTGGGATACCGAGCCCCAGCCCAGGTGTTCTTAGGTGAATACTCAGGAGCACTAGAAACCACAGGTGCTGCACTTATTAGCTGAATTCAGAACCGAACCCACTCACAACCTATTCAAGTGACACAAAAGCTTCTACGGTTTGGAAAATCTGTGAAACTTAATCTTTAATGCCAGCATAAAGCGCCAAGTAGCGGTTTTTGGAAGGTAGTAGATGCTGGCGACACAGGTCAGACAAGCGTTCGCGGTCTTCGTCGCGAATGGCGTCAATCATCAATTGGTGTTCATTTCTGGCTTGAGCCAGAGCATCGCGATCCGTAATCGCGATAAAGCGAATGCCATGAGCCTTCTGGGCGAACTCATTAATAGTAGCGTACAAATATTCATTCCCGCAGGCTCTGAATAAGGTGCGGTGAAAAGCGATGTTCATATGGAATACTTGCCTTAGGTCGTGAGCATTCACGGCTGAGCTGTGCTGCTGATGAACATCTTCAAGCTCTGAAAGCCATTCCTGCGGAGCTGGCAGGGGCAGTCTACTCACTGCAGCTAATTCGAGAATCTCGCGCATAGCGTAGATGTCCTCGACCTCTTCCGGCGGATAACTCCGGACGAAAGCACCTCTGTTTTTGATGCGCTCAGTTAAACCGATGTTATCGAGTTGGAAGAGAGCCTGGCGAACAACGTGTCGCTTGCAGTCGAAGCGCTCCATCATGGCCTCTTCGACCAGCCGCTCACGCGGGTGCAGTCGGCCGAGCACAATGTCCTCTTCTACAGCGGCCACGATGTCATCGACACCGTTTGCAGGTGTAGAGGGTTGAGTCTCGGCGCCACTTACAGTGGGCGGCTGGGCAGTTCGGTTCATGATCGCTTTCTCAGCATTCTTTGCGGTGCATAAGGAAAATAAGTGTATCAAACTCGCTTTCAGGCTTCATTCTGTCTTGGTATCCGGCACGTAGGTTCAGGCCGACAGGCACGGAAATCGCACCCTTGTTCGGCTTGAAGGATTTGCTCCATAAACAGACGCCGATAGCCCAGCAGTGGCGCTCCGCCCTCCTCCCCCTTGAGGGGTTGGCGTCTAGCATCGAGCACCTTGTTATCCACTTCTAGGTTCAACTGATTGTTAGCAACATCAAGCGATATGAAATCGCCATCGCGTACCAACCCAAGCGGGCCACCCTCAGCGGATTCTGGAGAGACGTGGAGCACAATAGTACCTGCTGCGGTGCCACTCATGCGCCCGTCAGATATGCGAACCATATCTTTAACGCCTTGAGCGGCGAGTTTCTTGGGAATCGGAATGTAACCCGCTTCTGGCATACCCGGTGCTCCTTTGGGCCCTATGTTCTGTAGTACTAGCACGTCGTCAGCTTGCACATCCAGACCCAGGTCATCAATACGGTTAGCCAAGTCTTCTAGACCTGTGAACACGACAGCACGACCGCGGTGAGTCATAAGATCGGCCGAGGCAGCTGACTGCTTAATAATGGCGCCAGACGGTGCCAAGTTACCACGCAAGACTGCTATACCACCCTGGGCGTAGACCGGGCTTTGCATTGACCGCACGACCTTTTGATCGATGAGATGGACGGCGGCATCGATGTTCTCGCCCAAGGTATGGCCATTGATGGTCATGGCGCTCAAGTGTAACAACGGTTTTAACTCACGTAGCAAGGTGGGCAGGCCGCCTGCCCGATGCAAATCTTCCATGTACCCTTCTCCTGATGGTTTGAGATCCATCAGTACAGGGGTTTCCTGGCTCATTCGGTCAAATGCCTCAAGATCGATATCGATGCCCAAGCGCCCTGCGATAGCGGTCAGATGAATCAAGGCATTAGTGGAGCCGCCTAAGGAGAGCAGTACGCGCAAAGCATTTTCGAAAGCTTCAGGAGTAAGAATTTGATCTGGCGTAACGCCTGCGTGTGCAAGTGCAACGGCCTGCGCACCTGACTGTTCGGCAATGCGTTGCCGATCAGCGTAGACAGCCGGCGCAGTGGCGCTATTGGGTAGCATTATTCCCAGTGTCTCGGCTAGGCAGGCCATGGTGCTTGCGGTGCCCATTACCGAGCAAGTACCCACGGTAGGGACCAACTTGTCGTTGACTTCGTTAATTTCCGCTTCGTCGATGTCATTACCACGGTAGGAGGCCCAGTAACGGCGACAGTCGGTGCAGGCTCCGACGCGCGTACCACGGTGTGAGCCAGCGAGCATGGGGCCGGTGACGACTTGGACTGTTGGAACACCAGCGCTAGCGGCGGCCATCAACTGTGCGGGTACGGTCTTATCGCAACCGCCGATCAGCACCACGGCATCCATCGGCTGGGCACGAATCATCTCCTCCGTATCCAATGCCATAAGGTTACGCAGGTACATGCTGGTGGGGTTAGCGAAAGATTCATGAAGAGTAATGGTGGGAAAGTCTACTGGTAAGCCGCCAGCGAGCATGACGCCACGTTTAACGCTCTCGACCAATCCAGGCACATTGCCATGACAGGCATTGTAGCCACTGTAGGTATTGGCAATCCCAATGACCGGACGCGAGAGCGCATCATCCGTATAACCCATGCCCTTAATGAAGGCCTTGCGCAGAAAGAGCGAAAAGTCTGCATCGCCATAGTTGGTTAGTCGGTTGGACATGCCCAAGGTGGGGGCTTCAGATGTCGATTCATGACGCTCATTGCCGTTGCTATTGTTTTTAAAGTTCTGGCTCATTGCGGTTTCCTCTACTTTATTCGCGGCTTCTCGGAGGTGTCCGTAAATACGGCTCTCGATCCTCAGGCTAGGCGGTATAAATCTAGCTGGCAATATTATTAATAATATTATTGACAATATTATTGATGTGCAACTACGTTGGATAGTGCAAGCACGCCTTGCTCAACCATGTGCATCACAACGACAAACAGCACTTGAGGTAATAACAATGAAAATCCGTAGCATTTACACAGCGTCCCTACTATCCGCCCTGATACTTTCAGGCGCCGCTCAGGCGGAGTATTCAGCAGCCGATGAGATTAAGGTGCTTCAAGGATTTAAGGCAGGTGGAGGCAGCGATACCTTGGCCCAGTTGACCCAACCATTTTTGCGAGAATCCCTGGGCGTGGAATTTATTAATGAATACATTCCCGGCGCCACAGGCGCGATTGCATGGACGCGGCTAACCCAACAGTCGGCAAATGATGGCAGCGTCATCAGCATCACCAATACCCCGATGCTGATGACGAACTACATCATGAATGACGCTATTAATTACTCAATCGACGAGCTAACGCCCATCGCCAACGTGGTAACCGACCCAGGCGTTATCGTGGTGCCGGAAGACAGCCCCTATCAAACAGTGGAAGATTTTCTCGCTGCTGCCGAGGAACGCCCCGGTCAGATTACAGTGGCAAATTCAGGCGTCGGCGGTGATGACTTCTTTTCAACCATCATGATTGAGAAGGCAACGGGGCTGTCCTTCCAAAAAGTGCCTTTCCAAGGCGATGGCCCCTCCGCGACAGCAGCCCTGGGAAGCAAGGTCGACGCCAGTTTCAATAACCTTGGTAATGTCTATGGCCACATTAAGTCGGGCAGCCTGCGCCCCCTCGCCGTCTTCACCAAAGAGCGTCTAGATATCCTGCCTGATGTGCCCACCATGATTGAGAAAGATATTGATGTCGTGGCCGGCTCTTCACGCGGTTACAGCGCACCAGCAGGCATTCCAGATGAAGCACGAGATGAGCTGATTGCTGCCTTTGAAGCCCTAAAAGATAACGAGGAATTCCAGCAGACGGCTCAGGAACGTGCCATGAATCTCGACATCCAGACCGGTGACGACTACGGCCAGATGATGCAAGACATGGAAGGCCAATTCGAGGAAATCTGGGCAGATGTCAAAGATGAGGTCAACCAGTAAGTCGCTTAACCGGCAGAGGGAAATGGCGAATCGACAAAGGGGTATGAAATGAACATAAGTCGTCTAGTCTTAGGATTTTTTGCCATTGGCATAGCAGCGACCTTTTATATCACTGCGATGGGCTATCCGGCTAAGGCGGCGAACATGCCCCTTATCTATTCGGTTGCCGTCGCCTTATTGGGAGCGGCGATGGTGGGCCAGGAAGTATTCAGTATCCTGCGTCAGCTCTCGGCCGAGGGAGCAGCAACCTCCCATACTGCCGCACCAGAGGAGGAGAGCGTCAGCGGCCAAGCTAGGCACCGCAAGCCATGGAAGGCAATGCTGATTTTCTTATTGGCCGCCGTCTACCTCTACACCATTTCGATAACAGGGTACCTGATTGCCACTGTTGGTTTCATGGTCGTGGCGTTAGCGATGATCGGACATGTTTCGTGGCGCTTCGCCGCCATAGGCATTGGGGTGTTGGTCGCGGTGGTGTGTTTGGTTTTCATTGGCTTTCTAGGCCTGCCTGTCCCGCTACTGCCGCCTCTGTTTTCCTCATAACGATAATTAGAGCACCCCTTATTTCCGGCTCGCATTGCTTAGAAAGACATTGCAGCGCGCTGGGAGGGGGTGCCTGACGCAGGCTTCTGGAGTCTAGTCATATGGATAATCTTGTTCTGGTGGGCCTGACCAACGTCATCACGTTCACCAATATCTCCCTGATACTTGGCGGCACCCTGCTGGGGCTGTTTGTAGGCGCCATGCCGGGACTCTCGGCGACCATGGCGTTGGCGCTGCTATTACCTCTAACCTTTGGCATGAATCCGGCCTCGGGTCTCAGCATGCTGGCTTCGCTCTATGTGGGGGCCTCCTACGGTGGCTCTATCGCCGCCATTCTATTGAAGACGCCAGGCACCCCTTCGGCCGCGGCGACAGTACTTGATGGATT
The DNA here is from genome assembly GCF_005937175.1 of Halomonas sp. ATBC28. Classification (NCBI taxonomy): domain Bacteria; kingdom Pseudomonadati; phylum Pseudomonadota; class Gammaproteobacteria; order Oceanospirillales; family Halomonadaceae; genus Halomonas; species Halomonas sp. ATBC28. Next base: position 206,050 of record NZ_VCQL01000008.1, on the reverse strand, counting down.
TCCGCTATCGCAACAAGGCCAGGCTGGAAGGGCATTAGGGGTGTCGCTCTTCGCTTCTTTTATCGGCGGTCTGCTGAGCGGCATCGCCCTACTCACTGCAGCGCCGTTGCTTGGCGTTCTGGTACTAAAGTTCGGCCCAATCGAGCTGTTCGCGATTGCCGTATTGGGTATCACCATCATTGGCTCTCTATCACAAGGCTCAGTCGTCAGTGGCCTGCTTTCTGGCACCCTGGGATTACTGTTGAGCACAGTAGGTATGGATCTCATCACCGGCACGCCAAGAATGACCTACGGGGTCATTAACCTGTTTTCGGGTATCGAATTCACCGTCGCACTGATCGGTCTGTTCTCGATCCCGCAAGCGCTGATATTGATCGAGAATGCCCATAGTGCTCAGAAGGTGGCAAGCAAAATCACCGATAGGTTGATTCCGCCTCTCGCTGAGATTCGCCGCTTGTTACCCAATATCTTCCGTTCCAGTGGCATCGGCATCATCACTGGTCTAATTCCCGGTACCGGCGGCGATACTGCCAGTTGGTTCGCTTACAACGAAGCCAAGCGCTTTGCCAAAGATAAGAGTCGCTTTGGCAAGGGAGACATTGCGGGTGTCGCTGCACCTGAAGCGGCCAACAATGCGGTGGTGGGTGGTGCCTTGATACCCACCATTGCTCTGGGTATTCCTGGCAGTTCCTCTACTGCCATTCTGCTAGGTGCGCTAATGGTTCAGGGCATCCTGCCCGGCCCTAACCTGCTGACTGACTATGGAGATGTCACTTACACCCTCATCTGGGCGGTGATTTTCGCCAACATAGGCCTACTGCTGGTGGGGCTACTGTTCACTCGGCTCTGTGTAAGCGTAACGCGGGTACCTGACAGCTTCGTGGCCTGCTCCATCATCACGCTGTGTGTGATTGGTGCCTTTGCTATCAACAATAGCTTGTTTGAAGTTGGGCTGATGCTGGGCTTTGGGCTGTTTGGTTACTGGATGAACAAAGCCGGTGTCTCACCAGCGCCAATGGTGATCGGGCTGATTCTGGGGCCGGTCATGGAGACCAGTTACCAACAGTCAATGCTGATCGGGCAAGGCAACCTGAGCATCTTTTTGACCAGCCCCATTGCCGTGGTGCTGTTATGCATCGCCGCTTTCTCGATCCTGCAAGCGACCCCCCTCTTTCGCTGGCTGCGGATTGCACTGCGCCAGCGTACTCAGCCTGAGTGACCTTACTCTCAATTCGAGGATTCATCATGACAACGATAACCGAAGTACGTACTCGAACGGTCAATGTACCGCTAGACAACCCCACCAGCTTTTCTAATCGACAGGTACTTAAGCGAGATTATGTGCTAGTGGAAGTGGTGGGTGATGATGGCCATATAGGCATTGGGTTTTGCTATGGCGGCAATAATGCTGGCTCACTAGTGGCAAATGCGGTACGGGAACTGCTGAAGCCGGTGCTGTTGGGAGCGGACGCTCATTCGACCGAAGCACTGTGGCAAGCGATGTATCAGGAATCGCTTCTTCATGGCCGCAGCGGTTCGGTGATGCGTGCCATCAGTATTTTGGATACCGCGCTGTGGGACCGTAACGCTCGGGCAGCGAAACTCCCGCTCTATAAATTTCTGGGCGCCAGCGACACCCTCAGCGTGCCGGCTTATGCCAGCGGAGGCTACTACCTAGACGGCAAAACGCCCGCGATGCTTGGCGAAGAGATGGCAGGCTACGTGTCAAAAGGTTTCACCGCGGTAAAGATGAAAGTGGGACGAGAAGACCTAGCGGGAGAGGAAGCTCGCTTGACGGCGGTTCGCGAGGCGGTGGGCCCAGATGTACAAGTAATGATGGATGCCAACAACGCCTGGCGGGATCTGCCGTCGGCGTTAGCCTTCATGCGCATGGCAGAACCTTATAATCCGTTCTGGATCGAGGAGCCCTTTAGCCCTGATGACATCGACAACCATCGCCGCTTAGCGGAGCGCACGCCAGTTCCGGTAGCCACCGGTGAAATCGAAGCGGGACGCTGGCGCTTCAAGGAGCTGCTGGACAAAGAAGCAGCCATGATTTTGCAGACTGATGCGGCGGTTTGTGGAGGCATCACTGAGTTTCGACGTATTGCCGCCACCGCTGCCAGCTATGGGGTGGATATCTATCCGCACTGGTTCCACGACTTGCATATCCACCTAGTAGCATCGGCACCCAACGTGAAGATGGTCGAGTTCTTTGCCGACGATCAGGTGCTTAACTTCAGGCGCCTTGTGGATACCCAGTTGGAGTTTGCCGACGGACAACTGCTACTGCCCACCGCACCCGGACTTGGTTTTGGCTTTGATCAGGCTGCACTTGAGCGCTACGCCATCGAGCCCTGGCAATAAAGACCTTACAACAACAAGGAGAATATCATGTCCCAATTGAGTGGTGACGTCTGGTCACCGGTGATTACCCCCTTCGGCGCCGACTTGGCGCCGGATACGCAACGTTTTGTGGCGCACTGCCAATGGCTGGCCTCAAATGGTGTCGGCTTGGCCGTGTTCGGCACAAATTCTGAAGCCAACTCAATGACGGTGGCCGAGAAACAGGAGCTGTTAAAAGCGCTAGTGCATGGCGGTGTCGATCCCTCCAGGATTATGCCCGGTACCGGGAGCTGTACAATTGATGATTGCGTGGCGGTGACATGCGAGGCGGTGGACGCTGGCTGTGCCGGAGTGCTGATGCTACCGCCCTTCTACTATAAGGGGGTTAGCGATGAAGGCTTGTTTCGCTTTTACAGTGAGGTGATCAACCGTGTCGCAAATTCGCGCCTACGGATCTACCTCTACCATATCCCGCCGGTCACTCATGTCCCGCTCTCGTTTGAACTGATCGAGCGTTTACGTGACGCCTTCCCGGGCATTATTGCTGGCATTAAGGACAGCGGCGGAGACTGGGCACACACCAAAGGGTTAACCGAGCGCTTTGCTGGGCAAGACTTTGCTGTGTATGCCGGCAGCGAGCGGTTTTTGCTTGATACCCTACGAGCAGGCGGTGCTGGCTGTATCAGTGCCACTGCCAATGTCAATCCGTCGGCCATCGTTGAGTTGGCAAGGCATTGGCAGGAGGACGATGCCGACGAGCGTCAGCAGAGCCTGAATGCTATACGCGACTTGTTTGAAAAGTACCCACTGATTCCTGGCATGAAGGCAGCGACAGCTTACTTTTCGGACAATGACGATTGGAGGCGTGTGCGTCCACCTTTAGTAGAGCTGGAGGAGCAGCATGTGTCTGAACTCGTGTCTTCGCTTAAAGCGACAGGATTCCAGATGGAAGGCGTAGGTGAGGCGAGCCATGGATGAACAAACGAAATCTTGGCGTATTGTAGCTGTACGACGGCTCAGTGAAGCCCAGCTTGAGGCACTTTCCGAGGTTGCCGAGGTCGACTATTTCGAGGACGTGGACGAATCAAACCGTGCTGATTTCATGGCAGCGCTTTCCAGAGCTCATGGCCTAATCGGCGGTAAGCTAGAACTCAATGAGGCAATGCTAGCCGAGGCGCCTGCGCTTCAAGTGGTATCCACCATTTCAGTGGGCTCTGACCACCTGCCCCTTAAGGCACTGAATCAACGCCGCATTCTACTCTGCAATACGCCAGATGTGCTTACCGAAACCACTGCCGACACAGCATTTATGCTAATCATGGCGACCCAGCGGCGGCTAGTCGTACTGTCCAACCTTGTCCGCGATGGCGGCTGGCGAACACATATCGGTCACGAATACTTCGGTATTGATGTACACGGCAAAACCCTAGGCATCGTGGGTGCTGGTCGCATTGGTGCGGCGATTGCACGACGGGGAGCGTTGGGTTTTGGTATGCCCATTCTCTATACCGCCGCCTCATCCAAGCCTGCGCTTGAGCAGCAGTTAGGGGCGAAAAGGCGTGAGCTGAATGACCTGTTAGCTGAAGCAGATATCGTCTGCCTCAGCGTGCCCTATAACAGCGATACACATCACTTAATTGACGCAGATGCTCTAGCACGGATGAAAACGACGGCTGCCCTAATCAATATAGCGAGAGGTAAAGTGGTCGACGAGCCAGCACTGATCGAGGCACTCCACTCCGGCGGAATCCGTGCAGCTGGGCTTGACGTGTTCGTAGAGGAACCGCTTCCACCCGATTCGCCACTGGCGGCCATGGACAATGTAGTGACGACTCCACACATTGGCTCGGCGACCCATGAAACACGTGAGGCCATGGCACAGTTGGCAGTCGATAATCTGCTGGGCACGCTGATCGGCAGCGGCCCGCTTACCGCGGTTAATGAGCATGTCTGGCGACGGGCTGATGCTATTGAGGAAACATAATGCCTCGCCGCCTACAACACATCTTGTGTCTTGATGATTTCGAGCGGGCCACTCAGCGGCATTTAGTCCCGGCCGGTTTGTCGCGGTGGGGAGCGTCCTTGAACTGCCCGAGAACGCCCACCATTGTGACGATGACAGCACACCGCGCTGAAGGTCTTCGGTGAAGCGGTCAGCGAGGAGCTGCATGTGGTGCCCGCCCGGATCGTCATGTGCGGCGTCAAGATCGCCCCAGCGCCCGCCAAGCATGAGGTTGCTGTGACATCTCCAAATACGATGATGGCGTGACATCCAGAAACTCCGGACAAGTGCCACCTATATGCCACTTATAAAACGCTAACAAACAAAAACGGCCACTGTAGCAATTAGCTAAGTGACCGTTTTATATGTTCTTGGTCGGAGCGACAGGATTCGAACCTGCGACCTTTGCAACCCCATTGCAACGCGCTACCAAGCTGCGCCACGCTCCGCTGTCTTTATTGGCCGCTACATCTTTGCCTCAAGACGGTGCGTATACTAGCGGTTTCTTGCATAAATGAAAAGCCCTTATAGCGCTTTCTTTTCAAGTATTTGTCACACACCGCTATAAATCTCATCACCCTTTATGGCTTACGTTGATCGGCTTCAAGCAGCAGATAAGCCATTGCGTCATATACACCGGGGGCCGTTACGATTAAATGATCCGGGTAGATATCTTCCGGCACCGCTGAAGGTACTGGGTATAGATGCCCTACTCGCGCGCCGGCTTCCCGTGCAATAACCCAGCCTGCAACGAAATCCCAGGGCGAGACACTCTCGTAATATGCATCCAGACGACCACAGGCTACATCGCATAAATCGAGCGCTGCTGCGCCATTACGACGTACGTCTTGGCACTCAAACAGCACAGCTTCCAAGCGCTTCAAAAGTTGCTTACGCTCCTCTTTACGGTAGGGAAATCCTGTCCCTACCAGGGTGTTCGCCAGTGATTCCGCACTGCTTGGCTGTATGGTTTGACCGTTGCAAAAAGCCCCAGAGCCTTCTGCAGCACTAAAGGTCTCACCTAAAAACGGTGCATGAACAACGCCCACCTTGGCAACGCCCTCTTCCATCCAGCCAATGGAAACCGCTACGTGGCGAAGCCCTTGAGCAAAATTAACCGTGCCATCAATAGGATCCACCACCCACAGCTTAGGTGCTGTTTCATGCAAAGCGCTTTCTGGAGCAAGCTCTTCACTCAGCCGCGCTTCCCCCGGAAAGTGCTCCTCCAGGCGTTGACTAATGAGTTCATCCACGGCCACATCCACGTCGGTGACCAACTCATTATCCTTTTTTAAGCGCTGGGCAAAGCCTTGCTGCTCCCGCGCCTTGATAATCATCTGCCCAGCTTCTTCGGCAATAGCGATAGTAATTTCAAGACGTGCGGCTAGTGTGTGGTCGCTCATTGAATCTCCCTTTAGGACGCGATGATACTGTGAGCTTCTACCATAAGCCGCCGGGATGTAATTTTCGAGTCATACCGACTTGCGCTTGCAATGGTTAACGCAATACGTCTACCAATACATCCACCACGATGCGCGTGGCAGCTTCAATTAGCACCACATCGGCACCAACACGCTCCCACTCATAGCCTGGGTAGCGCGGCAATTGAGATGCTAACTGGCCGTCAAAACGCTTGGCGATACCTGGGGGCAAAGGTTTGCCACGCTCAAGGTTGCGCTGAATACCTGGCGGCAACGATTCGGCTCGCGGTGCGTCATGCCGGCGCAGCAGCTGGCGCAACTCACGTTCGTTAATGCGTGGTAAATCAACCCGCTCATCGCGGAAGTGACCAGGTCGGTTAGATTCATGTTGCAGGTGCTGGCCCTTATCGCGGGCACCGTGAGCCGGGGCATGGTCAGGCTGAGCAAAGGCTGCGCTATTAACTAGCAATGCGCCAAGCGCGCTTATGGCAATCAGTTTGATGGGCTTCACTGTAAGCTCCTCGCTTAAGGTCAGAGTTTATAGTGTAAAGAACAAATGAGTAGGAAGTATGGAAGTAATAAAGGGCACGTGGGCCCTTTGGAATTAATAAGTAAAGAGCTAGGGACGACAAGCTGAGGGAAGAAAGGTATCGTCGATAGTAGTGCTGCTACAACGCCAACCAGTAATTTGCCCACCGCTAGTGCTAGCAGTTGCCACAGCATCATTCGTCGTTTCATTGCTGATAAGTGGTTGAATCACCATTGAAGAGCCGCTATGAACGCCATTATCAAATGCGACGGTGAACCCACCGCTCGCTTGTCCATTTAGTGTCACACCACTGATGTACTGACCACCTATTTGATTTGCGGTATTGGAGATGTAAGAAGGGGTGCTGTTTATTGTTTTATAGCCTACAAAGTTTCCATTCTCAGAAAAGTATAAACCGATGTCAGTTCTCAAACCTGCTGTAGCAGTAAAAGCCTCTGCAGCCTGCGCGCGACCCACATAATTTTGATATTGCGGTATGGCAATAGATGCCAATACACCAATAATCGCAACGACGATCATCAGCTCAATCAGCGTGAAACCGCCTTGGGTGGTGTTACGAGAAATTGGCTGTGCAGCATTCTGCATGAAGGCATCTCCTGTGGGGTGAAGGAAAAGCCTTTTTAAGGATCGTGGATCCTTAAAAAGAATTAGAAATCGTTGAAATTAAACTAACTTAAATGGTCTACTTTTACAACGAACCTTATTAATATGATCGGCTTAGCTGACTACCGCTTTAACTACGTGAAAGGATTAGTCATTTCATCCCTGTAAACGCTAGTTTATGGTACAAGTAACACGCTTATATCGATGTAAAACAGGTTTTTTGATGAGCCAGCCCTCCTTAGAGTCGACTTTAAGCCACGCCTCCGCACATGGCGACCTGCGCGGCATTGCCCAGCGCTTGGTCAAGCACGGCTTGCTGACCAACGCCCAGGCCGCAACAGCGGAAACAACCGCCTCGGACTTGGAAATATCGTTACTTCAGCATGTGATCGAAAGCGGCCTGGTCGACCCTAATAAAGCCACACTAGCGGCTGGCTGGGAGTATGGGCTTCCAGTCATTAACCTGGAGGCGGTGCGGCCTACCTCACTGCCTCCCGCTGCAGACTATCCTGTCAAAGTACTGCAGAGCCTTAACGTTTTGCCATTAGCGCGCCACGGTCATCGCCTCACGGTGGCGGTGCCCTACCCCGCCACATTGACGCAACTGGATGAATTGCAGTTTGCAACAGGCCTGAGCATTGAAGGCATCCTCGCGCCCGTTGATCAAATCACTGTCGTTCTCAATAGCTACCTTGCTCACAACGAGCGCGGCATGCTGGATGAGTTGGACGATGTGGTCAGCTCGCTGAGCATTATGCAGAACAACGGCGGTAACGATGTACCGCTGGAAGAGTCTTCCCAAAATAGCGAAGATGCACCCATCGTTAAATTTGTGAACAAAATTCTGCTAGATGCTATCCGCCGAGGCGCCTCCGATATCCATTTCGAACCTTACGAAGCGCTTTACCGAGTACGCTTTCGGGTTGATGGAATGCTCATAGAAGTGGCACGGCCACCATTCGCCATGCGCAATCGTATCGCGGCCCGGCTAAAAATCATGGCCCGCCTTGATATTTCCGAGCGCCGCCTGCCTCAGGATGGCTCGATAAAACTCAAGCTCTCGCGCACCCGCTCCCTCGATTTCCGGGTTAATTCGCTGCCTACTGTCTATGGTGAAAAGTTGGTGCTGCGAATATTAGACCCTACCGCAATGCAGCTAGGTATTGAGCAACTTGGATTTACCGACGAACAACGGCGCTATTATGAGCACGCCTTAAAACAACCCCAAGGCATGATTCTAGTAACCGGCCCTACCGGTAGTGGTAAAACCGTTTCGCTGTATACCGGCATTAATATTCTTAATAAAGTGGAACGTAATATTTGCACCGCCGAAGATCCGGTTGAAATCAAAGTCGCTGGTATCAATCAGGTGAATGTATTGCCTAAGATCGGCCTCGATTTTGCCAGTGCGTTAAGAGCGTTTCTGCGCCAAGACCCTGATGTGGTCACGGTGGGCGAGATTCGTGACCTTGAAACAGCCGAAATTGCCGTCAAAGCGGCTCAGACAGGCCACCTGGTACTTTCCACGGTGCATACCAACTCGGCAGCTGAGACACTGACTCGACTGGCTAATATGGGAGTCTCTTCGTTTAATATCGCCAGCGCCGTTAGCTTGATTGTTGCCCAACGGCTGGCTCGCAAACTATGCACACACTGCAAAGAGCCCATTGACATTCCCCACGAGGCGCTGCGCAAAGAAGGCTTTAGTAGCGAAGAAATCCATCAGGCAACGATCTACAAACCGTTAGGTTGCAAGCACTGTACTCACGGTTATAAAGGTCGAATTGGCATTTATGAGGTAGTGCCGATCACCGAAGCGATGCGTCAACTAATTATGCGTGATGCCAACGCCTTAGATATTGATCAACAGGTGCGCAAGGAGGGCTATCCAAGCCTTCACCGCAGTGGGTTACTGAAAGTCATGCAGGGTATTACCAGCCTGGAAGAGGTTAACCGAGTGAGCAAGGAGTAAGGCATGGCTAAAACGGCACGTCGACGCCAAACGCCCGCCATCAAGCTAGCGCGCTGGAAATGGATCGGTAAAGCCCCCCAGGATAGAGCGCTAAGCGGTGAGATGATTGGCCGCAGTAAAGCCGAAGTAGCCGCTAAACTCACCAAGCAAAATATCGTTATCCACCGGATTAGTAAAAAAGCCAACCTAGGCGGCAACGGCCGAATTAACCCCAACGATGTTATGGTCTTTGCGCGCCAGATGGCCACAATGGTTCGCGCTGGTATCCCCTTGCTACAGGCGCTTCAAGTGGTGGCAGAGAGCCTAAAAAAACCTGCTATGGTTGCCCTAATGCAACAGATGATAAGCGATATATCATCGGGCTCCAGCTTCTCTGATGCATTGAACCGTCACCCCAAACACTTTGATCGCCTGTTTGTTAACCTAGTCAGCGCTGGCGAGCAGTCAGGTGCGCTGGATCAAATGCTTGATCGTCTTGCGACCTATAAGGAGAAGGTTGAGTCGCTGAAAGCGCGAGTAAAAAAAGCGCTTTGGTACCCCACCACCGTTATGACGATTGGCATTGCAGTCACCATGCTGCTATTGATTAAAGTAGTGCCTGAATTTGAAAGCATGTTCCAGAGCTTTGGCGCTGAACTTCCAGCACTGACCCAGTTGACCGTGAATTTATCCGAGCTTGCCCAGCGTTATTGGCTAGTGGCACTCGGCGCAGTGTTTGCTGCCATGTTCCTGCTCAAAATAAGCATTCAGCGCTCGCCCAATGTCGCCTACAGCATGCACGCACTGCTGCTTCGGTTACCGGTCATTGGCGACATCGTGCATAAATCCGCGATCGCGCGCTTTTCTCGCACGTTAGCGACGACCTTTGCCTCCGGTGTACCGCTCGTAGAAGGCTTAGATACCGCCGCCGGTGCCACCGGTAATAAAGTGTACGAACGCGCGGTGGTACAAACGCGCCAGGACGTAGCCACCGGGCAACAGCTACACTTCGCCATGCGGATGACCAACCGCTTTCCCCCCTTGGCAATCCAAATGGTCAGTATCGGTGAAGAAGCGGGGTCGCTGGATGCCATGCTTAATCGTGTTGCCGATTATTACGAAGAAGAAGTCGACAATAAGGTCGATGCTCTTACCTCGCTCATGGAGCCGGTTATTATTGTAGTACTGGGCGTGCTCGTTGGCAGTGTGGTTGTCTCTATGTACTTACCCATTTTCGACTTGGGCGCAGCCCTCTAAGCACCAAATGCTTAGGCTCTGTCAGAAAACTGGCTGCGCTCGACCATACGGCGTTAAAAATCGGCTCAAAGTACTCATTTACACCATGTAAACTCCGTCTTTTCGCCGATTTTTGCCTTGTCTGGCCTTCGCTCGCCGACTTTTCAGACAGAGCCTAAAAAAACGCTAATTTCTAGAAACCTAAGGAGTTCCATGCATCACCCTCCGTTTATCCTGTGGTTAATCGTTTTATTGATTGGGCTATGCCTGGGCAGTTTTCTAAATGTGGTGATTACGCGCCTGCCGGTGATGCTGATGCGTGGCTGGCGTAATGAAGCCCGCGAAGCACTTGAGCTTAGCGCTGAACACTCACCACGCTTTAATTTGGTCACACCAGGCTCTATGTGTCCACGCTGTGAAGCCCCCATTGCATGGCACGACAACCTGCCACTGATTGGCTGGATAAAGCGCCGCGGCCGCTGCGCTGAGTGCCAAACGCCGATTAGCGTTCAATATCCTCTGGTAGAAGTAGCCGGTGGCTTACTGGCCATGGCGGTGCTAGCGCTCCACGGGCTTACGGCAGAATCAGCCTTCGTCTACGGGGCCTGTCTGATGCTGTTAGTGCTCGCCGTGATCGACTTTCGCACCCAGCTTCTCCCCGACATCATCACCCTCCCCTTGCTTTGGGCAGGGTTACTGTTTCAGCTCCTCTTCCAGCCACTGATGCTGCCAAGTGCCGTTATCGGCGCAATGGTAGGCTATCTTTCACTGTGGAGCTTTTATTGGCTATTCAAACTGGCCACCGGCAAAGAGGGTATGGGCTATGGCGACTTTAAGCTGCTGGCAGCACTAGGCGCCTGGTTGGGTTGGAGTTTTTTACCGCTAATATTGATACTTTCCGCAGGGCTTGGGGCCATTGTTGGGCTAGTTGCCCAGGCCTACTCACCTAACCTACGCGGCACACCGCTTCCCTTCGGCCCTTTTCTCGCCCTCGCCGGCTGGGTGGCGTTGTTAGTCGGTGATGAAATAATGGCGATGTATCTCAACCTGCTTATGTAAAATTGAGCCATGTGAACTTTGGCCATGTGAAACGTGGCCCTATAAACTTTAGCTATATGAGGCAGCAGATGATTATCGGATTAACGGGTGGCATCGGGTCAGGTAAATCGACCGTCGCTCGCGCTTTTGAAGCACTCGGCGCTGCCTGGGTCGATGCCGATGATGTCGCCAGGGAAATAGTCTTACCTGAAGAACCGGCGCTGCTAGCTATTAAAAACCGCTTCGGTGATCAGGTCATGCACCAGGATGGCACGCTTAATCGCGCCGCCCTGCGCGAGATTATTTTTAACGATCCAAAACAACGCCAGTGGCTAGAATCCATCACACATCCCAAAATAAGGGAGCGGCTATTGCAGCATTTAGAGCGGCTCAAAGCCCAGGGAGCGCCTTACGTGCTGCTCGTGTCACCGTTGCTGTTTGAGTCGGGTCAAAACACGCTAGTAAACCGCGCGGTGGTTGTCGATGTGCCCCAAACGCTACAATTATCGAGAACCCAACAGCGTGATGGGGTGAGTGAAAGCCAGGTGCGTGCTATTCTCGCCGCCCAACTTTCCCGCGAACAACGGCTAGCAAAAGCAGATGACGTGATCGATAACAGCGGTGACCACGCCAGCATGATGGAACAAGTGGCACGGCTTGATGAACGCTACCGTCGACAGCTTAACTACTGAGATATCGCACTTGTTAACGCAATTGGAGTTTTTTTATGGCTCGCCCTGCAAACGATTCCCCGCTAGAAGTTAATTGTCCGCAGTGCGCTAAGCGCGTGCCCTGGTTACCAGAAAGCACTTACCGCCCTTTCTGCAGTAAGCGTTGCCAACTATTGGATTTAGGTGCCTGGGCCGATGAGTCACACCGCATATCGGGCGAATCCGCCATGGATGAAGCCGATATAGAAACCTTACTGGCGCAAGCCGACAAGGATGCACCACTGACCTAGTTTTTACGAAAACTGACTTAACGAGCACTGACACTGACTATGGCCGAGATAAACGCTAACCCATCATCGCCTTCGGCCTATCATCTGCTGCTTCAACTGGAGCAGCAGTTTGATCATCTACTTGCAACCATTGAAGCCGCTGTTTCACTATACGAACAGCAACTACCAGCAACATGGCTCTTTCATCAAACGACGCCGTCTAGCGATTGGTTGCGTAAAGCCCTGTTCGATATGTGGCATGAGCAGGATCAAGATGGCCGTGAGACGCGCAACTATATTGCCGTAGTAGCCGCTAATGACGAGCTACTAATGACAATAGACGCTGTAAATCAAGCCAAGGTCAGTTTTAGTGACCAATTACAACATATCAAACAGGCATTTCCCCAAACACTTAGCGATGCAAAAAGTCGCCTACCGCAACGCCACCCTCACGTTGATGAAGTGTTACGCCGCAATGGACTTGCCCGTTTACATCTTAAACAGAGCTGGCGGCAGCTACCTATCGCACAAGCGCCTGTCTCACGCATTCGCTTTGCTTGGTACAGTAGTGGTCGCTCTATTAAACGCCTGTCAGTTCAAGAAGCTGAACATAAGCTATTGCAGCTTGATACTGATGCACCGCATATTCGTATTCAGCTACGCAAGCTAGCCGGTATTCCAAGCGGCGAAGTGCTTGCCCAGGTGCAAACTCAGGCCCCGCTGATGCGGGCAAACCTGTTTTTTACCGAACCACTCGACGATGGGCATACACGACGGGCACTGAATGCCGCTATGCCTATTTTTGTGCCTGACAATAACCAGCGGCTGCCCCACATTAACCTGCCTACGCCAGAACCTCCCACTGCCCGCACACGGGCAAGACGACGCGATGAGAAACTAGAGCAGGATGTATTTCTACCGAGCTTGAGGATTTATCGCTACCGTTAGCATAAAGGCACCTGCAAAGACTTCTACGGTGTTTTGGATGTGCTAGCTGCAGGCACTACATCCTGCTGCCATACCCCATAGCCAAGCAGCGCTTCGATCAGCTCGGCCAGGTCGTAATGATCCACACCATACTCGCTCAACAAAGCTTCAAAGCGCTGTTTAAAAATACGCTCCCGCTCTTGTTGCTGTTCCTCCTGCTGGCTTTCTAAATCTTCTTGCTCCAATGCCGCAAGCGAGCGTACCGGCGGGCCTGTCGGTATATCGAAACCGCTCTCTGGGTCATCTAATTGGCGTAAAGCCTGCGCAAAAGCATCGTCTAACTCACGAAACTTACGCAGCTTCTCGCGCTCATCTATCGGCTTTTGAACCTTTTGATATTTCATCGATGTTTCATTTACACCTTGCTTGAAATGGTCGATATGACTGCCAATGTCGCTTTTTTTGGTAAAAACTGTGCACAAACGCGTAAAGCTAACGAGCAAACTTGCCTTTGCCACCCAATTACCAGCATAAAGGCATCATTATTAGGTATATGAGGGTAACCCACATATTTATCAAACACGTCACAGTCAGCGACAACGCATTAATTGATGCCTCGCATCAACATTACCCACAAGTAGCCTGAATAGAGATTCCACTCTCATCAGTAAGCTGAACTTTTTCCTTTCAGCCAGGTTACCAACACTAACGCACTGGGAGAGTGCATTACAGGCAAGATAAGCACGACCTGTATGATTCACGTATTAGAGGCCAGATAATGTTCAACGCGATGACACGAGCTGAGATCTGGCTGCAGGACACACTTGATAAGCCACTCGGTATTGAAGACCTTGCGAATCACATAGGGTATTCATCTTCCCAAGTTCGGCGCCAATTTCGCCAAAGCTTTGACATCTCACCTAGCGCCTACCGTGAAATAAGGCGATTGGAGCGCGCAGCGGTGTTGCTAGGGCTTACTCCTCTCAATATAGCGCAAATTGCGATACGTTGCGGGTACCATAACCACTCGTCGTTTTCCCGGGCATTTCAACGTCGCTATCAGCTGAGTCCGCGCCATTTTCGACAAACCCTGAAAACCGCGCTCATTCAGCCAAAACCGCATCCTGTTTTTAACACGCGCATCGAAAAAAGCAATGACCGCCAAATGATCCTAATGCGCCTCTACAAAGCTCCCACGCATATTAAGGGGCTAGGGGATGCCAGCTATCAGAATAAGCAGCTAGCGCGCTTACAGGCGCGCCTTAGACTATCAACGACCGTCATTGCACTGCCCGACATACTCGCAGATAAGGTTAATGCACTTAATAGTGAATTTTTTCATTCATACCGTACCGACTTTGGTCTTTACCTATCGGATACGGACAATGCACAAGACATTGCGTTACCAGTGCACTACCGGCGGGTCGACATTCCCACCCACCACTACGCGAGCACGTGCTTTGACGACTTAGCTGATCTAAATAGCGCGTTGATGCATACCATCATGTATCTACTTCACAAGAAAAATGTCTGTCACGTTAGCGGCCACCCTCCGCAGGTATTATGGAAAGCGAACCATTTAGAACTTCGTATTCCCTTAATAGCCTAGCAGTGATGGTCACGTCTTAGCGATATAGCTGAACACAGGGCAATAAAAAACCGGCATTCCTGTACAGAAATGCCGGTTGTTAACTAACTTAGTCTTCCATGCGCTCCAACCAAGACTCGACGGTTTCATCGCCATACTGATCTTTCCAGCTACGCAGGCCCTTATGGTTGCCGCCACGAGTTTCAATGACTTCCCCCGTTTTGGGGTTTTTGTAAATTTTAAGACGACGCTTACGACGTGCATTGCCACTGGCTGTGGTTTTAGCCGTACGCTGGTCAGCAGCCGGATCCAATAAGGCAATGACATCGCCTGGGCGCTTGCCAAACTCAGTCATTAGCGCTTCAAGTTTGGCCTTAAATTCCAACTCGCTTTTTAGACGCTGGTCGCCTTCTAAGCGCTGCAAATCTTCCTGAAGCTGCTTTAGCTGCTGCTCTTTTTGGATATATTCGTTAAGTAATGACATCGAGGTTCCTTTAATAGCTTATCCAACTGAATGGGGCTCAGCTGAATGGGATCTAACTGAGGTGCAGATTGACAACCTTGACACCCACTAGTTCAGAATGCAGGGACATTATTCCTGTAAAAAGAGTAACTGACAACAGTCTAGTTGATTTTCACTCAATTACTAATCGTTTTTTTAAAACTCAATTGCTGCTTAAAGAGTTTAACCCTAATAGAACATGGCGACTATACACACCTACCGTAGAGCTATTACAAGCACTCAACCACTACAAACAAAAGCGCCGCCCATAAGGGCGGCGCTTTTACAAACCAATAACTAATCGATAATTAGTCTTGGCCCATCTGCTGCTTGATCAAATCACCGATGGTGGTCGGGCCACCTGCAGTTTCCGACTCTTGCTCACGCATCTTCTTCAGGTTCTGACGCGTATCGTCTTGGTCTTTCGCTTTTACCGACAGATTGATCTGACGACTCTTACGATCAACACTTACGATACGGGCTTCTACGCTGTCGCCTTCATTCAGCACATTGCGCGCGTCTTCTACGCGGTCAGCACTGATTTCAGAGGCTTTCAGCACAGCAATAACGTCAGTCGCCAATTCAACTTGAGCTTCTTTAGCATCAACTTCAATGACGCGACCCGTTACGATGCTGCCCTTGTCGTTGACTGACAGGTACTCAGCAACGGGATCAGAATCCATCTGCTTGATACCCAGCGAGATGCGCTCACGCTCTGGATCAATAGACAGGATAACGGCTTCAGCTTCATCGCCTTTCTTAAAGCTGCGTACGGCTTCTTCGCCAGTATCAGTCCAAGAAATATCAGACAAGTGAACCAGACCGTCAATACCGCCTTCTAGGCCGATAAAGATACCGAAGTCAGTAATTGACTTGATGGTACCGGAAACACGGTCACCCTTGTTGTAGTCAGTGTTGAAGGTTTCCCACGGGTTAGCAGTGCACTGCTTGATACCCAGAGAAATACGACGACGCTCTTCGTCGATATCCAACACCATAACGTCAACATCATCGCCCACTTGAACGACTTTAGACGGATGGATGTTTTTGTTAGTCCAGTCCATTTCAGAAACGTGAACCAGACCTTCAACACCCTCTTCCAGCTCGGCAAAGCAGCCGTAGTCAGTCAGGTTAGTGACGACCGCGTGTACTTTCATGCCTTCCGGATAACGCTCTTTAATGTTGACCCACGGATCTTCGCCCAACTGCTTCAGACCCAGTGAAACGCGATTACGCTCACGGTCAAACTTCAGAACTTTGACGTTGATCTCATCGCCAACGGCAACGATTTCGGACGGATGCTTAATACGCTTCCACGCCATGTCTGTAATGTGCAGCAGGCCGTCAACACCACCCAGGTCTACGAAAGCGCCGTAGTCTGTCAGGTTCTTAACGATACCCTTGATCTGCTGACCTTCTTGCAGAGTTGCCAGCAGCGCTTCGCGCTCGGCACTGTTCTCTGCTTCCAGAACCGCACGACGTGATACCACAACGTTGTTGCGCTTCGGATCGAGCTTGATGACTTTAAAGTCCAGCTCTTTGTTTTCCAGGTGCGCAGTGTCGCGAACTGGACGAACGTCAACCAACGAGCCCGGCAAGAAGGCACGGATAGAGTCAACTTCAACAGTGAAGCCGCCTTTAACCTTACCGTTAATAACGCCCTTAATGATTTCGTCTTTCTCGAAGGCTGCTTCAAGAATCTTCCAAGCTTCTGCACGCTTGGCTTTTTCACGAGACAGACGCGTTTCACCGAAACCATCTTCTACGGCTTCAAGTGCAACGTGCACGTCGTCACCGATAGCGATGTTCAGATTACCGTGCTCATCGCGGAATTGTGACGCAGGGATCTGACCTTCAGATTTCAGACCAGCGTTGACAGTAACCCAGTCACCGTCAATGTCGACAACCTGAGCCGCGACAATAGCGCCTGGCTCCATGTTGATGTCGTTAAGAGACTGTTCAAACAGCTCAGCAAAGCTTTCGCTCATGGTGTTCCTACGTAATTACGTTGTTGAGGCATAAATGCCTTCTCCGCACCACCAGCAAGTGCGGGCCTAATGTCACTCAGCCTTTGGGGGTGTTAACGCTGGTTAGACCTGACCGGGCTCACCGATGTGAGTTTAGTGCCCTGCCACGTCGTGACACCTATCCAAAAGCGCCGCAAGGGAGAATCAGACGCCGCTTACCAGCCCTTTTTGGGCGAGCAGTTCGGTCAGTCGATCAACCACTTCCGGTATGCTCAGGCGCGTGGTATCAAGCGTAATGGCATCATCTGCCGGCTTGAGAGGAGCCACACTGCGCTGCGTGTCGCGTGCATCGCGTGCCTGAATCTCCTTTAAAAGACTCGAAAGACTAGCATCCACCCCGGCTTCCTGCAACTGCAGATAGCGTCGACGCGCCCGTTCATCGGCGCTGGCGGTTAAAAAAATCTTCAGCGCCGCGTCAGGAAACACCACGGTACCCATGTCACGACCATCCGCCACCAAGCCCGGCGCTTGGCAAAAATCGCGCTGGCGCTGTAGCAGGGCTTGGCGCACCGCGGGCAGTGCCGCCACTTGAGAAGCTCGCTCGCCGGCCTGCTCGGTGCGAATGACCTGGCCAACATCTTCACCCTCAAGCAGTGTACGTGGCTGTCCCTCTTCAACAGGAAACGCCACATCTAACTGCTCTGCCAAGCGTGCCAGGCCCAACTCGTCGTCAACGGCTACGTTGTGCTTAACTGCTGCTTGAGCCGTCAGTCGATAAAGTGCGCCACTATCGAGAAGATGCCAGCCTAGGCGCTCTGCCACCAAGCCACTGATCGTACCTTTACCTGCGCCGCCAGGCCCATCAATGGTGACAACGGGAGCAGCAGCAACACGATCATTCATGCGCGCCCTCCACGCTAACGCCCATGCCAATACGCGTGGCTAATTCGACAAAGTCAGGGAATGAGGTCGCCACATTGGCGCAGTCTTCAATCACAATTTCTGCACTTGCACGTAGTGATGAAATCGCAAACGCCATGGCAATACGGTGATCGCCCAGACTATCAACACGCCCACCGCCGTAGCTCGCTTTTTGCCCATCGCCATTGCCGACAATATCGATGCCGTCGTCTACAACGGTGTGCTGCACACCTAACACAGCCAAGCCATCGGCCATGGCCTGAATGCGATCAGACTCTTTGACCCGTAGCTCTTCAGCACCTCTAAGACGGGTCACACCCTCGGCATTAGCGGCGGCAATAAACAGCGCGGGGAATTCATCAATGGCTAACGGCACTTGCTCTTCGGGAATATCAATGCCTTTCAGCGGCGCATAGCGAATACGAATATCGGCCACCGGCTCCCCCCCCACTTCGCGCTCATTCTCTAACGCCAAATTCGCCCCCATCAGGGTAAGAATATTGATTACGCCAATCCGGGTGGGATTAATGCCGACGTGTTCAAGGGTGATATCTGAGCCTGGGGTAATGGCAGCTGCCACTAAGAAGAAGGTTGCAGATGAAATATCCGAAGGCACATCAATGGGGCCTGCGGTGAGCTTACCGCCCCCTTTGAGCCAGCAGGTATCGCCTTCACGGGAAACCGCATAGCCAAAACCATTGAGCATACGCTCGGTGTGATCGCGGGTCGGTGCAGGTTCGCGTACCCGAGTTTCGCCTTCGGCGTACAGCCCCGCCAGCAACAGGCAAGATTTTACCTGGGCACTGGCCATGGGCATATCGTAATCGATGCCTTTAAGCTTGGCGCCACCATGAATCTTCAACGGCGGACGCCCGCCCTCAGCGGTATCAATGGTTGCGCCCATCAAGCGCAGCGGGTCAGCCACGCGCCCCATAGGCCGTTTGGTTAGTGACTCATCGCCGGTCAGCTCGCTATCAAACGCTTGGCCTGCCAGCAGTCCTGAAAAAAGCCGCATGGCGGTGCCCGAGTTACCTACATAGAGCGGGCCTGCGGGGGCTTTTAAGCCATGCATACCCACACCGTGAATCGTCACGCGGCCCTGGTGCGGCCCTTCGATCGCCACACCCATTTCCCGAAACGCCTGCAGGGTCGCCAGGCTATCCTCACCTTCCAGAAAGCCTTTTACTTCAGTGACACCCTCAGCCAACGCGCCCAACATAATAGAGCGGTGCGACATGGATTTATCGCCAGGTACGCGCAAACGCCCCTGGGCTTGACCGCCCGGCTGCACACGGTAGGTGACCTTACCTTGTGGTTGCATATGATATTCCGCCTGATAACTGGTTTTGTTCAATAAAGAGTCGAAATAGTGCCGGGCGTGGCTAGCCCGATCAAAGGTGGCAATCAGCGCATCGCTGTCACCGGCTTCTACCGCATGACGCAATCGAGAAAGCCCCGCTTCAAAATCATCCAGCGATGCTAAAACCGCCTGCTTGTTGGCAATAAAAATATCTCGCCACATCACCGGGTCGCTTCCCGCGATACGGGTAAAGTCGCGAAAGCCGCCCGCTGCGTAACGAAAAATATCTAGCCGCTCATCCTGACGGGCCAGCGTATCCACCAGCGAAAATGCCAGCAAGTGCGGCAAATGGCTGGTACGCGCCAACACTTGGTCATGGCGCTCTACGTCCATTTCCAGCACATCGGCACCACAGGCTTCCCATAAGCAGCGCACGCGCTGCAAAGCCTCACGGTCGACGTTCAGTTCAGGTGTCAAAATAACCTTGTGGTCTACATACAAACGCGGATTCGCCGCTGCCACACCGCTTTTTTCTGAACCGGCAATAGGGTGCCCCAGCACCATATTAGTGGGTACCTGGCCAAATACACGCTGAGCGCAGGCGCGGATAGTCGCCTTGGTACTACCAACATCGGTAATCACAACGTCAGCCGACGCGTTAGGTAGCGCTTCGGCCAAGCTTGCCATCACGCTCTCCATGGCGAGCACCGGCACTGCCAGCACTACCATGGTGGCGTCATTGACTTGCTCATCAAGGTGGGTACTGCCTGAGTCGATCAGCCCCATCTCAATACCGCGTGCAATCTCAGCTTCGTCAGGGTCACAGGCAACAATTTGACCCTGAAACCCTACCGCGCGCAGCGCTGCCGCTAGCGAACCACCAATCAATCCCAGACCAACAATCAATAGACGCGACTCATGACAGCCTGATGTTTTTACACCGTCTTCGACCATTAACGTCACAGCACGCCTATGGGGTAAGAGCCCAGCACGCGTAGATCTGCCGCTCGTAGCTGCACCTCTTCAAGCACTGCCGCGACCTCAGGCTCATCACGATGGCCTTTAAAGTCGATAAAAAAGACGTAGTTCCACACACCGGTACGCGAAGGACGCGTTTCAAGGCGCGTTAAATCAATTTGGTGGCGATGAAAAGGCTCCAGCAGCGCATGCAGCGTCCCCGGCTGGTTGCGCATGGCAACCACAATAGAGGTTTTATCCTCTCCTGCCATGGGCACATCCTGGTTGCCAATAATCAAAAACCGCGTGGAGTTATCCGGGCTGTCTTCAATTTTTTCGGCAATGTGCTCAAGCCCATAAAGCTTGGCCGCCATATCACCTGCAATCGCCGCACTATGCCACTCGGTTTTGACTAACTTGGCCGCTTCCGCATTAGAGGAAACCGGCACGCGCTCCGCATGGGGATAGTGAGCATCCAGCCATTTACGGCACTGGGCAAACGACTGCGGGTGCGAGTAAATACGCGAGACCTTATCGCGGCGCGTCGTTTCACTGACCAGCAAATGGTGGTGAATACGCAGTACTACTTCGCCACAAATTTTAATCGAGGAATCCATAAAGGTGTCCAGGGTGTGATTAACCACCCCTTCGGTGGAGTTTTCCACCGGCACGACGCCGTAGTGTGCGGCCCCCGCCTCTACTTCACGAAATACCTCGTCGATGGCTGCCATGGGCAGGCTAACAGCGCTTTCACCAAAGTGCTTGAGCGCCGCCTGTTGCGTAAAGGTACCTTCAGGGCCTAAGTAAGCAACTTTTACCGGCTGCTCAAGCGCCAAACACGCCGACATGATTTCGCGAAACAGCCGCGCCATCTCTTCTGAATCGAGCGGCCCCTTATTCAACGCCATAATGCGCCGAAGCACCTGCGCCTCTCGCTCAGGGCGATAAAACACCGCATCTTTATCTTCAGCTAGCTTGACATGGGCCACCTGCTGGGCACAGCTGGCGCGTTCACTGATCAGGTTCAGAATATCGCTATCGAGCTGATCGATACGCTGGCGCAACTCATCCAGATTGATCGACGTGTCGGACATGGTGATTTAGCCCCTTGTTTTTTCAAAATCGGCCATAAATGCAATTAGGGCATCTACCGCAGACTCAGGCACCGCGTTGTAAAGGCTGGCACGCATACCGCCCACGCTGCGATGACCTTTCAAATTAAGCAGCCCCGCCGCATCGGCCTGCTGTAAAAACGCTTTATCCAGTGCCGAATCGGCCAGTACAAAGGGCACGTTCATGCGCGAACGGTTGGCTTTAGCAATTGGATTGCTATAAAGCTCACTGGCATCAATCGCTGCGTAAAGTTTATCTGCCTTACGCTGATTGATAGCGTCCATCGCCGCCAATCCGCCAATATCGTCCTTCAGCCACTGAAACACCAGCCCGGCTAAATACCAAGCGTAAGTGGGGGGCGTATTGACCATCGAACCAGCGTCCGCCAGCATTTGATAATCAAATAGCGAAGGTATATTGGCCCTAGCTTTACCTAGCAGGTCGTCACGCACCACCACCAGCGTTAACCCGGCGGGGCCAATATTTTTCTGTGCCCCAGCGTAGATAACGCCAAATTCGCTAACGTCGATGGGCCCAGACAGAATGTTCGACGACATATCGCAGACCAGCGGCACGTGAGCACCATCGGCACGCTGAATATGCGGCGTATAATCAAATTCCAAGCCACCAATTGTCTCGTTAGAGGTGTAGTGCAAATAGGCAGCATCTGCGCTCACCCGCAGTTCGTCTTGTGCGGGTACCGCCTTATGACCGTTGGACTCACTGCTGGCAACCACATGGCAATCAAAACCAAGGTGCTTGGCCTCATTGAGCGCCTTCTTGCCCCAGATGCCGGTCTGAATAAAATTGCCTCTACCGCCTTGACCCAACAGGTTCATCGGCAGCATGGCAAACTGCAAGCTGGCCCCGCCCTGTAGAAACAGCACGCGGTAGTTATCCGGCACGCCCAACAGATGACGAAAGTCGGCTTCGGCGCGCTCGGCAATGGCAATAAATTCATCGCTGCGGTGGCTCATTTCCATTACTGAAAGGCCGCGCCCCTGGTAGTCCAGCAACTCTTCCCGGGCGCGCTCCAGCACGGCCACTGGCAGGGCCGCTGGCCCTGCGCAGAAATTATAGTGACGTGTCATCAGTCCCCGTTTCCTGTGCATCATCGGATGTTTTATTCGCCTGTGCGTCTTCAAGGCTGCTTTCTTCAGGATCACCCGCTCCTTCAAGAGCGCTTAGCTCGTCGCTCTCTTCCGGTTCATCAACGCGCACCGTCTTGACCAGCTTCTCCTCTTTGCCAAGACGAATCAGCATCACGCCCTGGGTATTCCGTGATGTGGTCGAGACCTCTTCCACACGGGTACGCACTAGCGTGCCGCGGTCGGTGATCAGCATCATTTCATCGCTGTCATAGACCTGCATCGCCGCCACGAGCGAACCGTTACGCTCGCTGGTTTGCATGGCGATGACACCCTGGCCACCACGACCACGCAGCGGGAATTCTTCCAGGCGCGTGCGCTTGCCGTAACCATTCTCACTGGCGGTCATAATGTAGATCTGACCAACGGCGGTCTCGGCTACAGTGCTCTCTTGGGCACCGTCTTGCGTTTCCCCTTCGGCATCCGCCTCGGCGTCGATCTGCTGGCTTTTAGGAATAATCAGGCTAATGACTTCCGCGTCGCCGGCTAGGCGCATACCACGCACCCCGCGGGCAGTACGCCCCATGGCGCGGGCTTTGCCCTCTTCAAAGCGAATCGCCTTGCCGTTAGACGACAGCAGCATGGCATGGTCATTACCCGTGGTAATCGCCGCACCAACTAAGCGGTCACCCTCTTCCAGGTCAATGGCAATCAGGCCAACGCTGCGTGGGCGCGAGAACTGCTCAAGGCTAGTCCGCTTAACGGTGCCTTTGGCTGTAGCAAAGAAGATGTAGTTATCAGGGTTGTAGTCGCGCACCGGCAAGATGGCGTTGACCGCTTCACCTTCTTCAAGCGGCAGCATATTCACCAGCGGTTTACCCCGCGATCCACGGCTGGCGTTGGGCATTTCGTACACCTTCAGCCAGTACACTTTGCCGCGATTTGAGAACAGCAGCACGGTGTCATGAGTAGAGGCCACCAGCAGATGTTCAATCACGTCTTCGTCTTTCATGGCCGTTGCGGACTTACCGCGGCCACCACGGCGCTGAGCCTGATAATCCGACAGCGGCTGCGTCTTGGCATAGCCTGAACGCGACACGGTTACCACCATGTCCTCTTCGGCGATTAAGTCCTCCATCGACAAATCGAGGTGACTAGCCTGAATTTCAGTACGACGGTCATCGCCAAACTGATCACGCACCGCCCGCAGCTCTTCGCGAATCACTTCCATCAAGCGGTCAGCAGAGGCCAAAATCTCGGTTAGCTCGGCAATTTTCTCAAGAATGCTGAGGTATTCATCAAGCAGCTTCTCAGTCTCAAGTCCCGTCAAGCGATGCAGGCGTAGCTCAAGAATCGCCTGCGCCTGGGCAGGAGAAAGCCGATAAGAGGTGGCCGCGGTATTTAAACCAAAACCCTCTTCCAGCTCTTCTGGCTTGCAAGAAGTAGCCCCGGCCCGCTCTAACATGGCAGTCACCTGACCGGGCTGCCAAGTCTTGGCGAGCAGCTTTTCACGCGCTTCAGCCGCGTTGGGTGAGGCTTTGATCAGCTCAATCACTTCATCGATATTCGAGATAGCGACGGCCAAGCCTTCCAACAGATGCCCACGCTCACGGGCTTTTTTCAGCTCATACAGTGTGCGCCGGGTAACCACTTCGCGCCGGTGACGAATAAAGGCTTCCAGCATCTCTTTAAGATTGAGCGTGCGTGGCTGGCCATTTTCCAGCGCCACCATGTTAATCCCGAACACGTTTTGCAGCTGCGTTTGAGCAAACAGGTTATTGACCACTACTTCGCCGGACTCACCGCGCTTGATTTCAATCACCACGCGCAGACCATCTTTATCCGACTCATCGCGCAGTTCGGCGATGCCTTCAATCTTCTTCTCTTTCACCAGCTCGGCGATCTTCTCGATCAACCGCGCCTTATTCACCTGATAAGGCAGTTCGGTGATGATGATGTGATCGCGACCGGTTTTGTCGTGGTGCTCAATGGTGTGGCAAGCGCGCACATAAATACGTCCACGGCCTGTACGATACGCCGACAAAATGCCCGCGCGGCCATTGATAATGGCACCGGTGGGGAAGTCAGGCCCGGGGATATACTCCATCAAGTCATCCACCGACAGCGTGTAGTCGTCGATGAGGGCCAAACAGCCGTCAATCACTTCACGCATGTTGTGCGGTGGAATATTGGTTGCCATACCTACCGCGATACCCGACGAGCCGTTGATTAGCAGGTTGGGTACCTTGGTGGGTAATACGGCGGGGATACGCTCGGTACCGTCGTAGTTATCCACCCAATCGACGGTATCTTTCTCAAGGTCAGCAAGCAGTTCGTGGGCAAGGCGCGACATACGCACCTCGGTATAACGCATGGCGGCCGCGTTATCCCCATCAATAGAACCGAAGTTGCCCTGACCGTCGACCAGGACATGGCGCATCGAGAAGTGCTGCGCCATACGTACGATAGTGTCGTATACCGCGCTATCACCGTGCGGATGGTATTTACCGATGACATCGCCGACGACACGCGCCGACTTCTTGTACGGTTTATTCCAATCATTACCCAGTTCATGCATGGCAAACAGCACACGCCGGTGAACCGGTTTAAGGCCATCCCGCACATCTGGAAGCGCGCGGCCGATAATGACGCTCATCGCATAGTCGAGATACGACTGTTTAAGCTCGTCTTCAATATTGACGGGCAAGATTTCTCTGGCGATGTCACCCATGAAAGTCAGATCCTTTGCACTGCATTGGCACTGCGAGAGTTGAAAGCGCTGGTAAACACCGCTCTGAAATTACCATAGAGCGGCGCGCAAATACTGCGACATCATACCACCGCAAAAGCAGCAAGGGCAGCCAGGGAGCTCACCAAAGCCGTTTAGACGCTAAATGCCTCTTTCCCCAAGGTTAATGCAGCCAACGCTTCACGCACCTCGCCCTCGATTGCAGCGGCCTTATTGGCGCGCATATCGAGTAGCACGAAGGTTAAATCCGCACGGGCGATGACGGTGCCATCCTTACGCCCACCGTTTTTACGAACAATACGATGGTGGCAAAGCCCGCTGCGCTCACCAACGTCGATGATCCCGGTCATCACTTCCAAATCATCCCCTTGGCGGGCAGCGGCCAGATAATCAATGTTCAAATTGACGACGACGAATGCCCGCCCGGCCTGATGGAGCTCTTTGATCATCTCTGGGTGTTGATCAAAGAAGTCCCAGCGCCCTTCTTCCATAAACTCAAGATAGCGAGCGTTATTGACATGCCCATAGCCATCCAGATGATAGCCTCTAACGCGTAAATGAACTCGCGACAGCGATGCACTCATATCGACTCCTCTATAGTGATTGGCAACGATTCAATCAAACACAAGTTTGAAACACGTGCAACAGAGACGATTGGTGACAGCCGCTGGTAGGAATGCCCCGCTTTCGCCATAATGTGCCACCTTTTAAACAGGATTGGCTCCATGTGGTTTAAGCACTTGCATTTATACCGCCTGCACGACGCGCCCGAATTATCCAGCGATGAGCTCGCTAGCGCTTTACAAGAGCATGCCGCCAAACCACTCGGCAACGCCGACGCACGCCGCCTGGGCTGGACTGCACCTGCTGGACGTTTGGGCGCAGGGCAGCTTGTTCACGAAATTCAATCACATCGGCTGCTTTCAGCGCTGCGTCAAGAGCGCCTACTGCCCGCCTCTGTTGTAAAAGAGGAAGTCGATGAGCAGGTGGCGGATATTGAGGCCAGCGAAGGCCGCAAAGTGACCCGCAAAGAGAAGACCGCGTTAAAAGAGCAGGTAACCGAGAATTTATTGCCCCGCGCTTTTGTGCGTAGTCAGAAAATTGATCTTTGGTGGGACATTCGCGGCCAGATGATAGGCATCAATGCCAGTTCACGCACCCGCGCCGAAGATATTCTGGATTTGCTTCGCGAAACCCTGGGCAGCCTAAAAGTCACCCCACTGAGTTCACAGACGCTGCCTATTCGCGCCATGACCACTTGGCTAGGTGACGCGGCCAGTCGCCCGGCCGATCTTCAGCTTGGTGACCAGGTTGAACTCAAAGCTAAAGGTGATGACGGTGTACTGCGCGCTCGTCAGGTCGATTTAGACAGCGATGAAATTCAGCAACTGCTTGAGACCGGCCGCCAAGCCAGTAAACTCGCGATTAGCCTGGAAGGACGGCTAAGTTGTGTGTTACACGATGATTTGGCGCTGAAATCGTTGCGCTTTGGCGATGCCTTGATTGAAGAAGCCGATCACGCTGACGACGGAGACGACGCGCTTGCCCGTCTGGAAACAGACTTTATTCTAATGGCGCAGGCGCTATCTACCGATATTCCACGCTTGATAGAGTGGCTTGGCGGCGAGACACAGCGGGAACCCGCGACGCAGTAAGGGCTCTATAGTCATTCAAGACTGTTATCCGAAGTCGTCTTTTCGCCTCGATGTTATTAATCGATATTTACTATTTATCATCCAACGGTTCGCATGACTCATCACAACAACGCTACCAACGCCTCTACCGAGACAGACCCGTGGGCCGATATTCGGCCCTTTATGGATCATGAAGTGGCCGATGTGCTGGCCAGACTCTCACGGGACAACGAGCTGCTGGATGCACTGACCCGCTTTCGGCTGCCGCGCATGGCGCGCTGGGCACCATCCCTGGCGCGTGTTTTTGCCAGCCGTGCCGTACGTCGTGAAGTCAAAGACGTAACGACGGTTTATGAGTTTCAAATGCGTATTGCCCATTACATGGAGCGCATGATTCGCACCACCACGGATGCCTTTGAAGTTACCGGCCTCGACAAACTCGACGCCAACGGCGCTTACCTGTTCATAGGTAACCACCGCGATATCTCGCTGGATCCCGCGTTCGTCAACTATGCGCTGTATCAAGCAAACCGCGACACCGTGCGTATCGCGATCGGTGACAATCTGCTTAAAAAGCCCTATGTCACAGATCTAATGCGGCTTAATAAAAGCTTTATCGTGCCACGCAGCGCCCGAGGTAAGCGGGCTATGCTGGCAGCATACCAGCAACTTTCCGCTTATATTCGCCATACCATTACCGAAGACCAGCACTCAATCTGGATGGCACAGCGGGAAGGGCGGGCCAAGAACGGCATCGATCACACTGAACCCGCCATTATCAAAATGTTGATCATGGCCAGGCGAGCCGCAGAACGAGACATGGTATTTGGCGAGGCAATTGCTGAGTTAAAGCTGGTGCCGGTATCGATTAGCTATGAATACGACCCCTGCGATGTCCAAAAAGCCCAGGAGCTGCACGATATCGACACACTGGGTAGCTACGCTAAAAGTGAGTTTGAAGATATTCGCTCCATTGTAGCCGGCATTACCGGCTCCAAAGGGCGTGTACGGCTGCACTTTGGCACACCGGTAGGTTCTGATATGGCCACGCCCGACGAAGTCGCTGCTGAGATTGACCGCCAGGTGATTGGTGGCTATCGACTGTTCCCCAGTCACTATTTGGCTTTAGAGGCGCTGGGCGAAGCACCGGAGCTGGTGGCACGCAAAGCCATCACTCGACAAGACCGTGAACGCTTTAATGCCCGGCTTGCCGAAGTGCCGGAGCCTCTGCGCCCCTACTGGCTTGCCCAGTACGCGAACCCTGTTAAACACAAGGCAGGGCGACTGACGCTCTAAATCAGCGTTTTAAGCTGCCATTTTAATAACGGGCAATTCATGCCCGTTGGCGGAAAAAATGCTATGGTCGATGCATTGATTGGTTT
The DNA here is from genome assembly GCF_005937175.1 of Halomonas sp. ATBC28. Taxonomy (NCBI): domain Bacteria; kingdom Pseudomonadati; phylum Pseudomonadota; class Gammaproteobacteria; order Oceanospirillales; family Halomonadaceae; genus Halomonas; species Halomonas sp. ATBC28. The sequence continues at coordinate 177,835 of NZ_VCQL01000008.1, read as the reverse complement.
CGCATGGCGCTGTCGTCAATTGCGATCCTAAGGAGACCCCCATGTCCGGTTCAGAAATTCAGAAAACACGTATCATCAACGAGCTACGTGGCTTTATTCGTAAGCTGCTGCAAGATCCAAAGATCCTTGAGCAATCACTGGCGATTGCCAGAGAACAGCTGACCGAAGGCAATAGCCCTGCGGTGATGGCGCGGATTGCCAACGAAATTTCCGATACCACCAGCGTGCATATACCGGAAGATCCGGCTGAACACTCTGAGGCTGATAAGCTCTTTTTAGAACTGCTGCGTGAAGTCGTTCAAGAAGAGCAAGCGCTTTATTAATCGTTGCTAGGACGTAACGGTATCGGCGAAGCGTTTAGCGACTTCGCCGTCTTTTTTACTATCGCCTGACCGGCACCCTTATTCACTCGGAATTAACCTTCACCATGTCTACTACCGCCACGCGCAACATTTTGGTGACTAGCGCGCTCCCTTACGCCAACGGAGCCATTCACCTCGGTCACTTACTTGAGTATATCCAGACTGATATCTGGGTACGTTTCCAGAAAAGCCGTGGCCAGCAGTGCTACTACGTATGTGCCGATGACGCCCATGGCACCGCCATTATGCTGCGTGCCGAGCAGGAAGGTATTACCTCTGAAGCCCTGATTAAGCGGGTTTCCAACGATCACCAAACAGACTTTGCCCGTTTTGGCGTTGGGTTCGACAATTACCACTCGACCCACTCCGCTGAAAACCGCCACTTCAGCGAAATGATTTATAAGCGCTTACGGGATAAAGGCCATATTGCCACCCGTGATATCGAGCAGATGTTTGACCCCCAGAAAGGCCTGTTTCTGGCTGACCGTTTTATTAAAGGCACCTGCCCTAAATGTGGCGCTGAAGACCAGTATGGCGATAACTGCGAAAAGTGCGGCGCTACCTATACTCCCGCCGACTTGATCAACCCCGTTTCAGCCATTTCAGGCGCAACGCCCGAAGTACGTACATCGACCCACTACTTCTTTAAACTGCCTGACTTTGCCGACTTCCTGCAGGGCTGGATTGACGACGGCCATGTGCAGCCGCAAATCCGCAATAAGCTGATGGAGTGGTTTGAGTCTGGCTTTAACGAGTGGGATATTTCCCGGGATGCGCCCTACTTCGGCTTCGAAATTCCCGATGCCCCGGGCAAATACTTTTATGTCTGGCTGGATGCGCCAATTGGCTATTTGGCCAGCTTCAAGAACTTGTGTGACCGCGAAGGTATCGACTTCGACAGCTACTGGAACAAAGGCTCTGATGCCGAGGTATATCACTTTATCGGCAAAGATATCGTCTACTTCCACGCGCTCTTCTGGCCCGCCATGCTGCATGGCGCGGATCTGCGCACCCCCACCGCCGTCAACTGCCACGGTTTCCTGACGGTAGACGGCGCCAAGATGTCGAAATCCCGCGGCACCTTTATTAAAGCCGCCACCTACGCCGACCATCTCAACCCGGAATACCTGCGCTACTACTTTGCCGCCAAGCTTACTTCCAAAGTTGATGACCTGGATCTGAATTTGGACGATTTTGCCGCGCGGGTAAATTCAGATTTAGTCGGCAAGGTGGTCAACATTGCCAGCCGCTGCGCCGGTTTTGTTAAAAAGCTCGGCAGTGGCAGCCTCTCAAGCCACTGCGCTGAGCCACAGATGGTCGCCCGCTTTATTGCCGCCGGTGATGATATTGCCGAAGACTTTGAAGCCCGGGAATTTAGCCGGGCAATGCGCAAAATTATGGAACTGGCGGATGAAGCCAACACCTATATTGCTGATAAAGAACCCTGGGCGCTGGCCAAGCAGGATGGCCGTGACACAGAGGTGCTTGAGATATGCTCGGTAGGCATTAATCTGTTCCGCCAGTTGATGGTTTATTTGGCTCCTGTGGTACCCGCCATGGCTGAAGAGGCCCGTGTTTTTCTTAACGTTGAGTCGCTGGACTGGCACACTCGTCAAAGCGTACTCACTGATCACCCAATCAATAAATTCAAACCGCTGATGACACGCGTTGAACGCGATAAAATCGATGCCATGATTGAAGCGTCGAAGGAAGATCTCGTGGAAGAGCAAAAATTGAAAGAAGCGCCCAAAGGCCCGCTGGCGGAAGAGCCTATCGCCGAGGAAATCGACTTTGCCGCCTTTGCTAAAGTCGACCTGCGCATTGCGCGTATTGCCAAAGCCGAATACGTAGAAGGCGCCGACAAACTGCTGCAATTGACCCTCGACCTGGGTGGCGAAACCCGCAACGTCTTCTCCGGCATTCGCTCCGCCTACGCCCCGGAAGCCCTGGAAGGCCGCTTAACGGTCATGGTCGCTAATTTGGCACCGCGCAAAATGCGCTTTGGCGTATCGGAAGGCATGGTGTTAGCCTCTGCCAATGAAGACGGCATCTACCTGCTCTCTCCCGATGCAGGTGCCGAGCCGGGTCAGCGGGTAACCTAACCCGTCGCATAAGCGGTAAGCAGGTTAAAGGGCAGAGACTCAAAAGCGCTCTGCCCTTTGCATTTTTATTACAGCGGCAATTTTATTCAAACTTCCTCCTGCATAGGTTTTTCACACATCAAACTTCCTTGCCTCCCACTAGCCAGCGCCGCCTTTTCTTCGCACAATACGCTGCCATGAGTGAGTTATTTATCATTTTGATCAGCACTGCCCTGGTCAACAATTTCGTACTGGTTCAGTTCTTGGGCCTATGCCCGTTTATGGGCGTCTCCAATAAACTGGAGTCGGCCATGGGCATGTCCCTGGCCACTACCTTTGTGCTGACCCTGGCATCGGCCGCTAGCTTCGTGGTTTATCACGGCCTGCTTGTGCCGCTGGATGTAACCTACCTGCGTACCATTAGTTTTATTGTGGTGATCGCCGCCGTGGTGCAGTTTACCGAAATCATGGTGCGCCAACTGAGTCCGCTGCTGCACCAGGTGCTGGGCATTTTCCTGCCGCTGATCACCACCAACTGCGCGGTATTGGGTGTAGCCCTGCTGTCGTTAAACCGTGAATTAAGCTTTTTCCACACCACCCTTTATGGATTGGGCGCAGCACTGGGCTTCTCGCTTATTTTGGTGCTGTTTGCCGCGATGCGCGAACGTTTAGCGGGGGCGGATATTCCCAAACCCTTCCAAGGCGCCGCGATTGCTATGGTCACCGCCAGCCTTATGTCGTTAGCATTTTTAGGGTTTTCAGGGTTGGTGCAGGGATGAAGGCAGCGCGCAATGAATAGCACCATTGATATCATTGGAATCCTCAGCGCCGTCGCGGTATTAACCGGCTTGGGTATCGGTTTTGGCGCCCTGCTGGGCTTGGTGAGCGAGCGCTTTAAGCGCGAAGATAACCCGCTAGTTGAGCAAATTGATGCGCTACTGCCGCAAACCCAGTGCGGCCAGTGCGGCTACCCAGGCTGCCGCCCTTACGCTGAAGCCATTAACCAGGGTGATGCGCTGAATAAATGCCCTCCGGGTGGCGAAGCGACGATTCACGCCCTTGCCGATCTTCTCGGGCGCGACCCCGAGCCCCTGGATGGCGAAGCGCAAAGCGAAGCCAAGGTGGCATTTATTCGCGAAGCGGAGTGCATTGGCTGCACCAAGTGCATCCAGGCCTGCCCGGTCGATGCGATTATCGGCGCGGCTAAATTAATGCATACCGTGATTGAAGACGAGTGCACCGGCTGCGATCTCTGCCTTGACCCCTGCCCCGTGGACTGTATCGATATGCTGCCACGCTCAGCCCCGCTCACCCAGTGGCGGCCGGTAGTGGCGCACTCATCAAACATGATTGCCAGCGACCGCCAACCCGCTTCAGGGGTGTCTTGATGTCGAACGCCTTTGACTTCCCGGGAGGGATTTACCCCCCCGAACGCAAACAGCGTTCAAACCAATCCGCGCTGATTGAAGCGCCACTGCCCCGCCGGGTCACTCTCCCCCTACAGCAGCACAGCGGTCAGCCAGCGAAGTCCTGTGTGGCGCAAGGAAATGCGGTAAAAGTGGGCAGCGTGATTGCCAAACGTGAAGGTATGGTCTCTAGTGCCCTGCACGCCAGTATTAGCGGTACGGTGAGCGAGGTTAGCACTACCCAAATCAGCATTGAGGGTGACGGGCAAGATGAGTGGCTTAGACTGCCACCATTGGTGTGGCAAAATGTCGAACCCCACGCGCTGCTTGAGCGTTTAAACGAGAGCGGCATCGTCGGCTTAGGTGGCGCCGGGTTTCCCACCCATATTAAAGCGCGGGTGGTCGAACAACATACGATTCACACCCTGGTGATTAACGCCGCCGAGTGCGAGCCCTATATCACCGCCGATGATCTTACCCTGCGCCACTACGCTAACGAGGTGCTTGAAGGCGCACAGATAATCGCCAAACTGTGTGGCGCGCAGCATATCGTTATTGGCATCGAGGATAACAAACCCGAGGCCATTGACGCGCTGAAGCAAGCCCTAACCAATAGTCAGCCAGTCCCCGTCGAGCTGGCCGTGATCGCCACCCGCTACCCCAGCGGCGGCGAACGACAGCTGATTAAAAAACTGCTAGACCTCAACGTCCCCAGTGGCGGGCTGCCTGCTGATGTTGGCGTACTGTGCCACAACCCAGGCACGCTACTGGCGATACTACACGCAGTGCGCGATGGTCAGCCGCTGGTTTCCAGGGTGGTCACGCTGACTGGAGAGGCCATCACCCGGCCCGGCAATCGCTGGGTGCGTCTGGGCACATCGGTTAGAGAGCTGCTGGAGCAGGCAGGGTTAAATACCCCAGAGTTACACCAAGTGATTCAAGGTGGCCCCATGATGGGCACACCACTGCTAACGCTCGATACGCCAGTCTCCAAACTTACCAACTGTTTAATCGCGGCCACGCTTGAAGAGTTACCGCCGCCCCCAGCAGAATCGCCCTGCATTCGCTGCGGTGAGTGCGAAAGCGTTTGCCCGGTAGCACTGCTGCCGCAACAGCTGCACTGGTACGCCCGCGCTCAGGATGATGCCAAGCTGGAACGCTATCATCTGTTTGACTGCATTGAGTGCGGCGCCTGTAGCTACGTCTGCCCCAGCCATATTCCGCTCGTGGTGGATTACCGGGAAGCTAAAAGCCGGTTACGCCTGCAGCGAATTGAGACAGCAAAAGCGGAGCACGCCAAGCACCGTTTTGAGTTTCGCCAAGCGCGGCTTGCTCGGGAGGAGGCTGAGAAACAGGCACGCAAGCAAGCCCGCCAGGCGCAACAGCGGCGCCCTTCTAACACTGCCGCAACCAACAGCGAAAAGATCGACTTACGCGGTCTGCGCATCGCCCATGCCGCCGCCAAAGCATCGGTCAAAAAGGCTGAAAAAAACCTGGCGCGCGTCGCTCAGGAAGACCCTAAACAATCCCTGGATGACTTAGAAATGCAGCTTGCCACCGCCCAGGAGAACTTGAAAGCAGCCGAGTTGCAGCTTGCCCAGGCGCGCGAACAGCAGTCTAGCGAGGAGTCGCCATGAGCATGATGCACGCCTCAGGCGTTAAAGATGCCATGACGGCAACCGCGGTGCCACCAACGGCAAGCTTAATGCGCTGGGTAATTGCAGCAACCCTGCCAGGCATCGCCACCATGAGCTACTTCTTTGGCCTTGGAGTTATCAGCAATGTACTGTTAGCCGCCGCTTTTGGTGTTGCGCTTGAAGCCGCCGTGCTACGGCTACGCAAGCGCCCCATTCGTGTGACGCTGAATGACTCAAGTGCCCTGCTTACCGGCGTTTTGCTGGGCACGTCACTGCCACCCGCTAGCCCCTGGTGGCTTGTCGGCGTGGGTATGATCGCGGCAATTGTAGTCGCCAAGCAGCTATACGGCGGCTTGGGGCATAACCCGTTTAACCCCGCCATGGTGGGCTATGCGCTGCTATTGGTGTCGTTTCCTACCTACATGACGCTATGGGCACCGCCCCAGGAAATGCTACCTAATGATTTATGGGCGCAAATCACCGGAACTCTACCGACCGCCCAACTAGATAGTTTGAGCGGCGCAACACCGCTAGATGCTTTTAAGCACAAAGGGGACGCCGTGCTTGCCAGCGAGTTTTGGGCGGCTAACCCACTGCCGAATGGAACCCTAACTGCCTGGCGATGGGTAGCACTTGCTTGGCTAGTAGGTGGTGTGGTGTTGTTAGCGAAGCGGATTATTAGTTGGCATATTCCGATCGCGATGCTTGGCAGCCTAGTACTACTGGACACGCTGTTTTATCTCAGCGACCCCAGCCACTTTGCTTCACCGCTGTTTCACCTGCTCACCGGGGCAACGCTATTCGGGGCGTTCTTTATTGCCACCGACCCGGTCTCCGCTGCCACCAGCCAACGCGGCAAACTTATTTATGGCGCGGGGATCGGTGCGCTGGTTATCATTATTCGCACCTTTGGCGGCTACCCCGATGCTGTGGCGTTTGCGGTCTTACTGATGAACCTGTGCGTACCATTACTGGATATATATAGCGTGCCGCGGCCCACTGGCCAGCAAAAAGCTTCACCGGGTAAGCCAGGAGAACAGCCATGACGCTGCTCCAGGCCATGCGGCGTGGCGCCTTCGCGCTGGGCACCTTTGCACTGATTACCGCCGGCAGTGTCGCGCTTACCCGCGCGCTAACCGCCGAACGTATAGAGACACATCAGTTGGCTTACCAACACCGCCAGTTGCAGGAAGTACTGCCCCAAGCGCTGGCGAATACCCCCGTCACCCAGGTACTGGAGAGCACCTTTACCCTTCCCAACCCACAAGCGCTAGGGCTGGCGAGTGATAGCCAAGGCTGGTGGGTAAGTGGCAGCGAGAACAATAACCCGAGCAGAAACGGAAGCAGCGCAGTGATCTTGCCGGTGGTAACCCGCCAGGGATATAACGGCAAAATCCACCTACTGATTGGCATTGATGAGCACCAGCGTATCAGCGGCGTGCGCGTTACCCAGCACCAGGAAACGCCTGGGCTAGGCGATGACATTGAGCGCAGCCGCAGCGACTGGATCACCGGGTTTAATGGTTTAAGGTTAGATAGCTTGCCACCAGAAGGCTGGGCGGTAGCTAAAGATGGCGGTCACTTTGATGCGTTCACCGGTGCAACGATTACGCCCCGCGCCGTGGTCAACGCTGTCCATAAAGCGCTTCAGTACGCCGCCGATACACCGCTACCGATATCATTTGAGGAGCCCACCTTATGAGCCAGTGGCGCGAACTAGCCCAAAGCGGCCTTTGGTCGAATAACCCCGCGCTGGTGCAACTGCTGGGACTTTGCCCGCTGCTAGCCGTGAGTGGAAATGTCGTCAATGCGCTGGGGCTGGCGCTGGCCACGCTACTGGTAATGGTAGGCGCCAGCACGGCGATTTCGCTGATTCGTCACCAGGTGCCCAGCGCGGTGCGCTTGCCCGCTTTCGTAATGGTAATTGCAGCTTTTGTTACCTGCGCTGAACTGCTCATGGCCGCCTACGCCTACCCGCTCTATCAGGTATTGGGGATTTTTATTCCGCTGATCGTGACCAACTGCGCCATTCTTGGCCGAGCCGATGCATTTGCTTCCCGCCAGCCGGTGCTTCCAGCGGCCATTGATGGCTTTATGATGGGGTTGGGTTTTGCTGCGGTACTGGTGTTACTTGGCGCTCTGCGCGAGTTGCTGGGCCAAGGCACGCTGTTTAGCGATATGGCGCTACTGTTTGGGCCGCAAGCGGCCAGTTGGCAGCTGACGATTGCCGACGACTACCAGTTCCTGTTTTTCGTGCTGCCGCCCGGCGCGTTCTTGGTGGCGGGCCTGTTAATCGCGCTGAAAAACGTTATCGATCAACGCAATGCTGCCCGTGCCAAGCCAGTCGCGGCAGCACCCCGAACTGAGCGCCGCGTACGGGTTACTGGCACGATTAAATAGTTGGCAAGATGCCGAAAGCACACATGTAAGCAACTGCTTGTATTTATAACGCGTATTTATTAAGAGACCCGCCATGAATGCCCAAAAGCGTCATGAAATCTTTGCTCGCCTTCAGGCAGAGAACCCGCACCCCACCACCGAGCTTAACTGGAACACGCCCTTTGAGCTGCTGGCTGCCGTACTGCTTTCTGCTCAAGCCACCGATGTAGGCGTCAATAAAGCCACGGCGCGGCTCTACCCGGTCGCTAACACGCCCCAAGCGATCATTGATTTAGGTATCGATGAGCTTAAAGCGCATATCAAAACCATCGGCTTGTACAACACCAAAGCCGAAAACCTGATGAAAACCTGCCACATCCTCGTTAATCAGCACGGTGGCGAAGTGCCCGACACCCGCCAAGCGTTGGAAGCCTTACCCGGCGTAGGCCGTAAAACTGCCAATGTGATTCTCAACACGGCATTCGGTCAGCCCACCATGGCGGTGGATACGCATATTTTCCGGGTATCCAATCGCACCGGCATCGCTAAAGGCAAAGATGTCGTTGAGGTGGAGCAAAAACTGCTGCGCCATGTGCCAAAAGGGTTTCTGCACGATGCTCACCACTGGCTAATTCTGCACGGCCGCTACACCTGTATCGCGCGCAAACCCCGCTGTGGTAGCTGCATTATCGAGGATCTGTGCGACTACAAAGACAAAACCGAACTTGCTTAACGGCTAGGCCATCAAGTCGAACTCATCAGCAACTGGCGGTAAGCCTCACGCCAAGCGGGCCACTCCCAAACGGTAGTATCAAGTAGTTCAGGGCGAGTCGCTGGATCGTTAAGCCAAGCACTGAGCCGGTCGTAAAGCCCTTCCCGGGTACCGTCATAGCGATAGGCAGGCGGATAAAGCGCCGGGAAGCAGAGCCGATGAGGCACCAGCGGCAACGCCCCGCGCTGGGCCGCCTCCATGATCGCCAACCCCTGAAATTCATGCCAAGTGGTCGAAACCACAATATCCGCGCTATCCAACAACTCACGGTAGGCCTCCTCCGGCTGTGGCTCCCAAGCCACAATATGCTTGGCTAAGCGCTGCTCGGCCTCGGCAAAAATAGCGGGGACTTGGCGGAAACGCTGACCAAGCACCGCCAGTTCAAACGCTACACCGGCTTCGCTTAACGCAAACAACACGGTGAAGAAGTCGTCGGGATTTTTGTCATACTCCCAGCGGTGATTCCAGATAATTCGCTGTGGCACCATTTTTTGAAAAGCCGTTTGCTGGCAAGGTGCTAAGTTTTTAGATGCTAAGTTTTCAAGCTCTACGTTTTCAGGTGCTAAGTTTTCAGGGGCTGTGCTATCAGGAATGGGCACCGGCAATACCATAGCCCGCTCGCGTATCGCTTCTAATGGCTTAGCTGCCGGAAGGTTTTCCGGCATTTTTTTCAAAAAAGCTCGCGCGCCATCAATAAAGGAGTCACGGTTATAGGCGCTGTTAAACACCACGCTATCCGCCGCCAGCGCCGTATAGAGATTGACCATTTTGGCCTCTACTTGTGGCATTTGATCGCTCGACTCAGGATAGGCGAACTGGTTTTCATGAAAGTAGACAACCTTTTTTGCTCGACCCAGATGCGGGAACAGCCCTACCAGCGTTGCCAGATCAACCATCGAAGTGGCTAGCACTACATCAAACGACTGGCTGAGAGTATCGTGCTCTTTGAGCATCCAACTCAGCGGGTTGCCACGAATACGCCAAGCAAAATGTCGTGGCGGCAGGCTCAACTGCGTCCACGACACCTCCTCAAGCTGCGCCATTAAACTTTGTGCCCAGTAGCGATGACTCACCGCCTCGTAGGCAGATAACAGGAGAACGCGCATTGTCAGCCCTAACAGCCAGATCAGTGGAACGCCATAACATGTTAAGCAATGGCACAGAGGCGAGCAGTGTAACAAAGCGCGCTTACTAGCTCTTTTGCAATAGCTCCCTGAACTTGCATGCATTCGGCCAAGGTCGTCTTGGCTGACCTGTTAGATCTATCTAGACTGCATCCATGCAGCTTTAAAACAAATAAACGTTAAAACAAATAAAAGCAGGAGAGCTCCATGGCTAAAGTGCTCGTCGTCGATGACGAACCCAACATTGTTTTATCGCTAGAATTCCTGATGGAGCAAGCAGGGTTTGAGGTCGTCACTGCCGAAGATGGTGAACAGGCCCTGGCAAGAGTGAATGATAGCCAGCCTGATCTACTGCTACTTGATATTAGCTTGCCGGGGATTAGCGGTTTTGACGTTTTAGAGCGACTGCGGAGCGAAGCGGCTACCGCCCAGCTCCCCATTATTATGTTGACCGCTCACGGGCGTGACGTTGAGCGGGAAAAAGGCATGGCGCTGGGCGCCGATGATTACATCACCAAGCCCTTCTCTACTCAGTCGCTGGTCGAAAAAGTCAAAGCGCTACTGATTGAGGAGCAGCCATGACCCGAGGCGGGCTGCCCAAGCGTCAGCGCCTGATTGGCCTCTGGTTGCTACTTAGCGGCATCAGCCTGCTGGGTGGAGCCATTTTCGCCGCTTGGCTGGATGCCAAGCTTGCTCCCACAGGCGTAACGCGCATCGCTCTCTGGCTAGGCAGTTTCTCCGGTGGCACGACGATTTTTTTAGTCGGTTTGCTGCTTGAGCGCATGCTGTTTACCCCGCTGCGCCATTTACAGGTGCAGCTGGCACGCCTGGTCGCCAACCCGGACGCCCGAGACGAGCACCCACCCGAAGGTTGGTTAAAAGGATTGGGGCCCGACCTACGTCGAGTACGCGAAAGCTGGCGATCAGATCGCAGTCGCCTTGCCACTGCCCACGCTGACGGCGCCCGCAGCGCTGCACGTATTCGTCAGGAGCTGGAAACGCTGCTGCAAGTGCTCGAAACACCGCTGCTACTGTGTGATCACCACCGCCGGCTCATGCTGTTCAATCAGGCAGCCGAGGACTTCTTTGAGGGTAATACCGGGTTAGGGCTGGGTAAACGCCTGGAGGCGCTGCTGCCAGTAGTAAGCTTACAGCAAATGCTCGGTCAACTGCCTAATGACGGCTCCCCGCGGGAGTTACTCGCTCCCTGTGATGACCGCTGGCTCAAAGTCATTTTACGCCGCGTACCGGGTAGCGATGGCGAAACACTGCTGACTTTTAGTGACGCCACCGCCTCTTGGTCGAGCGAAATGGGCGTTAGAGCGGAACTGGCGGCCATGCTGACCCCGCTTCGCCAGCATACCGCCAGCCTGACCAGCGCTGCTGATGCGCTGATACAGCTGCGCGATCAAAATGACGCCAGTACATCCTCTTTACGCCAGCGTTTTGAGCGGGTAATCCACGAGGAAGGCGTTACGCTTGGCGACAACGTGGCTAAAATCGGCCAGCTACTCGACGACATGCAACACCAGGGCGAGCGCTTGACGCCCATGTGGTCAAACGATTTCTGGCAAGCGTTGGATGAGCGTCTTGATCCGGAGCACCGCCTAATCACCCCGGTGGGCATGCCAGCCTGGTTTAAAGGCGACGCTCCGGCACTCATTGCGCTGTTCGACTCTTTAGTCAAACACCTCAATACCCATCTGCCTGACAGTGGCTTTGAGGGTGAGATGTGCCTGGGCAATAAGCGCGTCTATCTCGACCTTATTTGGCGTGGCAAAGCAATCCCTGAACACGAACTGGCGGAGTGGCGCCAGCAGCCGCTAAACTCCCTGCCATTGACGCCAAGCGTCGCGGATGTGCTGCGTCAACACGCCAGCGACATCTGGAGCCTTGCCGACGATGACGGCGTTCATTCACGCCTGCGACTCCCCCTGCCCGCCATGGAGCGCGTCGGCGCCCCACGCGAAACCGCCCCGCCGCGCCCTGAATTCCATGACTTTGGCATTGCCGACCTGCCTCCACCAGATGAAGCGCTGGCCAGCCGAACACTGCGCAGCCTGGAAATAGTCGCCTTTGATACGGAAACCACCGGGCTTGAGCTACGCCGAGGCGACACCGTCATCAGTCTTGGCGCCTGCCGCGTGGTCAACGCCCGTTTATTGGCAAGCGAGGTCTTCGATCAAAAAGTTGATCCGCAGCGGCCGATCCCGCCGGCTAGCACCGCGATTCACGGCCTTACCGATGCCGATGTGATCGGTGCGCCACCGCTGGATATTGTGCTTACCCGCTTTCGTGATTATGTCGGCGAAGCTGTCTTGCTGGCCCATAATGCCGCCTTTGATCTACTTGCCATTAGCCACAAAGGGGTCGCCTTTGATATCCCTGTGATCGACACCCTGCTGATTTCACGGGCACTTGACGAAGCACTCGACGGGCATGATTTGGATAGCCTTGCCCAGCGCTACGATCTGGCTTTTCCACCAGGGACACGCCACACTGCATTAGGCGATGCCCGCGTCACCGCCGAGCTATGGCTAGCCCTACTGCCACGCTTAGAAGCCCGCGGCGTCGATACGCTTGAGCAGTTGTTAGCGCTGCAAGCCAACGCCTTCGACCGACAGGATGCCAGCGCCTGATGAAACCTTTCGGTATGAAATCACGCCAAACAGAGCGCCTAATGGCTCTGGTGGCGATTGCCCTACTACTGTTCTGCCCGCCGCTGATTATCGTGGTGGATCGCCTTCCCGCGTTTAGCGTGGGCTGGCTACCGCTCTATCTATTTATCGCCTGGGCTGGGGTGATCGGCTTAACCGCCTGGCTGATGGAACAGCGTGCAGGCCGCTAACCATGCGTAGTGAGGCGATTATCCTCGGCACCGCTTTTGGCTACTTGGCGCTGCTGTTTGTGGTCGCCGCCTGGGGCGACCGGCGGGCAGAGCAGGGTCGTTCCATCATTGGCTCGCCAACGGTCTATGCCCTTTCTATTGCTGTTTACTGCACGGCCTGGACGTTCTACGGCAGCGTAGGGCGCGCCACTGAGTATGGCCCCAGTTTTATGCTCATCTATCTGGGGCCGACGCTGGCGATGCTGTTGGCCCCTTTTGTTATACGCAAGATGGTGCGCATTGCAGCGCGGCAACGGATCACCTCAATTGCCGACTTTATCAGTGCCCGCTACGGCAAAAGCACCAGTTTAGGCGCACTGGTTGCCCTAATGGCGCTGATTAGCATCACCCCCTATATTGCCCTGCAGTTAAAAGCCATCACTGTTAGCCATGCGGTACTGATCAATTATCCCCGCGCGGCCGACACTACGTTGGTGGATGAACACTTCTGGATGGATAAGTCCCTCTGGGTCGCCCTGGTGTTAGCGGTGTTTATTATTCTGTTTGGCACACGCCACCTGGATGCCAGCGAGCGCCATGAAGGCATGGTGGCAGCGATCGCCGTGGAATCTATCGTTAAGCTGGTAGCCTTTATGGCCGTTGGCGTGTTCGTGGTGTTTGTGATGTTTGAAGGCCCCGCCGCGCTGTTTGCCCAGGTAGCGGCCACGCCGGCCCTTGTCGATAGCATGCGGTTGAATAGTGTTCCTGGTGGGGTCACCGGCTGGGTGGGCATGCTGGTGCTGGCCTTTTTGGCCTTCTTAACTCTGCCTCGCCAATTCCAGGTATTGGTGGTGGAGAATGTCGATGAGCAGCACTTAGCCAGAGCAAGCTGGCTATTCCCCCTCTACATGCTGCTGATTAATCTGTTCGTTATTCCCATTGCGCTGGCTGGCCTGCTGTTAGGCGTAAGCGCAGGTGATCCAGACAGCTTCGTACTCACGCTGCCGCTCTCAGCTGGTTTAGAAGGGCTGCCGCTACTGGTCTTTATTGGTGGTTTGTCTGCGGCGACAGGCATGGTGATTGTGGAGACAATCGCGCTTTCCACTATGGTTAGCAATCAGTTGGTGATGCCACTGCTGCTGCGCTCACGGCGCCTGCACCTGAGTACCAAAGGGGAGCTTGCCGGCTGGCTGTTGGGTATTCGGCGCATCGCTATCGTGCTGATTCTACTGCTTGGCTATCTCTACCACGCGTTGATTGGTGACTCCTATAGTTTAGTGACGATTGGGCTGGTCTCCTTTGCCGGAGCGGCCCAGTTCGCCCCGGCGCTGTTAATTGGCCTGTATTGGCGCGGCGCTACTCGCCAAGGCGCCACTGTTGGCTTAATCGCCGGCTTCTTAATCTGGTGTTATACGCTGCTGCTTCCCGGGTTTGCCCAGTCCGGCTGGCTAGATGCTTCGCTGCTCACTGAAGGCCCCTGGGGAATTGCCTGGCTGATGCCCTATGGTTTATTCGGTCTGGAGAACTGGGATATTTACACCCATTCGTTGCTCTGGAGCATGTTGGCCAACGTGGGGTTATTGGTGGGTGTATCGCTATTTACCCGCCCCACGCCCCTTGAGCAAACCCAGGCGGCACTGTTCACCGAAGCGATGCACCCCAATTTGCAAACCACCTCACTATCTACATCACTATGGCGCGGGCAAACTACCCAGGGTGCACTCAAAGAACTACTCGTTCGCTATCTTGGCACCCCGACCACCCGCCGTGTATTTAGCCATAGCGGAGCCAAAAGCGCTTATGCAGCGGACGAGCCCGCCACCGCGGAGCTGATTACTCGCGCCGAACAGGCACTGGCGGGGGCGTTGGGTAGCTCCTCAGCGCGAGTATTGATCAACTCGGTGGTACGCGGCGAAGCACTGGATATTGAGTCGATTCTGAGCATTCTGGACACGACCTCACAAACTCTGGAGTACAACCGCCGCTTGGAGCAGAAGTCTCAGGAGCTGGTGCAAATTGGCGAAGAACTGCGTAGTGCCAATGAGCGCCTGCGTGAGCTGGATCGCTTGAAAGATGAGTTTGTCGCCATGGTCAGCCACGAGCTACGCACGCCGCTCACCTCGATTCGCGCCTTTGCCGAAATATTGCGCGATAGCAGCCAACTGCCTGATGAAAAACGTCAGCATTTTCTTGGCGTGATCGTCCACGAGAGCCAGCGCCTGTCACGTTTAATTGAAGAAATTCTGGATCTTGCCCGTCTGGAGAGCGGCCGTTTAACGCTTAACCCCGTTCCTCTTGATCTTGCCGCCTTGACTCGGCATAGCATTGATGCTATTGCGCATCTGCATGAGGAGCGCGGCATAGTGCTAGACGTTAGCTTAGAAGCTGATCCTGCGATGGTGGTTGGCGATCATGACCGTTTAGAACAGGTGATTATTAACCTGCTTGATAACGCGGGTAAGTTTGCCGATCGGGAGCAGCCAAAAGTGCGCCTCACGCTTTATCGTCATCGGCGTCATTTCCGTCTGAGTGTAGAGGATAACGGTGCGGGTATTAGCGAAGATGAGCGTGAGCGGGTATTTGAAAAATTCCATCAAATTCAGCAAGGCGATGATATTCCCCGTGGTCGGCCAAGGGGCAGTGGCTTAGGGCTACCGATTAGCCGGGGCATTATCGCCCACCTGGGGGGACGGCTTTGGGTCGAAGATGCTAAAACCTTAGGCGGTGCCTGCTTAACGCTAGAACTCCCCGCTGCGCCTCCAACATAAAGCGTTGATTCCTTATTGGTGACAACGGCTAGCCTTGCTCACTAAAACTAAGTTATTCTTTACTCCAGAGTTCTACTTTCGCCTAAAGAAGCATGTCGTGGATGAGCCGATGAAAAATGAGTGTCACCTTCCTCAAAAAGCGAACACAAATGAGTACACTATTGCGATCCAGCCAATAGTGGATGCTCAGCTACGTCATGTCGCCGATGAACTTCTTTATCGGGCTAATGAAACGAATCAGACTGCTAACGTTTTTGATAATGTCCAAGCCACCGCCAGAGCATGTGCTATTGCTGTCTATGAAATTGGCCTGGATAAACTTTGCGGCACACGCCAGCTGTTTATTAATGCTTCTGCAGACTGGCTCACCAATCCAGACCTGACTGGGCTACCTAGTCAACAAATAGTCATTGAGGTTCTCGAGGATACTTCGCCTACTAAAGAAGTTATTGATGCCTTGCACTACATTAAAAGCCAAGGGTATAAATTAGCGTTAGATGATTTTATCCTAGATGAACATAACCATGCATTTCTGCCCTTCTGCGACATCGTCAAATTTGACATATCCAACGACTTACCTAAAAACCTAATAAAAAAGCTACACAAAGAAGGGATTACGCTTCTGGCTGAACGAGTTGAGACACAGGAAGAGTTCAAGCAGTGTAAAGCGCTAGGTTTTACTCTTTTCCAGGGCTATTTTTATGAGCGCCCCAAAACCCAACTAACTCAAACAGCTCGTCTCTCAACGTCACGCGCCAATCAAATGCAGCTACTCTCCGCACTGTATAGTGACAATGTGCGTCTCTCTGAAATCAGTACGTTAGTGGCTAGGGATCCTTACTTACTGAGCGCAATATTCAAGCGCGCAAACTCCGCGGAGAAGGGCTCACGTCGTCCCACGACGAAACTGATTGATTGTTTACATATTATAGGGCTGAGGGAGCTACGTACCCTGGTTACCATTGTTATGCTCGCTAACAACAGCCCTGTGAGCAAACTTAACCTTATCAAAGGGTTAACCCGGGCATTTGCATGTGAAATGATGGCCGACCAACGTAGACTCGATGAACAGGAAAGCTTTATCGCGGGTTTATTCTCGCTAATGCCTACCATCCTGGGGATTAGTGCCGAACTCATGAAGAATGAAATCAGGCTTGGGCGCTTTATTGAAGATGCTATCAATCAGCGTATAGGCTCATTAGGTAAGTTACTTAATGATGTGGAGGCCGCAGAGAGTCAATTTTCTCCTCTAGATTTTCCATCCGACGTCATGCTCCAAGCGGCTTCTAAAGCGCGCTCGCTTGTTTATACCGACGCTAGCTGATTTATTTTATACGCTGCTTTGAGCGCTAGCACTCAAACGTTTAATCTGCTGTAGATCAAACTTCAGCAGTAATCGCTCGTCTTCGCGCAGGCGCCGCAGGTCAACCCAGCCATCTGCAGCCTGACCGCGAGCTTTGTTATACCGCTGCTGATCCAATAGGCGCTGCTGCAGTCGCTCAAAAGCGGCTACAAGCAACGCCGATTCAGTCGACGTTAGCGCATCCGTTGCATGGCTTAGCGCGATCAATCGCTCGCGTGTGGGTATATCGCGCAGCCCGTACCGCAAGCAGAGTAAGCGTGCAGCGCTAATCAACGGCAACAAGCCTTGATGCTTAAGATTAAGGGCTTGTTCGTGAGGGGCATCCAGGCCCGGGCTTGAGGCAAGCCGCCCAAAGCGATCCAGCGCCACCGGCAACTCATCCAGTAGCGCCGCCATTTCATCCATAAACAGTGGCGCTTTGGGAAGTGTCGAAGCGATGCTCTCACCCAACTGCTTAGCAAGCGCCGGATTACCAGCGATCGGGGCAAAATCGAGTAAGATATTAGTCTGTTGTACGCGCTTTACCCGGCGGTCAGCGCTCCAAATGTCTAGCTGCGCGTGCCACTCACTCAGCCGTTTGCGCCACATCGGCCATCGCGCCATGACATGGCCATTGCAGAGCGGAATACCGGCCTCATCCAGGCGCTGGGTAAACCGCTCACCCAGCGCTTGAAAGTAGCCGTCGATCTCTACGTGGCGATGGTCAGGATAATCGTCAATAATCAGCGCATTATCCTGGTCGGGGCCTAGCAGGCTCTCAAAACGCGCCGCGGAACCTAGTAGCAGTATGCAGTAGTCGACTGGCGGAGCGCCCCACCCCTGCGCCTGCATTTCGTCCAGGGATTGCGCAATAGCCTGACGATAAAGTAAAGCATTGTGGTCGCTGATGATTTGGCTAATACGCCAGGCGGGTAAATCATAATGCACCAACGTTTCGACCAGCGGCAGTTGCCACGCATAGACGTCAGCTAATGAGGTTTGCGGCGAGGGGAATGTAGAGAAGAGTTTCGAGAAGAGATGATCTAACGGCGCATTAAGCGCCGAGGCATTAAACGTTCCATCCTCATGGAACAGAGAGCGCCAGGGTGAGGCTTGGTGTACTAAACGCATACGCCTCTCCTTTACTAGAATGATATGATGGCGTTGTTGCTACTCGCCCTCGCCTGCCCTGCGCGGGTCTGGCTCGAACATCGCTTCACCTACTTCATCAATATAGCGTTGCGCTTTGGTGATCATCATGGCATCACAGGCCTCTCGCCCTGGGAGCATATCGGAACGCTCAAAGCGGTGCTCAAGAGTTTCACCACTGGCGTCGGCCTTGCGAATCCAGCCACTGACGCGGTACTGACCGCTCTGATTGTCTGGCTGAGAGACAATCTCGTAACCTTTGTATTCCACCGGCTCAGCAGCTTTGGTGGTAGCACCTGGCTCAGCCTGACGATCACTACCGAAGAGACCGGAAAATAATTTCTTAAGCATAATGGCTCCTTTGCTTGCAGGGCGGCAAGGAGATGGCCACCCTGCAAGATATAAGCTGCTTTTATCAGCGCTTAATTAGCTCTGCTTACGACCCTTGCCTGCGGCAATGCGCAAACGCAGCGCGTTTAGCTTAATAAAGCCTTCGGCATCTTTCTGATTGTAAGCGCCAGCATCATCTTCAAAGGTAGCGATTGATTCATCAAACAGCGACTCATCGGACTTGCGGCCCACTACGGTAGCGCTGCCTTTGTAGAGCTTCATACGCACGACACCCGCTACATTCTTTTGGGTCTCGTCAATGGCCGCCTGCAGCATGCGACGCTCAGGGCTCCACCAGTAACCGTTGTAGATCACTTCTGCGTACTTCGGCATCAACTGATCTTTTAGGTGGGCTTCTTCGCGGTCTAGGGTGAGCGACTCAATGGCACGGTGAGCACGCAACATAATAGTGCCCCCTGGCGTTTCATAACAGCCACGAGATTTCATGCCCACGTAGCGGTTTTCAACAATATCCAAACGGCCAATACCGTTGTCGCCACCCAGTTTGTTGAGCTTTTCGAGCACTTCATGGGCTTTCAACGGCTCGCCGTCGATGGCCACGATATCGCCCTTTTCAAACGTCAGCTCAACATAGGTGGGCTGGTCGGGCGCGGCTTCAGGAGAGACACTCCAGCGCCACATATCGTCTTCAGCTTCGGCCCAGGGATCTTCCAAAATGCCGCCCTCATAGGAGATGTGCAGCAGGTTGGCATCCATTGAGTAGGGCGATTTTTTCTTTTTATTAGAAAAATCGACCGGAATTTTATGCTCTTCGCAATACGCCATTAGCTTTTCGCGGGAAGTTAAATCCCACTCCCGCCAAGGGGCGATCACTTTTACGCCGGGCTTCAGGGCATAGCCGCCAAGTTCGAAACGCACTTGGTCGTTGCCTTTACCCGTAGCACCATGGGAAATAGCGTCGGCACCCGTTTCATTGGCAATTTCGATCAACCGCTTAGCAATCAGCGGACGAGCGATAGAGGTACCCAGCAGGTATTCGCCCTCATAGATAGTATTGGCGCGGAACATCGGGTAGACGTAGTCACGCACGAACTCTTCACGCAAGTCTTCGATGTAAATCTCTTTCACGCCAAGCGCTTGCGCTTTAGTTCGCGCCGGTTCGACTTCTTCGCCCTGACCGATGTCGGCAGTAAAGGTCACTACCTCGCAGTTGTAGGTTTCTTGCAACCACTTAACGATAACGGATGTGTCCAGGCCGCCTGAATATGCCAGCACAACCTTTTTGACATCGGACATTCTTTGCTCCTCGTTGACCATAAGATATTCATTAGTAAAAACTACACTTGCCACTAGCGCCTGGCGAATGTGATAGCTCGTATTTGATAGCTCGTTGGAGTAAACCGTTGAGACTGACGTTGAGTATAGCGTTCTCAATGCCCAGCGAATACCGTCAACGACGCCTGGGGGCTAAAGCTGCTAGAATCTCCCCATTCAAAGCGGTGGTTTGCCGCTGATGTTGACTGATGACTCGCTTTACTATTACTCGCTTTAAACCAAGGAGAGCTGCATGAGCGAGGCTATTGCCCGCGAATTAATGGCCCAACGTTTTCGCAGTTACCTGCCTGTGGTCGTTGATTTAGAAACCGGGGGATTTAATGCCCAAGGCGACGCTGTACTCGAGATAGCCGCCGTCACGCTGACCATGGATCCGGAGGGCAACCTGCTTCCTGATGCCACCTATGCCTACCACATTCAGCCCTTTGAAGGGGCGAATGTAGAGCAGTCTGCGCTCGATTTTACCGGTATCAACCTGGACGACCCCCTGCGTCGCCAGGTGGCGCTGAGCGAGTCTGAAGCGCTGGGCGAAATTTTCCGTCCGATTCGTAAATCGATCAAAGCCCACGACTGCACGCGCGCTATTTTAGTCGGCCATAATGCGGCGTTCGACCAAGGCTTCTTGAACGCGGCGGTCAATCGCTGCGGCATTAAGCGCAATCCTTTTCACCCATTCTCAAGCTTTGATACCGCCACCCTTGCAGGCCTGGTCTATGGTCAAACGGTACTTGCCCGGGCCTGTCGTGCCGCAGGCATCGAGTTTGACAACAAAGCCGCTCACTCCGCTCGTTATGACACCGAGCGCACTGCCGAACTGTTTTGCGCGATGGTTAATCGCTATAAAGACCTGGGTGGCTGGCAGCTTGCCCAGCGCGAGCAAGAGATGGATGGTGCGGATTAACACCTCGCCGTCAACAACGTAGCCGCTGATGCAGAGAGCCATTGATGCAGAGAACTGGGCTTTACGCTAAACTTCGCCCCATTACAGCAATCTGGTTTAGCACCGACAATGCCGGGTAGCGGGTATTTGGCGGTGATAAATATATCGATTAAAACTATCCGTTTTTAGGAGATGAGACGTTTCCATGGCCCAGCATAATGCCTTTTACGCCCAATCAGGTGGCGTCACCGCCGTGATCAACGCCAGCGCCTGCGGCGTTATCGAAGCCTGCCGTCAAGCCCCCGATCAAATAGGCAAGGTTTACGCCGGTCATAACGGCATTATCGGTGCCTTAACGGAAGACCTTATCGACGTTACCCAGGAGAGTGATGAGGCAATTGCAGCGCTGCGCCATACGCCGGGCGGCGCTTTTGGCTCCTGCCGCTATAAGCTCAAAGACATCGACACCCACCGTGCCCAGTACGAGCGCTTGATCGAAGTCTTCAAAGCCCACGATATTCGCTACTTTTTCTATAACGGCGGCGGCGATAGCGCCGACACCTGCTTAAAGGTCTCTCAACTTTCCGAGAAGCTGGGCTATCCGCTGACCGCTATCCACGTGCCTAAAACCGTCGATAACGACCTACCGATTACCGATAACAGCCCGGGCTTTGGCAGCGTAGCCAAGTATATTGCCACCTCAACGCTGGAAGCATCGCTGGATATCGCCTCCATGTGCGCTACCTCCACCAAGGTATTTGTGCTCGAAGTGATGGGCCGCCACGCGGGCTGGATTGCCGCTGCAGGTGGTTTAGCCGGCGAAGCCGAAGGCGAGCCGCCGCATATGATTATCTTCCCGGAAATCCCCTTTAACCGTAAGGCCGCCATGGCGCGGGTTGAAGAGAGCGTTAAACAGTATGGCTACTGCGTTATTGTGGTCTCTGAAGGCGCTCGCTACGAAGATGGCACTTTCCTGGCCGATGCAGGTAACACCGATGCGTTCGGCCACCGCCAGCTTGGCGGCGTGGCACCAACACTTGCCGGTATGATCAAGCAGGATTTGGGCTACAAGTATCACTGGGCAGTGGCCGACTATCTGCAGCGCGCGGCGCGTCACCTGGCGTCTAAAACCGACGTTGAACAAGCCTATGCGGTGGGTCGCGAAGCGGTAACCTTGGCGCTGGCGGGTAAAAACGCCATGATGCCCGCCATTCGCCGCATCTCTCAGGCGCCCTACCAGTGGGATGTGATCTCTGCCCCGCTCTCCCAGGTGGCCAACCAAGAGAAGTTTATGCCCCGGGACTTTATCAGCGAAAACGGTTTTGCCATTACCCAGACCTGCCGGGACTACCTCTCACCGCTGATTCAGGGCGAGGACTTCCCACCGTTCGAGAATGGCCTACCCAAAGTCGCCAAACTGAAACTGGCCAAAGCAGAACGCAAGTTGCCCATTTTTACGCTGTAAACGGTTAACGGATCACCGGTCATTGCGAACTGAGATTGCTTCGTCGCTTCACTCCTCGCAATGACCTACCCTTATGTCATTGCGAACGCAGTGAAGCAATCTCGGGGTTGGCTGCCACAATACACTTAGATTCCCGCGTCGCTTCGCTCCTCGCAATGACATAATCTTATTTATCCACCTTTACTACTTGGAGTTAGCGTAGCAACCAGGAAAGCACTAACAGCAATAACAGAATTCCCGCCACACCCTGCCAGAAACGCCGCGGCTCCTGGCGGCTCTCTTCCCGATTGGGCAGCCGCCCGAGCGGCACCCTAAGCGCATGCAAAAACTCAGACATACGCCTAAACCGCAACGCCCTTTGTGGATCCAAGGCGCGGCGTAGTGCATCGTCTAATTCCTGGGAGATTTCAGGATTGGTTGTTCGCGCACTACGATAGGTCAACTCTTCGAGGTCGGTATGGCTGCGCAGCCTGTTGGGTGTCAGTGTGTAAGGTAACGCGCCGGTCAAAAGCCAGTAAGTAGTGGAGGCTAGCGAGTACTGATCACTACGCCGACCGATGCTGTCGCCCAAGGCATACTCAGGTGCGCTGTGTTCGTTAAAGCCAATCTGCCTGAGCAACTCACCTGAGTGGCGATGCCCTTCCCCATCACGCATATGGCAGGCACTAAAATCGGTGAGCACGAGCTTGCCATGTGGGTCGATCAAAATATTATCGGGATTGATCTGCTGATGAATAATGTCCCGATGATGCAGCGCTTGCACCGCTTTACCCAACTGATTGGCAATGTCCAGGCGCTGGGTCAAGCTGGCTTGAGGATGGCGCTCTGCCCACTGTCGCAGCGTCTCGCCTTCAATATGCTGCATCAGATAATAGAGGTAGCGTCGTGGCCGAGATGGCTCCATCACCTTAACCACAAAGGGCGAGTTAACCCGCTCCACTACCCACTGCTGGAGCAGAAAGTGCTCAAGATAGGCATTGCGCAACGAGAGCTCGGGGCTGGGCGCTTTCATGACCATTTCCCGTTCGCTATGCACATCACGGACACGGTACACCCGCGACTGCGCCGTTCGCGATAGCACGGCGAGAACCTCCAGGCCATCTAAACGCTCACCCGGCGCCAGCTCAGGGGGAATGGGTAGATCACCGTAGAGCTGCCCCGGGTGCTCGGCGACCTCATCGGGTAATTCATCGATACGTACCAGCTGAAAGCAGAACTGATCACCGCCATAGCCACGCTCCTGGGCGCGCTGCTTCGCCTCATCAGCTAGCCGCTCGCAGGCGGCATCCAGATCACTGGCATCCTGGCGAATCAAGCGCACATAGTCGGAAGGTAGCAGCGTGCCGCGCACGCCCTGGGTAGTAAACAGGAACAGATCGCCCTGCTTAAGCGCAATGTGGGTGTAATCGATATCGACACTGCCATCCAGACCCAGTGCCCGTGAAGGGTAACGATAGCCGCCTAAATCAGTCACATGGTCGCGGCTTAGCTGTTCAAACTCGGCACCCCGTAAGCGAAAGACCAGCGTATCCCCCATATGGAACAGGTGGGCTTCACGGCCACGAAACACCATCGCCGACATGGATGAAACAAAACTCCCCTCTTTCACATGCTGGCTTTGGCTGTAGCACCAGCTATTAAGCGCGCGCAGTACGCGGGTGGCAGAGGTTTTTACGTCCCAGTGATCGGGGGTGGAGAAGTAATCGGCCAGGAAGCCGCGCACGCTGATATCACCGGCCTGTTTGGCCATGGTATTGCGTGAAATGGAGTCGCTGATCACCGCACAGCCGCCTTTGGCGCGAAGCAGCGGCGCTTCAGGAAAGCGAACTGACATTGAGCTGCGATGCAGGCGCCGATCGGGCGCGACAAACGCTTGACCATAACTAATGAGCAACTGGGCGTGCGACAAGTCATCCTCCTAGGCTGCCGACTCGATCGAGGGACATCACTGCCAACCAACACTATTGATAAACTCTGGCTATGATACACGCAGCGGAACAGAAACGATGCCCACCAAACGTCTCTATCGTATTCGTCCAAATGGCAGGACATATGAATGATCACCCACGAACAACCTATGTCGCATTGGTAATCGTGCAGTCATGTTCGTATAATTCTCCGCCATAAACGACTCTGACACGTTTGCCTAACCACGGCACGACTCTAGCCACAGCACTACCAAGGAATCAACGATGAACTTCGATAATATCCCTGCTGGAAAGGATCTCCCCAACGACGTTTACGTGGTGATCGAAATTCCAGCCAACCACGACCCGATCAAATATGAAATTGATAAGGACATGGGCGCGCTACTCGTTGACCGCTTTATGGCCACTCCCATGTTCTACCCCGCCAATTACGGCTTTATCCCGCATACCCTCGCCGACGATGGCGATGCGCTGGACGCCTTGGTGGTTACCCCGCACCCGGTTCAACCTGGCAGCATTATTCGCGCGCGCCCGGTAGGCATTCTGAACATGACCGACGAAGCCGGTGAAGATGCGAAGTTGATCTGCGTACCCCATGCCAAGCTAAGCTCGCTCTACGACGATGTCCACGAAGTTACCGACCTGCCTGAGCTACTGCGCCAGCAAATTGCTCACTTCTTTGAGAACTACAAAGATCTCGAGAAAGGCAAATGGGTAAAGGTTGAGTCATGGGAAGGTGCTGACGCTGCGCGTAAGGCGATTGAAAAGTCCGTAACCGCCTATCAAAAAGCGTAAAAATCTCCTTGCGGTGTATTTCTCCGCCGCCAATGGGATAAGAGGCCGCCTTCTGGGCGGTCTTTTTATATGCGCAGGATTAACGCATTATTAACGGCCGCGTCACGTCACCGCAGCGTATACGCCAGGGACTTAAGGTTGCGGTATGCTGTTCGCCTTTCATTGCGATGCCATTGATTAAGGACGCACCGTGTTATCTCTTAAACGCCTGAGCCTGTTTACATTATTGATTTTCTTTCTTGGCTTGCTACCGCTAAGTGCAAACGCCCAATGGTTTTCATCGTCTAGCAACCAAGACGAATTTTTGCCGGTTATGGAAGCCTTTCAGCCGACTGCTTGGCATGATGGCGATACGCTCTATATCGGCATGGATATCGCAGATGAGTACTACCTATATCGCCACCAGTTCGCGGTAGTCAGCCAAACTGAGGATGTCAGTCTCGGCGACCCCATTATCCCCCAAGGCATCTTTACCAACGATGAGTTTATGGGCGATGTGTATGTGTTCCGCGATCAGGTAGTGTTTGAAGTACCGCTGGAAGCACCCTACTCAGGCCCGCTCAATATTGCCCTGACCTTTCAAGGCTGCGCAGATGCCGGGCTCTGCTACCCTCCAGAGCAAACAACCCTAGAGGCCAGCGAAACCCAACCCCCCAGCCAGTTTGCCGATTGGCAAGCCGATAGTACGGCATCCAGTCCAGCAGCCAACACTCCAGCCGCTAACACCTCTGAACAGATTGGTTTCGCCGCTCCCAAAAGCGAAGATAGCCGCTTTAGCGCTTTGATTAGCGATGCTAGCCTACCACTGGCGCTGGGGCTGTTTTTTATTGCTGGCCTGGGGCTTACCTTTACCCCCTGCGTGTTGCCGATGATTCCAATTTTGTCATCGATCGTGGTTGGCCAGAACCCCACCCGCCCCCGCGCCTTTGCCCTTTCGTTAAGCTATGTGCTTGGCATGGCGCTGACCTACGCCCTGGTCGGGGTGTTAATGGGACTGTTTGGCGCCGGGCTTAATCTTCAGGCGCGACTGCAGTCAGCACCGGTATTGATCATCTTTGCAGTGCTCTTCACGCTCTTTGCCCTGGCCATGTTTGGGGCATTTAACCTCAATCTGTCGCCTCGTTTAGCCAACCGTGTTGACGCTTGGCAGGCACGCGCTCAGCGCAGTGGCCCGGCCGGCCTAGCGCTGGCTGGTGCCCTCTCGGTATTGGTGGTATCACCCTGTGTAACGGCGCCTTTGGCCGGTGCGCTGGTGTTTATCTCTTCAACAGGGGATGCCGCGATGGGCGGCGCAGTGCTGTTTGCGCTGGGCATGGGCATGGGCGTGCCGCTGCTTTTGGTCGGTACCTTTGGTGCCACACTGCTGCCCCGTTCCGGCGCCTGGATGAACGGCGTAAAAATTGCCTTTGGCCTTTTGCTGCTGGGCGTAGCGATTTGGATGGTCGAGCGTTTAGTGTCCGCGCCTATTGCGCTGCTGCTATGGGCAGCCCTTGCGATCGGCACGGCACTGGCACTTGGGGCGCTGAATTTCAATCAGCCGCAGGGGTGGCCGCGGGCACGCCAAACGCTGGGGCTTATGCTGCTAGCTTGGGGGATAGTGTTGGTGATTGGCGCCGCTCAGGGGGGCAGTAACCCCTTGCGCCCCCTGGCGGCAACCTCCAGCATTTCCGGCGAACCTCAGGCAGAAGCACTCGACTTCATCGAGGTAAACAGTTTAACTGAGCTTGAAGCGGCTATTGCACAAGCTGAAGACGCCAACCAGCCCGTCTTTGTCCACTTTACCGCCGACTGGTGTATTTCATGCAAGCTGCTGGAGCGGGATGTTTACCCCGACCCGCAGGTCGTCGCAGCGCTTAATGATTACACCTTGATCGCCGCCGACGTCACCCGCACGGACTCTCAAAGCCGTGAGTTGCTCAACCAATATAATCTTTTCGGCCCACCCAGCCTGCTCTTTTTCAGCCAGGGTGAGGAGATTCGCGATGCACGCATTCAAGGCGAAGTGACCGCCGATCAGTTGCGCGAACATCTGGAGTCAGTTAGCCAGTGGCTAGCAAATAGCTAAGTTCAAACCCTACGCTGGCTACTCATTGAGGCACTACTGCCGCTTTCTGACGCGAATATCGTCAAACAATTGTTTAATTCTTAACTACAGGGTGGCTTGGATGTTGGCGTAGGCAGTTGCTGGACATCCTGGCACTTTTTCGGCAAACTCCGCTCCCATATTAGCTAAAAACTTGCTTTTTTAACGGTGAGAACGGGGTAACGTTCGCTAACATGCAGCGTTCTCTTCATTTTTAAATTTGGTTTACTGCGCAACGTACGCGCCATAAAGAGCTTCCTGCACTTATGCTCGCGCGCTTTGTGACTACCTTTATGACATTGATGGGGCTATGCCATGGATATCCGCAAAGTTAAAAAACTGATTGAGCTACTCGAAGAGTCCAATATTAGCGAGATTGAAATTCAGGAAGGCGAAGAGTCAGTACGCATCAGCCGTCACCCTAATGGCGCTTCGTGGCAGCCACAGCCTATGCCGCAGTATGCGCAGCAACCTGGCTATGCGCCTGCTCCCCCCGCAGCGGGCGCTCCAGCATCAGCACCGGCTGCTGAAGCAGAGCCTCAGGGCGCAAGCTACCGTGGCGAGGCAGTCAACTCTCCCATGGTAGGCACCTTCTACCGCAGCCCAGCGCCGGGCGCCAAATCGTTTGTGGAAGTCGGCGATAGCGTCAAACAAGGTGACACTGTATGCATCATTGAAGCCATGAAAATGATGAACCAGATTGAAGCTGACCGTGACGGTGTAGTGGAAGCCATCCTGGTGGAAGATGGCGAGCCTGTAGAATTCGATCAACCCATGATCGTTATCGCTTAATCTTTCATTTTCAACACGGGTGGACTCTCCCATGCTGGACAAGGTACTTATCGCCAACCGCGGCGAGATTGCCCTCCGTATCCTACGGGCCTGTAAAGAACTCGGCATCAAAACCGTAGCGGTACACTCCAAAGCTGATCGTGAACTGATGCACGTTCGCCTGGCGGATGAAGCCGTGTGTATTGGCCCGGCATCGTCAGCGCAGTCTTACTTAAATATTCCGGCCCTGATCAGTGCAGCCGAAGTCACCGACTCGACCGCTATTCACCCCGGCTACGGCTTTTTGTCTGAAAACGCCAACTTTGCTGAACAGGTTGAGCGCTCTGGCTTTACTTTTATTGGCCCCCGCGCCGAGACGATTCGTCTGATGGGCGACAAAGTCAGCGCCATCCAGTCGATGAAGGAAGCGGGTGTTCCCACGGTGCCAGGCTCAGACGGCCCCTTGGGTGATGATGACGCAACTAATCTTGCCACGGCACGTCGCATTGGCTACCCGGTGATCATTAAGGCTGCCTCCGGCGGCGGCGGTCGTGGTATGCGCGTGGTGCACACTGAAGGCCATCTGCTTTCAGCGATTACCGTTACTCGCACTGAAGCCCACGCCGCCTTCGGTGACGGCACGGTCTACATGGAAAAATTCCTTGAGAAGCCGCGCCACGTGGAAGTACAAGTATTAGCCGACGGCCAGGGTAACGCGATCCATCTTTATGACCGCGACTGCTCGCTGCAACGTCGTCACCAGAAAGTGCTTGAAGAAGCCCCGGCGCCAGGTCTTGACCCAGACGCCCGTGCTCAGGTGCTTGAAGCGTGCCGCCAGGCATGTATCAAGATCAACTACCGTGGTGCGGGCACCTTTGAATTCTTGTATGAAGATGGCGAATACTTCTTCATCGAGATGAATACCCGCGTTCAGGTCGAGCACCCGGTCACCGAAATGGTCACTGGCGTGGATATCGTCAAAGAGCAGTTGCGTATTGCCTCAGGCCTGCCGCTGTCGATTCGCCAGGAAGATGTGCAACTCAACGGCCACTCCTTCGAGTGCCGTATTAACGCCGAAGACTCGCGTACCTTTATGCCGTCTCCCGGCAAGGTAACGCTGTTTCACGCACCGGGTGGCCTCGGCGTGCGGATGGATTCCCATCTCTATACCGGCTACACCGTGCCGCCGCACTATGACTCTCTGATCGGCAAACTGATCACCTGGGGCGCGGATCGTGAAATAGCCCTGACACGGATGCGTAACGCCCTCGACGAGCTACTGGTGGAAGGCATTAAAACCAATATCGACTTGCAAAAGGATTTGGTTCGCGACAGCTACTTCCGTCAAGGCGGTGTCAACATTCACTACCTGGAAAAGAAACTCGGCAGCTAATGCAGCAGCCAAGCGCTTTCCAGCGCACTGTGTGATACCCAGCGGGGTGGCCATGTCCACCCCGTCCTTGTCTTTACTCCATGTGTCTTTACTCCATGTGTCTGTACTGTATTTATCTTTAATTCGCCTTGCGGAGAACCTCCATGCCCTGGCTTCAACTCAAAGCCCACGTCGCCCCCGAACAGGCAGAGTTCCTAGAAGAACTACTGCTTGACGAAGGCGCAACGGCTATTGGTCTTCAGGATGCCCACGATGATCCGGTATTTGAGCCAGAGCGTGGCACCACACCGCTGTGGGAAGATACCATCCTTACCGGCTTATACGATGACCTGGAGGGGGTCGAGAGCATGCTGGAGCGTATCGAGGCCGCCTGGTCAGAGCAGATGCCTGGTGAGCCCTGCCCGACCATCGAGTATGAGCTGCTCGCTGATCGAGATTGGGAGCGCGAGTGGATGGATGACTTCACGCCGCTGCGCATGGGTCAACGCCTGTGGATTGTACCCAGCTGGCACGAACCACCCGAGGCCGACGCCGTTAACCTGATACTCGACCCAGGCCTCGCCTTTGGTACCGGTACGCACCCAACCACAGCGCTGTGCCTGGAGTGGCTGGACGAGCTCGCCGTGGCTGGCCACTTGGCCCAGCAAACCGTACTGGATGTGGGCTGCGGTTCTGGCATTCTCGCTATCGCCGCGCTCAAACTGGGCGCTAGCCACGCCGACGCCACCGACATTGATCCCCAGGCGTTGCAGGCCAGCCGAGACAACGCCGAACGGAATGGTATTGCCGAATCGGACCTAAACCTCTACTACCCTGAGCAGTTAAGCGACGGCGGTGACTATCCTATCGTAACCGCCAATATTTTAGCGGGGCCGCTGGTCGAACTAGCGCCAATGATTGCCGGGCACGTGGCGCCAGGTGGGCGCATTGCGCTATCGGGGGTGTTGGCAAACCAGGCCAATGAGGTTTACGAGGCCTATGCAGCGCAAGGCATTGCTATGGATGAACCGGTGATTCGCGAAGGCTGGGTGCGGCTTAGTGGCTTGCGTCCACGTTAAAGCGGCAATTGGCCTTCACCCCACCACCGAGTAGGCGTATCATACGCCTCCTTGAAACGCCTACTCGCCGTTAGCACTGCACCCATAGCTTAAAACCAACAAAGTCTGACGCCATGACGTTAACCACACTACCTGCCAGCATTGGCCCGTTTGCATTACCTAATCGAGTAATGCTTGCGCCCATGGCTGGCGTCACTGACCGACCTTTTCGCCAGCTATGCCGACGGCTTGGGGCTGGCTGGGTAGTGGGCGAAATGGTCACTTCAGACCCTAGTTTGTGGCATACTCGTAAATCGCAGCTGCGCATGGATCACCGCGGTGAACCTGACCCGAGAGTGGTGCAAATTGCCGGAGGCGACGCTGAAATGCTCGCCCAGGCAGCGCGCTTGAATGCCGAGTTAGGCGCCCAGATTATCGATATCAATATGGGCTGCCCGGCTAAAAAAGTATGTAACAAGGCGGCAGGGTCGGCGCTCCTTCGAGATGAAGCCTTGGTGGCCGAAATTCTCGATGCAGTAGTGGCAGCAGTTGATATACCCGTGACGCTAAAAATACGCACGGGCTGGTGTGCCGAATCCAACAACGCCCTGCGCATTGCCCGGCTCGCCGAGTCAGCCGGCATTCAATCGTTAGCGATACATGGCCGTCATCGCCAGCAGCGCTATACTGGAAAAGCAGAGTACGACACAATTGCCGAGATTAAGTCTCACCTATCGATCCCGGTGATTGCCAACGGCGACATAACAAGTCCGGAAAAAGCCGCCGAGGTACTCGCTTATACCGGCGCTGATGCCGTGATGGTAGGCCGCGCTGCGCAGGGCAACCCATGGATATTTCAACAGATCAGCCACTACCTCCAGCATGGAGAGCGGATGGCACTGCCAAGTCTTTCGGAGCGTCACCAAGTGCTCCATGGGCACGTTGAGGCGCTGCATGAGTTCTATGGCACCACCATGGGTGTACGTATCGCGCGCAAGCATGTCGGCTGGTACCTCAGCGATGACCAACGCTTTACGCCGCCCCAACAGCGCGCGCTTAAGCAGCAGTTCAATGCGTTAGCGTCACCTGAAACGCAATTTGATTGGATCAACAACGCGATGGCCCCCGGCGCCGCCTCGCGTTTGCTAGCCAAAGGAAACCTTGCTGCATGACCGAACGCGATCTTCTCTCTAGCGACACCTATTCAAGCGATAGCTATTCCAATGATGTCGGCTCCAGCGATAGTTACTCCCATTTAGCAGGCACGCTAGCGGATCCTGCGGCCAACTCACCGCCGCAGCCGCTTCGGGAGGCAGTGGAAACGGCCATGCGACGCTACTTTGAACATTTAGATGGCAGCCAGGCGACCGATCTATACGCCATGGTGATGGCCGAAGTTGAGGCGCCTTTACTTGCCTGCGTCTTGGAGCACACCGACGGCAATCAGACCCGTGCCGCCGATGCGCTAGGGCTAAACCGTGGCACCCTGCGCAAAAAACTCAAGCTATACGGACTTATCGAAGGTGACGCCCCATAACCAGGGGCGTTGTTGTTTTTAATTCTCGACTCTGCACACGAGCACTCTAATGGCTGATACCCCTCTCATGGCTGATAATCCTTCCCTGACTGACAGCAACGCCACTCCCGTCCGCCGCGCCCTGCTGAGCGTTTCTGATAAAACCGGCATTGTGGAATTTGCTCGGGGCCTCACTGAGCACGGTGTTGAACTCCTCTCCACTGGTGGCACCTTCCGTCTACTGCAAGAAAATGCTATTGCCGTGAAAGAAGTGTCTGAGCACACAGGCTTCCCCGAAATCATGGATGGCCGCGTTAAAACGCTGCACCCGAAAATTCACGGCGGCATCTTGGCTCGTCGCGGCCAGGATGATGCAGTCATGGCTGAGAACGATATCACGCCGATCGACATGGTGGTGGTCAATCTCTACCCCTTTGCCGCCACGGTAGCCAAGCCCGATTGCACACTTGAAGATGCTATCGAGAATATCGATATCGGCGGCCCCACCATGGTTCGCGCCTGCGCCAAAAATCACGCCTACACCACGATCGTCGTCAATAGCAGTGACTACGCGCGAGTGCTGGGCGAGCTGGCCGCCCAAGATGGTCAGGTCAGTAGCGCTACGCGCTTTGACTTAGCGGTTAAAGCCTTTGAGCACACCGCCGGTTATGACGGTGCGATTGCTGACTACCTAGGCCGTAAGGTCAATGCCGCTGATGAAGCGTTCCCACGCACCTTTAACCTGCAGCTCGATAAAAAGCAGGATATGCGGTACGGCGAAAACCCGCACCAAAAGGCAGCTTTCTACGTTGACCCCCAGGCAAGCGAACCCAGCGTTGCCACAGCAAAAATGCTTCAGGGCAAACCCCTCTCGTATAACAACGTCGCCGATACTGACGCTGCATTTGAATGCGTAAAAGCGTTTAGCGAGACGGCCTGCGTAATTGTTAAGCACGCCAACCCTTGCGGCGTCGCCATTGGTGCAACCGCCTTAGCAGCTTACGACAAAGCCTTTGCCACCGACCCTACCAGCGCGTTTGGCGGCATTATCGCCTTCAATACGCCGCTAGAGGCCGAAACCGCCCAGGCGATTATTGACCGCCAGTTTGTCGAGGTGATTATTGCCCCGGGCGTCAGCGATGAAGCCGCCGCGATCGTGGCTAATAAGCAAAACGTACGCTTACTGGACGTCAGCGCTCACTGGCCCGGCGAGCAACAGCCTGCACTAGACTTTAAGCGCGTCAACGGCGGCTTGCTGGTGCAGGAACGTGACGACGGAATGGTCACCCGCGACGAATTGACCGTGGTCAGTCAGCGCGCTCCCAGCGAGCAGGAACTGCGTGACCTTGCTTTTGCTTGGCGGGTAGCTAAATTCGTTAAGTCCAACGCCATTGTGTATGCCAAAGAGGGCCAAACGGTGGGCGTTGGCGCGGGTCAAATGAGCCGTGTTTATTCGGCTAAAATTGCAGGCATCAAGGCCGCAGACGAAGGACTTTCGGTTCCCGGCTCGGTGATGGCGTCTGATGCTTTCTTCCCTTTCCGTGACGGCATCGATGCTGCCGCAGCGGCAGGTATTACCGCGGTTATTCAGCCCGGTGGTTCCATGCGTGATCAGGAAGTGATCGACGCCGCCAACGAAGCAGGCATTGCCATGGTATTTACCGGTATGCGCCACTTCCGCCACTAAGCCCAAGTAACCCAGATTAGAAACACTAAGCCCCTTAGGCGCTCTTTTGATAGGAGCATGCCTAAGGGGCTTTCTTACTATCTCAATAAACGCTAATGGATCACTGCCTATCAACTCAATATCGAGTTTCTAGCCAATATTGAGCCTTTCAGCCCAGATCAATACACAGATACTTGGTTTCCAGATACTCTTCCAAGCCCTGATGACCACCTTCACGGCCTAGGCCCGAGGCTTTTACACCCCCAAAGGGCGCAGCAGCGTTAGAAATGGCGCCAGTATTAATACCCACCATACCGTACTCCAGCGCCTCGGCAACACGCCATACGCGAGCAAGATCACGGGAGTAGAAATAAGACGCCAGGCCATACTGGGTATCGTTGGCCATCTCAATAGCGGTCTCTTCATCATCAAACGGGAAGACAGCGGCTAGCGGACCAAAGGTCTCTTCGTGGGCCACCTTCATCTTGTCAGTGGCAAAACTGATCAGCGTAGGCGTGAAGAAATTACCGCCCAGCGGGTGCGGATGCCCACCTAACAGCAGCTCAGCGCCATTATCAATGGCATCCTGCACATGCTCACTGACTTTCTTAACAGCATTTTCATCGATGAGCGGCCCAATATTAATATTGGGCTTGGTGCCATCACCCACATGCAGCTCGCTGTTCATGGCAACAGCCAGCTTTTCACAAAAGGCGTTAATTACACTGGACTGAACCAGGAAGCGATTAGTGCAGACACAGGTTTGCCCGGCGTTACGGAATTTAGCGGCCATGGCGCCTTCCACAGCGGCGTCTAAATCGGCATCCTCAAACACGATAAAGGGCGCATTGCCGCCTAGCTCTAGCGATATTTTTTGGATATGTTCCGCCGCTTGGGCCATCAGCTTGCGCCCCACTTCGGTCGAACCCGTAAAGGTGATCTTGCGCACTTTGGGCGATTGGGTCATCGCTTGGGCAATATCGCTAGCGCTACCTGGCACCACATTAAAGACACCGCGTGGGATGCCTGCCCGCTCAGCCAACAGCGCCAAGGCCGTTGCGGAAAATGGCGTTTGGCTAGCGGGCTTCACCACTATCGTGCAGCCAGCGGCCAATGCAGCCCCGGCTTTACGGGTAATCATCGCCGCCGGGAAATTCCAGGGCGTAATCGCACCCACAACACCAACGGGTTGCTTGGTGACGACGATACGTTGATTGGCGTTCGCAGCGGGAATCGTTTCGCCATAAACGCGCCGCGCCTCTTCGGCAAACCAGCGTAAGAAGCTGGCTGCATAGGCAATTTCGCCCGCAGCTTCTTTAAGTGGCTTGCCCTGCTCAAATGTCATCAGCATGGCTAAATCCTGCTGATGCTCCAACATCAGGTCGTGCCACTTCATCAGCAAGTCAGCGCGTTCTTGAGCAGTCAACGCCCGCCAAGCCGGTAGCGCAGCGTCCGCCGCATCAATGGCCCGCTCGGTTTCGGCTTTACCCAAGCGAGGTATATCGCCAATCGCTTCACCGGTGGCCGGATTCAATACCGTGATCTGCTCACCGCTATCTGCCGCGACCCAACTGCCGTCAATATAGGCAAAGGGGCAATATAGCTGTGTTTCTTTAAGCGCTTCCATGACAGGCTCCTGACCAAAAATGATGGCCTTGTAGGCTCATTAACGTCTTCATGCTAAGACGAAACACCCCTTTAAACCAAATTTACGGCGTGCATAATCGGTCAATGACAGCCGTAAACGTTAGCTAATGAGCATTAAAAATTCTTGCCGGGTTGCTTGGTTTTGACGAAATCCACCCAGCATGACAGACGATGTCATGCTGGAGTTTTGCTTCTCCACGCCACGCATCATCATGCAGAGGTGCCGCGCTTCAATAACCACAGCAACGCCCTTTGCCTCGGTCACTTCCTGCACCGCCTCTGCAATCTCGCGGGTTAGGTTCTCCTGAATCTGCATACGGCGAGCATACATATCGACGATTCTGGCAAATTTAGATAGCCCCAACACTTTGCCGTTAGGCAAATAGGCGATATGGCATTTGCCTATGAACGGTAACAGGTGGTGCTCGCACATTGAGTAGAGCTCAATGTCTTTTACCAACACCATCTCATCCGTTTGCGACTCAAACACCGCCCCATTGATAATGTCGTCCAATGACTGAGTGTAGCCCGCATTGAGAAACTGCATGGCCTTGGCCGCACGTTTAGGCGTATCTCGCAGACCTTCCCGGGCGGGGTCTTCCCCAAGTGCTGAGATTATCTGGCGGTAGTGCTCGGCGATATCATCGGACATATTTAGCCTCATCAATAGCTATCTCAAAAACGATGCGCAATCGCTTCCAGGCGGTCACCAAGGTCATCCCCTTTTGCGCATGAAAAGTAACATCATTATTAGGAGGACATTAATCGGCGTCATCCACCACCTTCATTGTACAAAAGGTATACTTTAAAAAAGCACTGCACAATGAGTATTAAGCAAAGAGTGTATTTTACCGCATCTAGGCTGCCTGTGGCTCCCCAGGCTTTGTACGAAAACTGCTGGCCCTCACTCAGGGGCTTTTTTGCGCAGCCTTGAACTGCGTCAGAGCGCCGCGCCACTCAATTTGTCCCCCCAATGCCTGTGATATAATAAAGCGTTTTTATTTAACTGCCTTTATTGCAGGCGCCAACATTGAGAGCTCGCCATGTCATTCAAGCCAACGCCTTTGTGGTTAACCGCCCTTGCAGCCCCCTTTCTTGCTACACCGCTCTTGGCTACCGCTGCAGACGCTACGCTTTCGCTGCCCAATGAAGCAACCGTCGGCGTAGAGGTTGTGGAAGAGCTTGCGTTTGAATCAAACCAAACGCGCCTTAACGATATTTTGCTACACCCTACTCAGGCTGCTAGCGCCTCACACTCTTTACCGGAATACTGCGTTATCGTAGGCAGGGCGCAACGGGTTGATGAGCGCATTCGCGTTACCACCCAAGAGGCGACCTGTATTGAAACACACGACGCTGACAGCGATATTTTCACTGGCGAATTTAGCGCCAGCGCTTATGGCGAAGATGGCCAATATGGTATCGCCTGCGAAGGTTCACAGTGCGCACTCTCCCCTGGTCAGACATTCCTTCTCACACTGGATCAACCCGTAGAGATTGAAGAACTGGACAATCCGTCTGCAGAGCTTAACGAACAGCGTCGCCAAGCAGACGGAGAAGGTATCGCCAACCCTGTGCCGCGCGACGAAGCCGTGCCTGATTGACCTTGTTCTAATATCGCCATAACAAGTCAGTGGTGAGCTGAAAGCTCATTACGCCAGCCAGCGTGGGTTCTCTAACTGCAGGCACTGCTGCTCTAATTGGCGGATATGCTGATCCCAGTAGCCACTATCCGCCAGCCAGGGGAACGCCCGAGGAAAAGCGGGATCCTCCCAACGTGATACGAGCCACGCTGAGTGCCTGATCAGCCGATAACTCCTAAGCGGCTCGATAAGCGCCATCTGCTCGCTAGGAAACGGGCACGTCTCTTCATACCCTTCGGTAATTTCACTTAACTGCGATCGCCATCCCTGCGGGTCATCGGTGGGCAGTAGCATCCAAATATCCTGCATGGCGGGCGCCATGGTGCAGTCGTCAAAATCGACCAGGGTAAACTGCTCGTCACGCCCCAGCACATTCCCCAAATGGCAGTCGCCATGGCAGCGAATCATGCTGCTGGCGGGCACATTATGTTTTAGGAGCTGCTGGTGAACCTTTTCGATCACACGGTCATAGGCCCGGCGCTGATGACGGCTCATCCAATTGCTGGCCAGCACGCGCTGCTGAGCATCAAGAATACCGCTCGCCATTTCTAAACGCGGGCGATGCTGAAAGGTTTTTTTAGCTGACACTTGGTGCAACCGCCCCAGCAACTCCCCCATGGCAAATAGGTGCGATGGATTATCAAGCTCTGGCGCCTGGCCGGGGCAATGGGGGAACAGCGTAAACCGAAAGCCCTTAAAATAGTGTAAAGACGTCCCCGCCTTATCACGCCAAGGGGCAACGACCGACACCTGTTGATCTACCAGCTCCTGCAGAAAATCATGCTCTTCCTGAATCGCACTGTCTGACCAACGATCAGGCCGATAAAACTTAACAATCCAGTTCTTGCCATCGTCATCGCGAAATAGCAGTACACGGTTTTCATAGCTATTTAGCGCAAAAGGCTCGCCTGCAGGCCAAATATCCAGCGACTCCACTGCAGACATCACTAAATCAGGCGAAAGAGAGCTAAACGGGTGTGACATAGGCCACTCCTGGGTTGGCGAAAGAGCTAATGAATAAGCGAAAAGACTATTCTATCAATCCTTACCTAACGGTGTCCGTGCGGCCGCCCAAATATCAACACGTTTGGCACCTGCCTCCAGCGCAGCGCGCCCTAATGCGTTGCCTGTGGATCCGGTGGTGACCACATCATCGATTATTAACAAATGCGCCGGGGGCGGTGATTCAAAGACAAAGGCACCCGCCAGGTTGGCAGCCCGTTGGCGGCGGTTCAGCGTGCGCTGAGAGGGGGAATCCTTTACTCGCTTGGCAGTCACCATTGGCACCCCAAGCTGGCGGCTGAGATGTTCGGCCAACCAGTGCGACTGGTTAAATCCTCGGGTGCACGCATGCGTGGTAGTCATAGGCACTGATAGAAGTGCGTTTCCCAGGTCTATCGGCGGGGTTAAGAGCATCAATTCAGCCAATAGCGTGCCCGCCCGCGGAGAAGCATGGAATTTAAAATCATGCACCAACTGTTTGATCGCCCCTTGATACAACAGCCCCGCTTGGGTGGTCGAAAATGCCGGTGGGTCAACTAAGCAGTGCCCACACAAGCTCGTACCATGAGCAACGGGGTCACCGCATTGGCGGCAGGCATGTAGGTTCCACGGCAGCTCGTACAAACAGGTTGCGCACCACCCTTGCCCTGCGGATGCCGGCGCCAAACAAAATGCGCAGTAGCCGGGCATGGCCTGCTTTACCCAATTACTACCCCACTGTAGCCACCCCTTTAATGCCATGCCCTCTCCTGACTGCCATATGCATTAATATCAAATCATTGATTGACTTCCATCACAAAGTTGATAATATACGCCTCGTCTTAGCGGATGTGGTGGAATTGGTAGACACGCTAGATTTAGGTTCTAGTGCCGTAAGGTGTGGGAGTTCGAGTCTCCCCATCCGCACCAATTACTTGTTAGTTTTCAAGAAGTTAGCACAACCCCCTTGTATTTTGAATAGCTTCCAAACAGCTTTTTGTTAGTGCTACCTGGATAGCTTTTTGGTCAGTATTCTTCGCAAAATACCTTCTCTTCGTTTGAAAAATACCAATGGCTTAATGCCATTTTTTTGGTGTCTGTTATTTGCTCAATACTACCTCTATCAAAGGCCGGTTTGGCTGACTTACCCCCACTTTTCCGCTAGTCTCTATTCCTAAATAATGCTACCCAACCTCCCTCAATGGCTATCATCAAAAGCCCGCGTCAGGGATTAACACCAATAACAATGAGAAGGATCTCATATAATGGAATGGCTCAACGATAATGCTCAGGCAATCTCGGCTGTAGCGAGCATTTGCACACTCTTTGTATGGGTATTTTACGCCCAGCTACTTTATAACGGCTATGTGCGACAGCGTCGCCCCCGCGTGATCATTAATCGCGGCAAGGGTATCGGCGCGGACTCCATCTGCTTAATCAGCAATATGAGCAGCGAAGCGATCTATGTTCAACACCTGGTAGCGGTACTGCATACCCAAAAGGGCAGTTACTCCCTTGACGTAGTGGAGTACCAGCAGCACGGTGGTGAACAGCAAACGGGTAGCCAACAAGGTGAGCAACAAGAACCCAGCTACCGCACTCATCAAGGCCCGCTAGCTTCCGGGGATTATCTGAACATTCAATCGTTTGGTGATATTGTGAATCAGGTTAAAGATTATTGGGAAATCGATGATAATCTACTGCAAGAGCAGAATATTCAGCTTGAAATTCGCGTTATCGCTATTTATGGCTCCGAGGATATGCCGACAGGCGCGTCACGAACCTTTAACCTCGACCTTAGCGCGCCACCCAATCATCAGCTTATCCCGGCGAGCGTCGATACGGATCGACTCAATAGCCGCGGCCAACGCAAGCGTGTGCTGGAGTGGGCAAAAGAGATTGAGACCCATAAAGCACGCTAAATAAACGCTATTGTTAAGCGGCGACGCCCCATTACCGAGACTATCGACGATGCATAAACTGTTAACCCTCTGCTGGCTTGGCCTACTCACTACGGTCTCGACGAATGTGTATGCCGAAGAGGAAGATAGTGACTTACCCGAGTGGGCGGAAGAGCGCATTGAGCCGTTTCGTGAAAGCGTAGGCAACTGGGTTGATAACACGTCGCGCCGCATCGATGGATTCTTTGGCACTGACGACCATATGCAGGTCAACAACGAGTCCTATCTGCGTTTCGGCCAAGAGATTGATTGGATGGAGGGAGATGGCACTCGCGGCGACACCACCCTTCGTTACCGTATTGACCTACCTACCTCAGAAGATCGCCTGCGACTGGTCATCGAGAGTGACCCGGAAGAGTCGCAAGGCACCCTAGAAGAGCAGGGCTCTGGGCGCCTTGCCAATGACCAGCGTGACCGTCGCAGCTCTACGCTCGGCCTGGATTGGCTAGAAAGCCGCGATAAACGCGAAAACTGGAGCAATCGAGTGGGTGCCGGTGTTCGCCTACGCCTCCCTCTTGACCCCTACGTGCGTTTTACCAGCGAGCGCCTGTGGCAACTGGGTGAAGGGCCGTGGCAGCTTGAGTCAAATAACCGCGTTTCATGGTTCAACAATGAAGGCTACTCAGCACGCACACGCTGGGATGTCGGCCGACCGTTGAGCAAACGCCGCCATTTACGTTTTATCTCTACCGTCCAGTGGCGTGAGGAAGAAGACAAACTCGAGTACAGCGAGGTTGCCGAAATCAATCACCGCATCAACCGCCGCAGTGCACTGCGCTACTCGGCTATCGCCATCGGTGAAAGTGTGTCCAATCCTCGCATGACCAATTACTATCTTCAGACGCGCTACCGCCGCGATCTTCATAAAGGTATTTTATTCGCCGATGTGATTCCGGAGCTACATTTCCAGCGCGATGCCAGCTACGACCCACGCTGGGCGATGACCCTGCGCCTTGAGATGTACTTTCAGCGCAAAATTAACCGCGACTACTTTTAAGCGTTATGTACAGATGAGTGAGTTCACGCGCTCATCTACACACACAACGCGGGCGGCCTTTTAGAGCCGCCCATCTATGCAACACGCCTTTGTCTTACCACGGCCAAGAAACTACAGCCGTAAACCGCCGTCACACTCAATGATGCGCCCAGTGAAGTAGTCGTTCTCCATAATAAAGGCAACGCTTTGGGCAATATTATCGGGCTCACCCAAACGCTTTAACGGCACGCTTGACGAGATACGCTCCAACATATCAGGACGCATCGCAGCGGTCATTTCGGTAGCCACAAACCCAGGCGCTACGGTGCCGGTACGAATACCATAGCGTGCCAACTCCTGGCTCCAAGTGACGGTCAACGCATGTACGCCCGCTTTTGCGGCAGCGTAATTGCTTTGCCCCATATTGCCTGCCCGGGAAATACTGGAGATATTGACGATCACGCCTTCATGTCCGGCTTCAATCATCTGAGTGGCGGCTTCGCGACCACATAGGAAAACGCCAGTTAAATTGACATTAATAACGTTTTGCCAAGCCTCTAAGGACATGCGCTTTTCCACTTGCCCCTCTTTGGCTTTTACCAGCAGCGCATCCTGGGTAATGCCCGCATTATTGACACAACCGCTGATAGTCTCCATGCGTTGCGCAATATCGGCAAACGTCTGAGTCACGGAGGCTTCTTCGGCGACATTCACCACAAACGCCTGGGCATCGATACCTTCCGCGGCAAGTTGCGATACTGCCTGATCAAGCGCTTCAGCGCTCATATCCAATAGCGCCATGCGTGCACCTTGCCTGCCCAAGCGCAGCGCCATGGCATAACCCAACCCTCGCGCCCCACCCGTGACTGCAATGACTTTATCGGTAAGTACCATTCGAGACTCCTTACAAAAGATTAAACCAGCTTCATTGTGCATCGCAGCATAGAAGAATTATGGACATAAATCGAGCTACATCATCGCTGGAATACGCCATGTCAGCTGCTTGCTATTTATATTTATGTCACCATATTACGCAATTACGACGGTTTTCGAGTCGCTTTTGCTAGGAGTTAGCCATGCCAATCCTTATTTTCATATCACTCTTCACTCTACTTGATTTTGTGGTTCTGTTTTCGATTGGCAGCCAGATTGGCCTGCTCACGACGCTACTTTTGGTGCTCGGCACCGGCTTTGTCGGGCTACACCTGATTCGTAAAGAGGGTGTATCCACCTTTGCGCGGGCACGCCAGCGCATGGAGGCTGGTGAGCTCCCCTCCAGCGAGCTATTAACTGGCGCTGCACTTATCTTCGGCGGTGCCTTATTAATGGCCCCAGGCTTTTTGTCTGATGCAGTAGGCTTGGCATGCTTAATTCCCAGCGCACGCCAGTTGATGTTCAAGGCCCTAACTTGGCTGGGGCTTAAAAAAGTTGCTGGGCAACAGCAAGGCCCAAGTGATTCATCGGCCCAGACTAATCAAAATCAAAATCGCCAATCGTCACAACAGGATGGCCCCATTGAGGGAGATTTTATCAGTCGCGATGAGCCCCGACGCCGTCGTTAAGGTTTCCCTCGGTAGAAAATCAACGAAAAAGCAATTTTTTTATTACCCGCCCCCTTGAAAGGTCATCCGCAGCCCCCATTTTTCATTCAGCACACAAATTCGGCGGCGATCTATACGGTAGCTGCCATTAACAAAGAAGAGCGTGAGGTCTTCACTTCTCGCGGGTTACTCCCTCGAGAACACTTTTAGGCTAACCGCCCTCACCAGGGCTTCAACCATACTCAGGAGAACGTGAATGAATATCCGTCCTTTGCACGATCGTGTCATCGTCCGTCGCGTTGAAGAAGAGCAGAAAACTGCAGGCGGCATCGTGCTTCCGGGCAATGCACAAGAAAAACCGACACGCGGTGAAATCCTCGCCGTCGGTAACGGTCGCATTCTGGAAAATGGTGATGTCCGCCCGTTAGACGTCAAGGTTGGCGATAACGTGATCTTTAAAGATGGCTACGGCGTCGAGAAGCAAAAAATCGACGGCGAAGAAGTCTTGATCATGAGTGAAGCCGATATTCTTGCCGTTGTTGAAGGCTAAGCATCGTTGCAGCTGGTACTTATTTAACCAGTGCTTCGACTATTTACTTTCACGTTTTTGCATTCAATATTAGGAAGTAGCAGATATGTCAGCTAAACAAGTTAAGTTCTCCGATGATGCTCGTAAACGCATGGCCCGTGGTGTCGACGTTCTCGCCAACGCGGTAAAAGTTACCCTCGGCCCGAAAGGCCGTAACGTAGTACTGGAAAAATCTTTCGGCTCCCCCACCGTTACTAAAGACGGTGTTTCTGTTGCCAAAGAGATCGAACTGAAAGACAAGTTCGAAAACATGGGCGCGCAAATGGTGAAAGAAGTCGCTTCACAGACTTCTGACGCTGCAGGCGATGGCACGACTACCGCTACTGTTCTGGCCCAGGCCATTATCGCTGAAGGCCTGAAAGGCGTGACGGCGGGCATGAACCCGATGGATCTTAAGCGCGGCATCGACCAAGCGGTCAACGCAGCGGTGAAAGAAATCAAAGCAATGTCTGTCCCCTGCACCGACACCAAGTCAATTGCCCAGGTTGGCACCATCTCTGCAAACGGCGACAAGCGCATCGGTGAAATCATCGCCGAAGCGATGGAAAAAGTCGGCAAAGAAGGCGTCATCACTGTTGATGAAGGCCGTGGCTTTGAAGACGAGCTGGAAGTCGTTGAAGGTATGCAGTTTGACCGCGGCTACCTCTCGCCCTACTTCGTTACCAACCAGGACACCATGACGGTTGAACTGGAAGATCCCTACATCCTGCTAGTGGATAAAAAGATCTCCAACATCCGTGAGCTGCTGCCAGTGCTAGAAGCCGTTGCCAAGCAAGGCAAGCCACTGGCCATCATCGCTGAAGATATCGAAGGCGAAGCCCTGGCAACGTTGGTTGTGAACAACATGCGCGGTATCGTTAAAGTAGCCGCTGCTAAAGCACCGGGCTTCGGCGACCGTCGTAAGTCCATGCTGCAGGATATCGCTATTCTGACTAACGGCACGGTCATTTCTGAAGAAGTCGGCCTGACACTTGAGCAAGCCAACCTGGATCACCTGGGTACCGCTAAGCGCATGACGATGTCTAAAGAAAACACCACTATCATTGATGGTGCTGGTGCAGAAGGCGATATCGAAGCACGCGTTAGCCAGATCCGCGCGCAAATCGAAGACACCTCTTCTGACTACGACAAAGAGAAACTGCAAGAGCGCGTTGCCAAACTGGCAGGCGGTGTTGCCGTTATCCGCGTCGGTGCTGCCACCGAAGTGGAAATGAAAGAGAAGAAAGCCCGTGTTGAAGACGCTCTGCACTCTACTCGTGCAGCAGTTGAAGAAGGCGTGGTGCCTGGTGGTGGTACAGCACTGGTTCGCGTAATGGCCAAAGTACAGGGCCTTACTGGCGATAACGAAGACCAGAATCACGGTATCAACATGGCGCTACGCGCTATGCAGTCACCGCTGCGTCAAATCGTTTCCAACGCTGGTGAAGAGCCTGCCGTTGTGATTAACCGTGTGAAAGATGGCGAAGGAAACTTCGGCTACAACGCACAAACCGGCGAGTACGGCGATCTGTTCGAAATGGGCGTCCTGGATCCAGCTAAAGTAACCCGTACTGCACTGCAGTCCGCTGGTTCTGTTGCTGGCCTGATGATCACCACTGAGTGCATGATCGCAGAAGATCCGGAAGAGAAAGACTCTGCACCTGATATGGGTGGCATGGGCGGAATGGGTGGCATGGGCGGCATGATGTAATGCAACCCTGAGCCCTTCGCTCTATCGACGGCTAGCATTTAGCTGTCAACAAGAACCCCGCCTTGTGCGGGGTTCTTGCGTTTTGAGGCGCCTACAGGCGTGAGGTTGTCGATAGCGTTTTGTCAGCCATTTCCAGGGCCGAACGTGCTACTATCTGGGCGATTTTTTTAAGCTACATTTTCACTACTGGGCACCAGCGCATGTTGCAGCATAT
Organism: Halomonas sp. ATBC28; assembly: GCF_005937175.1. Lineage (NCBI taxonomy): Bacteria > Pseudomonadati > Pseudomonadota > Gammaproteobacteria > Oceanospirillales > Halomonadaceae > Halomonas > Halomonas sp. ATBC28. The sequence goes on along the minus strand of NZ_VCQL01000008.1, from coordinate 133,526 downwards.
CCGTATCGTACTCGTTCAGACCTTCCACCCCGGCAATATCGGCGCGGCGGCACGGGCCATGAAAACCATGGGTTTAACCGAGCTGGTGCTGGTTAATCCACGTCTGTTTCCCGATGAAGAAGCAACTCGACTAGCGGCAGGTGCCACTGCTGTCCTGGAGAGTGCGCGGGTGGTTAGCTCGCTGGAAGAAGCCGTTAACGACTGCGTGCAGGTCGTGGGTGCCAGTGCACGCTTGCGCAGCCTGCCCCTTCCCCACTTTGACGAACCGGATGAGATGGCAACAGACGTCATCCAGAACGCTCAAACGGCGTCGGTGGCACTCGTATTTGGGCGTGAACGTTCGGGGCTGACTAACGATGAGATTCGCTGCTGCACGCATCAGGTCAGCATTCCTGCCAACCCTGATTACGGTATTCTGAATCTATCCCAGGCAGTACAGATACTCGCTTATGAAGTACATCGCGCCTGGCGTAAAGGTGATGGGAGCGGTTTTACTTATCAGCGCCCGCTGGAGGCAACGCCACCCAGCCGCGAACAGTTCTTACACTTTCAAGCGCATCTGGGCCGCTTAATGCAGGAAAGTGGCTTTTTAACCCAGCCCCACGCCCGCACTGAAGAGCAACTTCAGGCGCTCTTCGCCCGTGCTCAACCCAGCCGCAAAGAGCTTTCGCTTCTGCGGGGGCTATTAAGCGCGTTTGAAAGCCATCTGCCTAAATAGTGATAGAGTTAAAGCGACTAAAAAGGGACAACCAAGTTGTCCCTTTTTAGTTTGAAGATAAGGCTTTTAGAGCATCATTGCCGCTAGCCAGCCAAAGCCGACTAACGGAATGTTGTAGTGCAGAAACGTTGGCACCACGCTGTCCCACATATGATCGTGCTGACGGTCAACGTTAAGGCCTGAAGTGGGGCCCAGGGTAGAGTCAGAGGCAGGCGAGCCTGCATCACCCAACGCCGCTGCCGTACCCACCAGCACCACCGTGGCCATGGGAGAGAAGCCAAACTGTACCGCCAAGGGCACAAAGATGGCAGCAATAATGGGAATGGTTGAGAACGACGAGCCGATACCCAGGGTAATGAATAGCCCTACCAACAGCATCACCAGCGCCGCTAAGCCGCGGTTATCGCCAAAGAGTGAAAAAGCACCCGACACCAGCGCATCAATCTCTCCCGTGGTTTTCATGACTTCAGCAAAGCCCGCTGCGGAGATCATGATAAAACCGATCAGCGCCATCATGCGCATACCGCTGGTAAATAGATCGTCTGCTTCGCGCCACTTAAAGATGCCCCCCATTGAAAGCAGGCCAATCCCTACCAAGCCCCCCAGTATCATTGAGCCACTGTAAAGCTGGAGGCCGAGCGCTGCGACGATTGCCACCCCCGACATCACAAGCCCCAGCCTATGCGGTTTGGCGGGCGTATGGCCTTCGGCAACGTTGGCGTTAGCGATATCTTCGGCTTGATACTCACGCGGGCGGCGGTAACTCCAAAATAGCGCAACGATTAGCCCCAGTGCCATCCCCCCTACCGGTACTGCCATGGCCAGCGGCACCATGCCACGGGTGATCTCTAAACCCAGCGGTTCCCCAGCGCTATTTAAGTTGGCCAAAAGAATATCGTTTAGAAAGATCGCCCCAAACCCTACCGGCAGCAGCATATAAGGGGCCGTTAAACCAAAGGTGAGCGCACAGGCCACCGCGCGTCGATCCAACTTTAAGCGGTTCATCACGGTTAATAGCGGCGGAATCAGCACCGGTATAAAGGCAATATGTACCGGGATAGCGTTCTGAGAAGAAATAGCCACCAACAACACAGCCGTTAGCAACAGCATTTTGACCCGCGTCTGCTGCGCAACGGTTGCCTCTTTTTTACCCAGCAGCGTAATCAAACGATTAGCCAGCATATCCGGTAGCCCAGAGCGAGAGATCGCCACAGCGAAGGCCCCCAAAGTGGCGTAGGCCAGCGCCACCTGGGCCCCGCCGCCCACGCCTGTATTAAAGGCTTCCAGAGTTTGTTCTAGTGACAACCCGCCCACTAAACCGCCGACTAAAGCGCCCACCACTAACGCAAATACCACCGAGACACGCGCCAGCGATAGCGCCACCATCACCAGCACCGCAAGAATTACTGCATTCATGAAAATCCTTAGAGCTATTGAGAGGTCATTAACGGCGAAGGGGGCGGATTTTAGCAGATTAATAGCATAAAACTAATACTGCCTTACTTACCTATTCCTAGCTTCTAAAAGCGCACAACGCATGCGATAGTGAGCTAACTGTTAGCCTGCCAACAAAGAGAACATCATGGCCTTCGTTCTTCGCCACTCACTACTGCTGATTATATTGGGAAGCTTGGTTATTTCCACGGCCATGGGCTTACGCCATGGTTTCGGGCTCTTTATGGAGCCCCTCAGCAGCGAGCTCGGCTGGGGGCGTGGTGTATTTGCTTTTGCACTAGCCTTACAAAACCTGGTTTGGGGCTTATCGCAACCCTTTACCGGGGCGCTCGCGGATCGCTTTGGTGCGGCCAGGATTATCGTTGTTGGCGGCTTGCTGTATGCCTTGGGGCTGCTGTTTATGAGCCTCTCTACGTCAGAACTAGGCATGACGGTCAGCGCCGGGCTGTTGATTGGCCTTGGCCTCTCCGGTACCACATTCTCGGTTATTTTAGGTGCTGTGGGGCGCGCAGTGGCGCCTGAAAAACGCAGTATGGCCATGGGGATCGTTAGCGCAGCGGGCTCGTTCGGGCAATTTGCCATGCTGCCTGGCACCCTGGGTTTGCTCGAGTGGCTCGGCTGGGCCGCAGCACTGATGGCGATGGCAGCTATCGCGACCATCATCATTCCCCTGGGGGCAATACTGCGCGACAAACCCTCCCCCAAAACGGCATCCGATTTAAGCCTCAAAGATGCGCTCAACGAAGCAGCAGGCCAAAAAGGCTTCTGGCTACTCTGTTTAGGCTTTTTTGTCTGTGGCTTTCAGGTGGTGTTCATTGCCGTGCACCTCCCCGGCTACTTATTCGATAACGGCCTGGCGGTAAAGGTGGGCACGACGGTACTGGCCTTAGTGGGACTGTTTAATATTGTTGGCACTTATACCGCGGGTTGGATGGGCGGCATCTGGTCAAAACCCAAGCTGCTAACCTGGCTCTATTTGATTCGCGGCGTAGTGATTACGGCGTTTGTTTATTTGCCGTTAAGCCCAACCAGCGCTTACCTATTTGGTATCGTCATGGGGCTTCTATGGCTCTCTACCGTGCCATTAACCAACGGCATTGTGGCTTCCGTGTTTGGTGTTCGTCACCTCTCCATGCTGGGCGGCATCGTATTTCTGTTTCACCAGTTAGGCTCTTTTATGGGTGTATGGCTGGGTGGCTATTTTTATGACCTTACTGGCAACTACAATACGGTCTGGCAAATTGCTATTGTGCTCTCGGTCGTCGCTGCTGCACTGCATTGGTTTATCAATGAAAAGCCGCTCGAGCGCTCGCAGTCAACAACGGTGATCCCATGACACGCAATAATTTACTCAAGGCCATGGTGGCAACTCTGCTGTTTAGCTGTTTAATACTCGCATGGTGGGGCTGGCAGCATATGGATGCTGCCTTGCTACTGATGGGAACCCGGTTATGCTAACGAGCAAAGGTTGACTACTTGCTAAGATGACTATTCCTTACCCTGAGCATGTCACCGTGGTGGTAACCACTTTTATTACCGTGGTCATTGCGGTGCTGCTTCACTATGAAGCCCTGTGGCTTATCTCGCACCAAATAGAAAAATCTCGAAGACCACATCGGCAACGCATCCTGGCGATGGCGTTTGGAGTATTGATGACCCACGTTGTCGAAATTTGGCTATTTGGCATCACTGGCTGGTGGCTTACCGAGCAATTAAGCATTGGTGCTTTACATGGGTACGACAGCTTCAACATTTTTGATTATATCTTCTTCTCTGCGGTGACCTATACCACCGTGGGCTATGGCGATATATATGCCATTGGGCCGGTACGTTTTCTGTACGGCACGCTGGCTTTAACAGGCTTTGTATTGATCACTTGGTCAGCATCATTCACTTTTATAGAAATGCAAAAGCACTGGCGAGTTGGAAGATAATCAGCTTCGTTACGCGCTCTAGGGATCCGGCATGTTTGAAGTGGTTATTCTATCGGTAGCGTTTATCTTTGGTATCGCAGCACGACAGCTAAGTTTACCGCCACTCGTGGGGTTCTTATCAGCAGGGTTTGCACTCAATGCCTTTGGGCCCAGTATTGGCCTCCCAAGTGATGCGGGCCCAATGCTTGAACACCTTGCCCATCTAGGGGTTCTGCTACTGTTGTTCACCATTGGTCTTAAACTCAATATCCGCAGCCTGGCAGAGCCCGTTGTGCTAGGAAGTTCCTTTATACACTTGGCAATTACCTGCCTGTTGTTTACATCTGGTTTTGTCATTTTTCTATCGCTGCCCCTGGACAAAGCAATTCTGCTGGCCACTGCGCTGTCTTTTTCAAGCACAGTATTAGCGGCCAAAGTCCTTGAAAGCAAACGCGAATTACGCGCCCTACATGGCCGAATTGCGATTGGCATTCTGATTATTCAAGACCTTGTGGCTTTAGCCGTTCTCAGCATCTACAGCGGCAACTCCCCTAGCCCCTGGGCCGTGCTGGTTTTTTTGGTACCGTTATTAAGGCCGGTACTTTATTGGCTTATGAACGCGGCGCAGCACGATGAATTACTGGTGCTACTAGGCGCCGTATTAGCTATTGCCGTTGGCGGCATGGGCTTTGAAGCAGTGGGTTTAAGCTCAGAAGTAGGAGCCCTGGTCATGGGCCTGCTGCTGGCCAAACACCCCCGTGCGCAAGAATTATCCAAGGCGCTCTGGGGGCTGAAAGAAGTATTGTTAATCAGCTTCTTTCTGCAGATAGGCATGGCTGGCTTACCTGATCAAGACGCACTGCTATTTGCGGTTATCCTAGCAGTTCTGCTTCCGCTTAAAGGGATCCTGTTTTTTGCACTACTCATTGCCTTCCGAATCAGGGCACGCAACGCCTTTTTGGGAGGCTTAAGCTTGACGGCTTACAGTGAGTTTGGCCTGATCGTCGCTGCGAGCATTTTGCAAGAGTGGCTTGTTCCTTTGGCAATTACCGTTGCCTTGTCGTTTGTCATCGCCGCACCGCTGAATCGCATTGCCCATCAGCTTTTTGATCGCTGGGAGAAACACCTGCTCTGTTTTGAGCGGCACGCCCGACATCCTGACGAACAGCCTGTGGATTTAGGCAACGCCACCATCTTAGTGCTAGGCATGGGGCGAACCGGTAACGCCGCCTACGACTTTTTTACCGATAAGGGCTTGGCGGCAGTGGGCATTGATTCAGATCCCAATAAAATAAATACTCAACGGCATGTTTTTTATGGTGATATCGAGGATGTGGGTTTTTGGCACCATCTTGATATTGCGCAAATAACAGCTGTTACGCTAGCCACTCCGGAACTTGAGAGCAAGCTTATTGCCACCCGCGAACTACGCGAAGCGGGCTTCACTGGCCACATTATTGCGGGCATCCACTTCCAGGATGAAGCCGAACCGCTGCATGCCGCTGGAGTAGATCAAACGTATTTGCTGATGACCGGTGCTGGCATCGGTATTGCCGAGAAAACCTGGGAATGCCTGCAGTCGCCGCCGTTGTAGACGCTTGAGTAAGTGGTGTTAACTTAATGTGACGATGCCGCCAAAAAAACGCATCAGGCACCCCTTGCTTGGGCGAGAACAGCAGCGCCATAAAGACCAACAGGGCCATACCTAGATTGTCCTTACTCGTTGCCTCTCACTTTTTGCTCATGACCGATACGTGGACTTTAGCTCTGCAAGAAAGCTTTGTGCGAACAGTTTAGCCTTGGCTAACAATATTACACAAAAATACGTTACTATCCCCCCGACTATCCAATGATTGTTCCCACTGCTTCCGATATAATTTACCAATGACTGATTCTAATCCGAACGCCTCATTGACTGCCCCAAGCATTCCTGGAGATGCCCTGCCCCCTGTGGAGCAGCATGCCCAGCAGTATGCAACGGTGCGAAATGCCCACGAAACCGAACTGATTGAAGACTATGTTGAGCTAATTGGCGACCTGCTGGCACACCGCGGCGAAGCGCGCGCGGCGGACATTGCCAGCCGTATGGCGGTCAGCCAGGCGACGGTTTCAAAAATGATTCGGCGTTTAAATGAGCTGGAGTTGGTTACTAGCAAGCCTTATCGCTCGCTGTTTCTAACCGAAGCGGGTCAAAAAATGGCGGAAACGTCACGCGCCCGCCACGATATCGTGCTGCACTTTTTACGCGCCCTTGGGGTGAGAGATGCGACTGCGCGTATTGACGCTGAAGGCATGGAGCACCATGTGAGCGACGAAACCCTCGCTATCATGCAGCGCTTTACCGAACAGCAGCAAAACAACTAAACCCGCTGCTCGTCCTCAATGGGAAAAACGCAATTGATTCGCCTGGGTAATGGCGCCGTTCCAAATCATTTCCAAATAAGTGGTTTGGATAATGTCAGCAACGCAGCTTGGTGTCATCAGCGCCCAGTAGTTACTAGTTTAATAAAAAGTATCTGCAAACACAGTTTTTTACTCTTATTGATCAACCTTCTGTTACCTTGACGGGCATCCCCAACCGCCCGATGCCCGGCAATTTCAAAGCGGGTCGCATGACATCGATACCAAAGCTCAAGCCCAGGAGGTTAAGTTCAATGCCCTCCTCAAGCGCCAACATAATGCCAACCACCCCACCCAAAGACAGCTGGTAACCGCTGCCGCTGGGCGCAGCAGCAAAAACGCCATTGAAAATATAATCCTTACCAATAGCAGTTACCGGGAGCGTCACCTCAAAGCCTGGCACTTCGCGTATAACCCAGGCAATAAAGCTATTGCTGTTCGGGCCAGGCCACACTCGATAAAGCTCAGCTTGTGGGTAGTCAGCGGCGGCGGCCTCTATCTGCGGTATTATCTGTGCAGCCGCCTCGCCGCGATAGTCAGCCAACAGTGTAGGAGGACTGCCAAACCAGGCTCGATCAGGCGTGTCGATTGAAGACACCACCGTGGGACGCCGCCAGCTCAACACCTGATGCAGTCGGTAACTATCGGCGTTTTCAGTCTTGGTCGCAATCCAGATATGCTCGCCAAACGCTCCGCGCCAGTTATAAGCCCGGGCTGAATATACCTGAACGACGGCTTCAGCGTTCACCGCTGGATCAGGCGCTATGCCAGCAGATGACCGATCCAGCGACGACCAATGCCCATCGGTCGCCACCTGATTACTCGCCAATAGCCAAACAGGCCCCGCTAACAGCAACGCTAACAGCGCCACTAGACTATGAAGCCAACGCAGTAGCATTTTCATCGCATTATCCGTAATTGGAGATTATCTGTTTATTACCGCGATAGCTCAATGGGTGCAAGTATAGATTCCAACGACGCCATGCGCTCTATAGAGTATGATCAACAGTACAGTAAGCTACTTTTCAGGCACCACTTGAAAAATTAAAGAAAAATTTATACCAAAAAAAACCCTCCAAGATTTATGGAGAGTTTATATTTTATGAACCTTATACAAAGTCAACAATATTTCATTTTATTGATCAAGATCTCTCGGGCTTTGCAATACCTATTAGCAAGGCTAACTTATAAGTAGTTGAGTAAATCTTAAAGTAATAACACAACAAATATGCCAAAAACTTTCTAGAAAATGAGAGTCCTTTTCTACCAAAAATATTTAACTGTCTTCGTGGAGGAAAATAGCCTTTAAGAAGAATTAACAAAAAGGTATTTTTAGAAGCATTATTTTTATTGCATACTTCCCCACCGATCACCCTTTTGCGTTTTTTTAGCATAGCTTTCATATCGGCACGAGCAGGATGATTTACAATAACGTCTGGAGCATACTCAATAGATATACCTTTATCTTTTGCTCGCCAGCCCCACTCATTATCGCCTCCTGACATTAATGCATCGTTAAAAAGCCCAACCGTCTCAAAGTGTTTCGCCAATGTAATCATATTGGCAGTTGCTGCTCCTCCAGTCTGAGCATATTTTTCCTGATCAAAGGCAAAAGCCTTCTCATAAATTTCGACTAGAGTGAGCTTATCAGACTTAAAAAAAAGCTCTATTTTTCCTGCTATTCGCTCTACACCTTTATCAAAATGGTTAACAGCAGCTTCCAACCAGTAAGGATCCGGAATACAATCAGAATCAGTAAAAGCAATAATTTCACCTTTCGCCAATTTTAAAGCTGCATTTCTTGCAGCATATGATCCCGGCTTTCTCTCTTTAATGATACAGAAATTGTGAGGCAAAGAGAAATCAACAGGTGGTGTATCTTCTGGTGCATTATTTACAATAATAACTTCAAAATCATCCTGGGGAAATGTTTGGTTTTTCAAAGCATTAACACACAGCTTCAATCGATCCCAATCATGATAAGTAGGCACAATTACTGAAGCTCTTGGGCTGCGAACCTTCGTAACCCCACCTGCATCCTCTATCGCACTTTTACATTTCACCGCTTTTTCAAATTCATAAATGGACATTTAGTTGCTCTCCCCGTAATTATTAAAAACCTGAAAAATTGACGTCTGATGCTCAAGCGAAGCTTTCAGGCTTGGGGTGATATATTCCAGATAATTTCGTGTCAGGTGGTGGGTATCAGACCACATCAATCTTTCATCAAAATATGCCGGACATAATCCCTCAACACAAATTAATTCGGTAAAGTCTATTGAGATAAACAGAGGTATTTCACCTACATACGCATCTGCAGGATTAACAGATAGCAACACCTCTTCAATGGGTCGAGCGCATAGGCTTGCCTCATGACGGTTCTTCCAAACGCAATAGCTTGGATCACTTTCAAACCAAGGGTTATCTCTTATACCCATTACAGGAATACCTAAAGCAGATATTTCCTTCCATTTTTCCACATGTCCAGAAGGAACAAACTCAACAGGATTCCCTACTACTAATCTATTCTCACGGGGACGATTCGACCTCGTCGAATTTGTTATAACAAGATCAGGGGACAGGTCACTTAAATAATCAACGATATTTTCATTCCATAACTTACAAGTATCATTACCTTCCACAATTTCGTAGCCAAGGGAACAAGAATTCTTTATGATACTTACCACTTTAAATCCATATTCATTCCCTAGACTCGAGAAAAAAGGTTCCCACTGACCTATATGCGACCCGCCTACGAGTGCGACTACATTTCCTGAAGAGGTATCTCCAAAATCACAAGATGAAATTTTGGACTCTGTAATGACCGTAGCACAACCATTATCTCTGTCCATGGTCTCGCCTAAGTCATTAGAAATGGCGGTAACATACCAATAGTTCAAATTGGAAGCATCGTCTTGTATAGAAATCTCATCGCCCTCGAATGCAGATCTTTTAAAATCAACTTTTACATCATGCAGATTTTCAATATAGTATTTAGCACCCAACCCAAGCGTAACCGAAGGAATGAAAAATGAAAAACCTGCAATATAGGAGATCCAAACCCTAGACTTGGGTATTTTCCTAAAAGGCTTTTCAATCAACCAGGTCGTAATAATAGCCAGCAAAACTCCTAATACAACAATGGTCATACCTTTTACAACGCCTAAGTTTGTTGTTTCATAATAGTGCTGAAAAAAAACCAATATCGGCCAGTGCCAAAGGTAAATGGTAAAAGACATGGCACCCAACATGACAAGATATCGATTTGACAATAACCTATTCACCAGTGTACGTTTTTCAGATTCGTTTCCTGAAATGATGATAAAAGCAGCTGAAACAACAGGAAATAGCGCGACATATCCAGGGAAATTCCAGTCGCTAGGAAATGCTATACCGATGCTAAAGAGAATAAAAATACCTAGAAAAGAGATGATTGATGCCGTTTTTTTATTCAACTTAACATAAGGGATAAATATAGCAACCAAGGCGCCGGCTAGAAACTCCCAGACTCTTCCCAAAGGATTAAAATAGGCTGTGTTAGGAGTAAAATGCGTAGAGACCAACGAGTAAAAAAAAGAAATAAAAAAAACTATAGAAACTCCCAACATTAAAGGTATCAATGATTTCATTTTGTTTGAAATATACAATAGTGGCCCAATAAGCAAAGGGAGAAAGGCATAGAATTGCACTTGAATTGATAGTGCCCAATACTGTTGAAAAGGGCTTGCTGGGTCTCCAATTTGTAAGTAATCAACCTCTCTTCTTATTAGCAATAAGTTTTCTAAATTCCCTGCGCTAAAAATAAATTCATGTATTGTAGCCACCCAGTAAACAGGTGGTACGAAAAAATAACTGAGAATGAAAGTCGTTAAGAGTACAACATAAGCGGATGGAGCCACCCGTTTAATAATTCCTCCCCAAAAATGAAAGGGCTTTATATTACCATCCCTTGCATACTGACGAAGCAACATTCCGGTCATTAGAAAACCAGATACAACGAAAAATACATCGACACCTCCAGATACCTTCTGAAACCAGATATGGAAAACAAGCACCAGCATCGCGCCGATGGCACGAACTCCTTGAATATCCTTACGATACTTGTTATCGAGAGTATAAACATCAAACGTTTTGTTCACTTCTATCCTCCTTAATAAATAGCAAAAACATTCAATACATCTACCCACAGATACCCTTGAGGGCCTCCAGAGGAGAGTTTAAAGTCTGCTTAAAGGAGTTTCGGCAAAAATAGATAATTTTCTTACTCATCAACGGGTATTTTCTAGAAAAACCAACCTCGAGTTAAATCAATTAGCTCCTAAGTAATCATTCATTAGTATTTTGATAAAACCATCTATGTGTTTCGTATTCGCTTGCTCACCATCTTCAGCATTAACCGTTAATACTGGTACTCCTCTTTTCTCAAATTCCCCGATCATTTTATTTCTTTTTTTTTGAGCTTTTCTACAATATTCAGCAATTTCATATTCATGTTTATTTTTATAATATGGCAACAGGTTACCAGTCTTCCTATAACGCTTAAGAATGCGCTCCGCTATAATTTCTGGCCGAGCGGTCATATGCACAATAACCCTTTTTTCCATCAGCTTACTAAATAAAGTCTTATCTTTTCCCCAATTATCACTAATTTCATATTTGAAGTGGTGAAAAAGGCCTTCGTCTATTAGCAAGACAGTCGGGATTTTTTTATCTTCAACATATTTATCTATTGCTCTTGGAGTAATAGCGCACTGGGAATACTTAAACCTTGATTTTTCATTCTCTAAACTTATTAACTTGTAATCTAAAATTCTTTTATAAGCACTATCGATGTTCGTATTACGTTGTAGTCTGGCAATCCACAATCTTGCACGAATAAAATCTTTAATTAACCTCTTTTCTTCCATATAATCTATCAGAGTACTCTTTCCCCCCCCCTGGACACCCTACAACTTCTATAAAAAGTGATTTATTTGCGTTCTCTATCTGATAATCAAAGACACCTTTCACAAAAAAATGTGCCTCATACTCAAAAGTACGCAGTCGACCTAACCAGTTTTTTGCGATGAATTCTAATTGTGTCATGGCTAATCACCTAATAAGGAAGATGTTGCATAGATTTATTATTATTCGCTGAGATATGCTGACGTCAGACAGGGTAGTTAGTGTTAGCGACACAACAGTTCCCGCGAATCATCTGAGAATTGCGCCGTTATTTAGATAGTCAACTTTACTTTATCACTTTAATTTCGAAAAAAATCTCTGCGATAAAAAAGAAGATACGGTTTTTAACCACTTAGCACACGATCCCGTAATCTACAGTAATATGGCTGAGGTATTATTAGAGTCGCCAAGGTCATCCACTGGCGGGGCCGCATACTCAATAGTATTAATGAGCATATATCTTTCTTAACCGACCTTCCAACTATCTTTTTTTCAACCGCCCATGACAATATTTTACGATTAATGGCGGCATTTAGATAATGTTTTTCAAGCCACGTTAGGCCAACTTCACATTCACTCTTTAAGTCTAAGCAAGGATGAATTTGAATCATATTATTTTTGTCGCTTACCACGCCACTATTATGAAGCAACCACATGCTCGTAACGATGGGATCATAGTGAACCATTTTAAGACTGCATATAACTTTTAACCAAAAATAAACATCCCCAGCACGTCGGTATCGATCAACAGGAAAACCACCAAGGGCCATGAATGTATTTTTATGTATGCAAGCGCCGTTCATGTGAATGAAATCAGAACGTGAGAACGCTGCTAAAGCTTCCTGTCGACTCATGACTCCATTTTTTAAAGGTTCACTTCTCGGAATTACTATATTTCCTTCCATCTTCCGAAATGCATTTACAAAAAGATTAACAGATGGGTTTACGGAAATAGCATTAGCAAACCTTGAAAGGTGGTCATACACAAGCAGGTCGTCTGCATCAAAAAAAACCAACCATTCAGCTGTTGCCTGCTGTGCTCCATAATTGCGTGCTGCGTAGCCGCCTGGGCCAGGCTTATCTCGCTGGAACAGTCGCAGCTTACCCTTGCGTTCCTCTTGTAATAAAATCTGGAGAGACCCATCTGTAGAGGCATCATCAACGACAATGATTTCAAAATTCTTAAAGGTCTGATTATAAAGACACGAGAGAGAGTCCAACAAAGTTGAAGCCTTGTTATGAACAGGCACTATGACAGAAAACTTATACATAAACTCACCTCGTCTTAAGCTATTAGCCAACTTTATCCAAAAAACTATAAACTTTCACATTTATAAATTCTCAATGGAAGACATTGACTTTTAACCGGTGAATCAATGTATTCAATTTCAGGTGAAAACAAAAAACCTTCAACCAACCCAGCTGTTACAATACCAGCTTTTTTTAACTGTCTTCTTCGTAATAATTTTAATATCATATATAAATCTAAACACATAATTTTTACTACGACATGAGCTGGACGATATTTTTTTGTGACAAATATTCTATTTCTTATTAAGTGTTTATAATACTTAAGACGCACCTCACTATTTTCAGAAATAATATTTAGCACTCCTTTCTCCTGCCGTAAATGTATCACTTTGCTGGCACCCACAACAAACCCGGGAACATCTTCCGTTATTCTTAATGTATATTCAGTATCCTCGCCCCATATGAACATATCGGAAATAGGCAAACCATACCTGTCAATGGTACCGCGGGGAACAAGAATAGATACAAAAGTTGCTCGATCAACGGAGACAACACCATATTGAGCAAATTTTGGCCAATCTTTATATCCAATATGATTAATTTTTTTGTTGATAGAAGGTGAATTAGTTACATAACCATTTTCTGTAAAAGCAGTAGAGATCAGGTAGGCTCTGTCAATACCATTTTTATCCAAGGTATTATCTGCTTCAATCAATCTTTGCAAGGCAAACGGCTCCGGAATGACATCATCGTCCATCATCCAGATATAATCGGCTCCTTCCTTATATGCGAGACGAAACCCAGCATTGAATCCACCTGCTGCACCTACATTCTGCGACAGCAAATACACTTTTAGATTCGAATAGTCCAATTTACTTAGCATTTCTTGTGTATGATCATCGCTAGCATTATCGACCACAATCACCTGGTCACAAATGCATGTTTGTGAATAAATGGCAGCTAAACATAGCTGTAGCAAATCCTGCCGATTGTAGGTGAGTATCACCGCGATCACCTTGCTCATAGTGTCCCCTGCATAATCATGCCCTTGAAAACTCAATACAGCGTTTAATTATTAGCTAACATATACATGCGATTAATACGGCAGCACCTGACCTTAGTTACCATTTTAATATAATAAACATTTTTGTTTGGTATAAAGAGAAGCCTGGAATTCCGTGCATTCGTAAAATGCAAATGGAGAACATACACACTTTATGTCGCTAATTATTTAGGATTATGCTATTCCAGGTGCGATCCCTAAAGCATATCAAAGATGAGCATCATTATAATTTCCAAAGGCTCACCCTTTTCAAGCGGCGCCGGATGCTTCTTGGAATGTTATTATAAAAAAATTTAACAAAAGCAATTGGAAAATAGTAGAAAGGAGCTTTAAGCTGTCGTAATTTTTTTAGACTAATTTTCAATGAATTAAATGTATAACTCAATCGATTTCCGACTTCAAAGCTCTGTCCTTCATGAAGTCGTTTAACTGTTAGCGGTAAATCCACTTGGTAAAATATAAAACCTTTTCTCAGAGCGCGTACCCACAGGTCTATATCGACCTGTCTAAACAATGCTTCATCGTACCCTCCAACCTCATCAAAAAATCGTCGAGAGAACAATATAGAGCTATGATTTATTGGATTGTTAACATAAAAACTATCACACCCCATTGGTGTGACTGAGAATCCTCTACTAATAACTAACTCCCCTTCCCCTTCTCCATAAACGATCTGGCTAGCTGTTACGACAAGCTCCACATTTGGAAATAGGCTTATAGTAGCGACCTGCTGCGCCAATTTTTCGGGTAGCCATTGGTCGTCTGCGTCGATATTGGCCAGCCACGGATAACGAGTATGGTTGACAGCAAGGTTAAGCGCCCGCGCACGACCAACACCTTGCGTATCCACTAACTGAACCTGGACAGGGGCCATGTGACGTAACTTCTTGAGCACTTCCCAGGTATCATCGTCTGACCCATCGTTGACCACAACAACTTCTTTAGGTAGATAGGTTTGAGAAAAAACGGAAGAAAGACTTGATTCCAGGTATTTGGATCCATTTTTCACAGTCATAATGACAGAAATATCAATCTGATTCATTAGGCCACCTCCATGGCATCAGACAAGCTGATGATGAGAATTTTTTCTATTAATAATAATTAGCATAAATAGACAGTAAAAACTCACTAGCATATTAACTAAAGAACTAACAATTTATTTAGCCAGAAAATAATTTATATCTCTTTTCTATCGGCGAAATTTCATATTGACTACTTTCCATATCAATAATTTTATTTTATTCTTGGCAAAACGAGCCCCAAGCTTATCTTCAGGGTTATATATACGGCTATCACTAAAACAGAAAACAGGCTTACCTGCTTCTCGACAAATTAGTTTTGCTTGATAAGAATTAAACTCGACAAACAAGTCCGCCGTGGATGCAACAAAAGTCTCAACCTTGAATTTCACCTGCGAATCAATAGTCATGACATTATTATTATTTTTCTTCATAACGAGATTACGATACGAAACCCCGTTATCCATCAGTAAAGCTTCTACCTTATGTCGGTTTGACTCACTCTGAGACGTAACGATTGTATCGATATCTCTTGAAGGAAGGTAACGAAAGCGTATAGTACCTGTATCATCACCAAGTTCGTTTTCTGACATCATCCCCTCAAGACAAATACAAGACCTACTCATTACATTATGATGAAATATATTCCATTCAAAAGCTCTTGGATGGGGAAGAAATTCAAGAATAATATCTACATCACTTCTGATTGGCTTGCCTGAGTAAATAGCCAGTGTCGATGCACGTGCTGCTAACCAATCGGGAAGCGCGTTAATTTCGTTTCTTATTGAATTTCCGGTCATTATACTGTCGTCTACAATAAGAACTTTTTGTGCCTCCCAGGGAGAGTTCAAATCTTTTCTCACGCATCGCGTAAGCCCTTTTTTCAATGGATAATTATTAACCCAGGATGAAATATCCGTACAATTTATATTTAGTGCAAGTGCAATCATGTAGGCGGGAACCATACCACTTCTTGGTACCCCTACGACTAAGTCCCAGTCACCAGAAAATTTTTCAAAATTCTTTGTAATATCCCTGCCGAGATCACCATATGACTTGAACTGAATCTGCATTAAGTTTTCTCCGACAACTCGCTCAATATTTTCAGCAACAGCTATCTACCACCCATTTAGCTGATACAGATAGATATATGGTGACCACCAATCGAAATACCTATTGCATCAGAGATGCCGCAGCTATTAAATTAGATAAAATCAGGAAATTAGTATCGAGGCTGTTAGTACTTTTGCAGGGTATAATGTAGATAACACGCAGTACTACGCTACAATTTTATTTAGCAGTAATAGTATCAAATGGTTTTTGCACCCTATTACGAAGCTCTGGTTTTCCTATACCCATTGCTTCAAGCATAACGGCATTGACTTTATGCACATCGTATTTATCTTTAGCAATCTCGTGGGAGCGCTGTCCCATGGTTTTAACTAAAGCTGGTCTGTCAATAAAGTGTTGCATGGCTTTAACAAGCGCATCGACATTTTTTACAGGTATCAAGTAGCCGTTATCGCCATTAGTGACGGTTTCTCGACATCCAGGTGCATCGGTAGTGATGACCGCTCGCCCCATAGACATGGCTTCCAGAATTGAGCGCGGCGTGCCTTCTCGGTAATAACTAGGCAGTACAAAAACGCTACTCTCGGCAAGTGCCGGGCGCACATCATTCAGCCAACCCAAGTGTTCAAGCGATCCCTCCCCCACCCAAGTATCCAGCTCTTGTTGCGAAATCGTATCGGGGTTGCTGTCGATATCACCAGCCAGTTGAAATACTACCTCAGGGCGCTGCTGCTTGATTCGCCTAGCTGCCTCAGCGTACTGGCGGACACCTTTGTCTGCCAACAAGCGAGCAACCAATAAAAAACGTGGCGGCCCATCAGGTAAAGGGGCTGCAGCAAAATGCGCCATATCGACCCCTGACCCATTGAGTACTTGGGAAGGTACGCGATCGCGTAGTATTCCCAAATCACGAAATAAGCTTTCATCATCGGGGTTCTGGAAAAACACCTTATCCACCTTATTCAAAGCTGCCGAATACAGCCTACGCACCAGATGGAAAACCAGAGCGCGCTTACCGCGTGCCTCTCCGGCAAAGGCATATCCCAGGCCAGTGATCAATGCATAACGTTGAGGAACCTTCGCCAGCCAAGCCGCCAACATCCCATACACCACCGGCTTGATGGTATATGCCAGAACGACATCGGGTCGTATATTACGCATCAACAAGTAAAGTGCTTTTAGCGTCAAAAAATCATACCACGGGTTAAGGCCTGTTCGTTGCATGGGGATATCGTGAACAAATACTCCCCAAGCCTCTAACTGGCGGCATGTCCTTGGATCATCATGTAACCCTGGTGATGCCGCATGTACTTCTAATCCTGCACTAATCAGGCTTTGTACGAGCGGCCCTCGAAAATTGACTAAGGAATAGCTAGAGCCCGACACTAGCAAAAAGCGACGTTTTGGTTTATTAAGCTTAGAGTTCATGCTGCCTCCTCAACGAACACCAGATAGTAAAAAAATTACCAGCTAAAAACATATAAATTCTAAAATATAAACGCCTACTTATAATAAAGACCCATGCATAACATAAATGCATCCTTAAAGTAGTGAATATAAACAAAACCATGTGATACATGGAATATTTAATTAGAAGCTAGATATGAAGATTCTAATGGGCTGGGCCTACCTACTGAATAATAAGTAAATCCTTTCGCCCTCATTCGGCGCGGCTCATAAATATTACGCCCATCAAAGATAGTGGGTTCAGTTAATTTCTCTTTAATAAGATCAAAATCAGGTGCACGGAAGTTCTGCCACTCCGTGACGATAATCAAGGCGTCAGTATTCTTTAAAGCTGCTTCTTTGGTTCCACAAAGGATTAAGTGATCATGACTCCCGTAGAGACGCTGAGCTTCTTCCATGGCTTCCGGATCATAAGCCTGCACCTTGGCACCAGCTGCCCAAAGTGCCTCCATTAGTACCCTGCTGGGGGCATCGCGCATATCATCAGTGTTGGGCTTGAATGAAAGCCCCCAAATGGCGAAGGTCTTACCCTTTAATTCAGCATGGAAGTGCTGGCTTATCTTATTGAATAGCGTGTTTTTTTGCTCTTTATTACGCGACTCCACTGCTTTGAGTAATTTGGCGTCAAAATCAATGGTATTCGAGACGTGGATAAGAGCCTGCAGATCTTTAGGAAAGCACGAACCGCCATAGCCCACACCGGGATAAATGAAGTCGTAACCAATGCGTGGATCCGAGCCTATTCCTTTACGCACCGCCTCAATATCGGCACCCAGACGCTCAGCTAGGTTTGCCATTTCGTTCATAAAACTGATTTTGGTAGCCAACATGCAATTAGCTGCATACTTGGTCAGTTCGGCACTTTTTACATCCATCACTATGATCTTGTCGTGATTACGATTGAAGGGGGCGTATAGCTCGCGCATGACTTCAATCGTGGCATCGCACTCTGTGCCGATAATAATACGATCAGGCTTTTGGCAGTCTACGACCGCACTACCTTCTTTTAAAAACTCAGGATTAGACACCACGTCAAACGCGATATCATGGCGTCCGCGCCTTTCCAGCACTTTTTCCACCTCGTCACGCACTTTGTCAGCACTACCTACAGGTACGGTGGATTTGTTAATGATAATTTGGTTCTGCTCCATATGTTCGGCAATGGTGGCAGCCACAGTGAGAACGTACTTGAGATCAGCACTACCGTCTTCGTCCGGTGGAGTTCCCACAGCAATAAACTGTACTTGGCCATGGTTGACTCCCGCGGCCGCATCGGTAGAAAACTCAAGGCGCCCAGCGGCGTAGTTCTCTTTTACTAAAGATTCTAGACCAGGTTCATAAATAGGGATGCTGCCCTGCCTAAGTTGTTCGACCTTATGATCATCTAGATCGATGCAAACAACATGATGGCCAACTTCAGCCAGAATAGTTCCTTGAACCAGGCCTACGTAACCCGTGCCGAAAACTGTAACGTTCATTGGATTTCCTAACTGGAGAGTAAAGTGATGAGAAAAATTAGAGAGAAGTTTTATTTAGGCAAGCTATGAATTTCACTTATGGTGCTGCTCGCCTTATTTGGCGAATAGTAACTTCGATACCATTCGACAAACTTGGCAACGCCATGAAAAACTGATGTGGCGGGCCTATAACCAACCTTTTTTTCTAATTCACCTGAATCCGCATAAGTGTCTGGAACATCGCCAGGCTGCAAAGGCAGTAGATCCTTGATGGCCTTTCTACCTAATGCTTTTTCAATGGCTTCGATATAGATGTTGACCGTCACAGGATCATTATTGCCAATGTTGAAGATACGAAATGGCGCATTGCTGGTAGCAGGGTCAGGGTTATCGCTATTCCACTCAAAAGCAGGAGTGGCTATATCATCACTGGCGCGAATAACGCCCTCAACAATATCATCCACATAGGTGAAGTCGCGGGTATGGCAGCCATAATTGAAAACCTGGATGGGCTCATTGGCCAAAATATTTTTGGTGAATTTAAAAAGCGCCATATCTGGGCGCCCCCAGGGGCCATAGACGGTGAAAAACCTTAGCCCGGTGGTCGGTAATCCAAACAAATGACTATAACTGTGGGCCATCATTTCATTGGCTTTTTTGGTGGCAGCATAAAATTGCAGTGGATGGTTGGCTCCTTCATGCTCGGAAAACGGCATTAAAGTATTAGCGCCATAAACACTACTGGTACTGGCGTACGTCAGGTGCGCAATGCTGGAGTAACGACACGCCTCCAAAACATTAGTAAACCCAATCAAGTTACTTTCCACATAACTAAGTGGGTTTTCCAGCGAATAACGAACCCCTGCTTGGGCAGCTAGATGAATAACTCGGTCAAAGTGGTGTTCATTAAAACACTCGGCCACCGCCTGTTGATCAGCTAGATTAGCGCGAATAGAAAGGTAGTCGTTTCTTGTCTCTTTCGCCGTCTGCTCAAGAATTTTTAGGCGCGCCTCCTTAATGGCAGGGTCATAATAGTCATTGACGCTATCAAAGCCGACGACACTATCACCGCGCTCCAGTAGCCGCTTGGCAGTGTGAAAGCCGATGAATCCGGCATGGCCGGTAACAAGAATCTTCATTTAATAACTCCATGACGTGGGAGGAATAGAGGGCATTGGCAGGAGTAGGGCAAATAACAGCGCTAATCTCAGCTGCGTACAAAGCGCTGAATATGGCGCCAGCTCACTCGCCTCAAGCCATCCAACGTCAAGGGCACCAGAGCCACTGAACGCACCATGGCAAGTAACGGACGCGGAAGCTCACTCAGACATAAGGTTCGCGGCAGGCCGGTATAGGGAAACCAACATTGTCGATAGGAGCTCTGCCGGGCTGAAGGAGGTAAATCGCCGGTAAAAATCGAAGGTACGGCGTACCAGGCATAGTTGCCTTTCAGCGTCTTTATTTCGTCAGAACCGGGCTGTAGAAACTCGAAATCGATAATCTTTAGCCCTTGGCAAGGGTCATAGATAAGGTCATGCGGATTAAGATCGATGCATTCATAGCCAAGACTGCGATAGTGCAAAATAACGGCTCTCACGCGCTCGATGGCCCAGATAGGCAGCAAACCATGATTAGAAAAAGGCGCACGAGGCGATAAAATGCGTTCCATGCAATTGGCATAGCGCTCAAACACTAGATAATGAGTACCGACTTCTAGCAGACGGGATACTTCTGGCAGAGAGGCACCGAGTTCACGCGCCTTTACTTCACGCTCTAGGTAGCGCTCACGCCCAGGCCGAAATGTCTTGCAAATCGCCTCAGTGCCATGAAAATCCACCAGCTCTACTTTGGCTCGGCAAACCTCTTTACTTAGGTCAGCTAATACCGGGTAAGGTGTGCGAAATGCTGCATCGTTGCTTAGGGCTGTTTCACGTATCTTACCGATCTGCTCGGGCACCAAGGTTTTGAGATACTTAAACGCCTGATCCGCATCGCGGGAGCAATGTATCGGACTCTGTTGTTCTGCTTTGCTCTCCTCTGGAGAGAGCGTGGCACTGAAGGTTGCCCTGATGGTAGGTAGTCTTAAATTGGGAGAGTCACTCGACATCCGCTTCACCGGTACTGGATGGACATCCTGTACCACAAGCAGAAAAACTGGCGGCGACCCACTGCTGGCAAAATTTCCTTGCTCTTGTCCATCATCAAGCACCCACTGAGCGAGCGCCTGTTGCTGCCCACTTTCGATTGGCACGCTACACAACACATTAAATCCATAGTGATCAAGCAACTTAAGAAGGGTGTCCAGATACGCCAACTCACACTCTCTAATCAGAAAAACAGTAATCCCGGATAGCCACTCTTGTTGCTCGTCATTAGATTGTTTATTCATCATGACTTGCCTCCTTGTGCTAAAGAGAGCACTTATTTTTAAATAAGCATTGATGACATGCTCAATAATGCTTTTCGCATCACTCAAGCATGAAAAGTGGTGATCAGAGCGAGGGGGAAACGGCTCAGTCGCTATGGCGTAGGCGCCGGAAGTAAACGGGTTGCAGCAAAGTTGGTAAGATTCCGTCGTCTTGTGATAGCCAGCGATTCAATAAGATTCTCAACCTTCTTTGGGTACGGAGCGTAATACAGGGCCTAGTCTGGCGACCGACCTTAAGGCTGTGTTCGTTGCATCAACATGTTGGCGTTGCGTGTCTGAGGTCATGGTCTGACGCGCTTTCCATACCAAGTCGGCTATTTCGTCCAAAGGGTTGTAGTCCAGTGGAGCCGACTGCAACAACTGGCGGATACTCAGGTGATCAGTAGCGATAAATGCCTGCTCCAGCTGCTTTAAAAAGGCTTCGAGCCTCGGCCATTCCCAGAAGCGCTCTTTTGAAGTCATGATACGATCATGGCGCGTCTTGCTGACGTCATGACCTATCAACAATTCCTCGTAAAGCTTTTCACCAGGCCGCAAGCCGGAATAGATGATTTCGATATCCCCTTCAGGATGCGCAGCGTCTCTTACCTCCAATCCCGAAAGGCGAATCATATTCATGGCCAGATCATGAATGCGTACCGGCTCGCCCATATCGAGCACGAAAACCTCCCCACCTTCCCCCATGGCGCCAGCCTGGATAACCAGCTGAGCAGCTTCGGGAATTGTCATGAAATAGCGGGTGATATCCGGGTGAGTCACCTTCACGGGGCCGCCCTGCTCAATCTGCTGACGAAACACTGGGACAACGGAGCCACTTGAACCCAGAACATTGCCAAAGCGCACCATGCAGAATCGAGTGTTGGACTGAGAATGTGCGAAGGCCTGACAGATAAGCTCAGTCAAACGCTTGGATGCACCCATGGCATTGGAGGGGCGAACCGCTTTATCGGTGGATACCACCACAAAGGTTTCAACATTGGCCGACATTGCCGCCTTGGCCAGATTCAATGTGCCAAAGACGTTATTACTCACTCCTTGCACGAGATTAAATTCCACCATCGGCACATGCTTGTAAGCAGCAGCGTGGTAGACAGTATGCACCTCGAAACATTCGAACACTGCCTTAAGACTGCCCGAATGCTGCACTGAGATAAGCAATGGTTTTAGCTCGCACCGTGACGCGGTGCTTTCGATATGTTGCTTCAACTCTTGCTCAATGGCGTATAGCGCAAATTCGCAGTTATCGATCAAAAGCAGGCGGACAGGATTCTGATCAAGAATCTGACGACACAGTTCACTGCCTATCGAGCCTCCTGCCCCCGTCACCATGACCGATTTATCGCGGATATTGGCCTCCATCAGTTCGGGGAAGGCAGGCACAGACTCCCTACCCAATAAGTCCTCCAGCGCCACATCGCGAAGTTCACTGATTTTGGCTCTACCGGCAATTACATCGGCGCTACCAGGAATTGTCTTAAGAGGCACGGAAAGGCCCGAAAGCCAGTGCAGTATCTCGCGGCGACGCCAACGTGGGGCGCTGGGGATAGCTAACAAGACCATTGTGGCGCGGTGTTCTTGAACCAGAGCAGCTAATGCTACCGGCTGATGTACCCGCAGCCCTTCTACCATGGCGCCTTCCAATCCCCGCCAGTCATCAACGAAGGCCACCGGCTGGTATTCCTCTCCATTGCGCAGAGCAGCCACCAGCTCGCAACCCGCGGCCCCTGCCCCATAAATCACCACTGGCTTGCGCTGTCGAAGCTGACTGTGGCGATACAACTCTCGCAATAGAAAACGCAGGCTACCGATACCCAACAATAAGAGCAGCGCATAAATGATGATAATAGATAGTCCAATGGGCGAGTTAACCATGTAACTGGCCGGCGCTACTAACAAAGTCGATGCCAGCACAACAACAGCGATAGTGGATACAGTGGCATGGCTCATGTAGCGAATGACGGCGCGATAAAGCCCTAACCAGCGGAAAAGCAAAAGGCTTATCGGAACTAACACGCTGATGGTCATCCACAAGGAAATGCTGCTGAGTGGTTGTAGGCTTTCCAGGTGAATCATTGTGGCAAGTTGCAGGCTACCCACCACAATCAAACCATCAAATACAACAAGTACCCGGCGCTTTATGGAGCGCGGCGCCATTGATAACGACTTTATTAAACTAGCCATAGTTATCTCTATCCGTCCTTGCGGGTTGCCAAGTTACAGCGCTGGCAGCCGCATTATTGAAGTGGGCGATCAAAAACGAGATTTTGACGGGAAGCCGCTATCGAGCCTTCTCGATAGAGATGCCAACAGATCACTAGTAGTACCCAGAATAACGTCGCGCGCAGCCCGTTATGAGTAGTGGAATAAATCAATGGCCCTGCTACTCCAGCCCAGATGTAAAGGGGAGCTCGGCGCAATACGGTGGCTATTATCGATAGGAAAAGCACTAGGCCTGGCAAGCCATAAGCAAACAACATGTTAATAAAGGAGGAGTGGATTTCGGCCCCATCATATGGTGCAAAACGCTGCCGTTCGGCTTCTCCTGCCCCCAATATTGCGTAGGCGGGAAAGTTAGTCAGTCGGTCAAACTTGCGTTCTTCATACACACTATCAATTTTGCTTGGTGCTCGATCCATACGCGCTTCCAGGTTGCGCAACACCTGCCCCTCAGTACTAATATTGGCGAGCACAACACCTCCCAATAATAGTGGCACCAGCAGCAACAGGCGCGCAAAGTACTTGACCTGCTTAGCATTTGCTATGGCCCAGCCGATCCCCACCATAGCCCCACCTCCCATAGCGGCCAACGACGACGCCGATAAGATCCCCAACACGCCGCTAGCTAGCCCGGCCAATGCCAAAGGCCTCATTTTAGGGTGAAAATCATCGAGCATTAACAACACCACTACGCCACATAGCGAAAAGTAGGCCAGCTGATTGGGATTATTAAAGCTGCCAGTGGTGCGGTTGATCCCCAAGGCTAATTGCACTAACACATGGCCACCGGCGATCACTAGCGCAATAGAGATGCTATTTCGAATAAGCCCTATGGCACGTTCACCGTAAACGCTTAGGAAACGCAGCAGCCCCATACCGATTAAAAAATTGAACAGGAAAAACTGGGCTGGTCTAAAAAATTCAGTGGTTTCCATCACTAACGTCCAGCTAAGGCATACCATTACTACCCACAACACCATTAATCCCCAGCACATAGCGAAGGGTGAAACTTTCAGGTGTTTGTCTCCTAATGACATCAAAAGCATCACGCCGGCAAAACCGATCAGCACAAAATCAGCCAGCTGTGGCCCACCGCTGGGAAACAAATAAAGGCTGCTTAGCGAAAGCCCCACAAACAGCAATAGCGCACCGATCAGATTCATGGCGATACCTTTTTTCTACTGTGGCTAGAGGTTAGCCATCATCTGGAAGGTATGATTGCGACTGGCCAGGTCATCATAAGTACCTGCATCACTTACTTGCCCGTCCTCAAGCATATAAATTATGTCGCACTCTTTGACCGTGGCCAGGCGGTGGGCAATAAGCACCACCGTCATTTGGCCTGCGAAGCGCTGGATATCTTCCATCACACGACGTTCGGTGATCCCATCCAGAGCACTGGTGGCTTCATCAAAAACTAATACACTGGCTTGCTGATAAAGAGCACGGGCGATACCCAAACGCTGACGCTGTCCCCCTGATATCTGCACTCCGCGCTCCCCGATTCTAGTTTCGAGCCCTTCGGGAAATCGCATGATCAGTTCATCGAGTTGCGCCATGTGTAGGGCTTCTTTGACTCTCTCAACATCAATATTTTCGCGTTCAATGGCAAAGGCGACGTTTTCGAGAATCGTGGCATCGGACAGAAATATCTGTTGCGGCACAAACCCCACACTGGCATGCCAATTCCGCAAGTTCTCCTGCGTTAAAGCCACACCATCAATGAGTATTTGCCCTTGCTGAGGCTCGATCAGACCCAGCAATAGATCCACAGCAGTACTTTTACCACTGCCAGAAGCACCGACTAAGCCGACCATCTTGTTGACCGGAATTGTCAGAGTCAGGCCATTCAGCGCCCGTGCTCGCGCTCCTGGGTAGTCGAAGGCGACCTCATGAATTTTGATTTCTCGCTGAGGAACCCACGGCATTGACTGAGCAGCAGGCTTAGATTCACTGCCTGTTTTCAGTTTTATGGTTTCCTCACTGCTGGCGATCAAATCTTCACGGATTGCATCATAAGCCGCCAGGTTGCCGCGTATTTTAGTAATGGAGGTATAGATTTTCTGAAAGCCAGGCAGCATCTTGAAACCGGCTAGGGCATAAATTGAAAGCGCCGGCAAAATGGCGCCCAGATTGCCTTGGTAGAGGTTAAGCAGGTAAAGAACCAGCAGGATTACCGAACCAAAGGCCACCAGCTCGATAGCATAACGGGGTGCCTCACTCAGTCCTTGTGTTACACCTTGGCCTCGCGCTATGCGGTTGCTGGCCTTTTCAAACCGCGTGGTAAAACTCGCCTGACGATGCAATAAAAGAAGATCTTTGATGCCTCCAAACCCTTCAGTCATCAGCTTGAAGCGTTTCGATTGAGCCTCAGATATACGCCTTCCATTAATGCTGAGAAAGCGCCGCACCGTCTGATAAAGCAGTAGATAAGTGGCGAGGAATATCACTAAGCCGGATATTGCTACAACAGGGTTATAGATAAAGATAGCCAAGCTCATCAAGGTCACCATGACCGCCTTGGCGTTGAGCTCCATCGCTGGATTGATCACCTTTGTCGTAACGCGCTGGACTTCAACGGAGACCTTGCTGATCAGGACACTGGTATTCTGGTTCGAATGAAATAACCAAGGTTGGTACAGATAATAACGATAGAGGCGGCTAGAGAGTTCCGCTCCCACTTGCTCACTGTAGAGCGACAGCCGCCAGGTGGTATACATGGAAATTAACGCTGCCATTAACAACACTCCAAGTACCATACCGCCCAATAGACTCAAGAAGGACTTGTGGCTTTGCATTCCGCTATAAGTATAAGCCCAGGCTAACCAACCATTGCCCTGGAGTTTGCTCATATCGCCGACCACCGCCATAAAAGGCCCAATGGCGATGACACTGGCAATTTGAGCTAGCGCCATCACAATGATCAGTGCCTGAAGCCCTAACAATCGGCGGCGCTGTTGTTGCGTTAGTAAAGAATAAAATTCGCGCAATTGATTAAGCATATTGGCTCACCGGTAAGCATAGAGGTAGCTGCCATAGTATCCGTGACGGCTGCTGGTCGGCTTCTTAACACCATTTAGAATTCCACCTTTGAGCCTCACACCAGCACTCTCAAGACGACGCTTAGCGGCTTTGATCTCGCCAGGAGGGTTCGTGTCGAACCGCACCACCATTAGACTGGTACCAACCAACTTGCCGACTACCGAGGCATCGGTTACCGCCAGAATCGGTGGCGTATCCACGATTACCAAGTCATAGTGCTGGCTTATCGTGTCTAGAAAGTCGTGAAAACTCTGCTGCATCAAAAGCTCTGATGGATTAGGCGGTACGCTTCCTCTTGCCACATAATCAAGCCCATCAAGCTCACTATGGCGAATGGCCTCCTCCACACTGATACGCCGTGCCAACAACTCTGAAAGTCCCTTTATACCCTTACCGTGAAAGGCATGGTGCAAATGGCCGCGGCGCATATCAGCATCGATTAACAACACTTTTTGGCCAGCCTGGGCACATACCGCCGCTAAGTTCGCAGCTATGAAGCTCTTACCTACCCCCGGACTAGCACCAGTAATCATCAACCGATTGTTATCGGATTCGAGCATGGCGAAGTAGAGACTGGTACGAAGCCCACGCAATGCCTCAACGGCAATTTCAGCGGGTTTCTTGACGGCCAGCAAGCCGCGAAAAACTTCTTGGGCTTTCTTGGCACGACGCGGGCGAATACGCTCGGTAAGCCCTGCCTGTTCACCGGAATTCGGTAAGGTGGCATAGACAGGCAGACCCAATTCTTCAAGCTGCTCGGGGGTTTTGATAGACCGGCTGAGCAACATACGAACGATCACTAATAACATTGCCAACAAGGCGCCAAACAGGCCGCTAACAGCGGTTATTAAAGGGATACGTGGAGCAATGGTACCGGGGGACAGCATGGCCGCATCCAAGATACGCACATTGCCTACTGTGCCAGCCTTCACCAAACGCATCTCTTGAAGCTGATTGAGTAGCTGGACATACACTTGCTGATTGACCTGAGTATCCCGAGTAAGACGCAGCACCTCCTGTTGGGTTTCGGGTAATTCACTCACCAGAGCGTTAAGTCGGTCACGCTCGGCTTCTAGCTGGCCGCGCTGTCTCAGTAACGTTTGGTAGTTAGGGTGTGAAGGACGGTACCTCTCAGCCAGATCCGCTTCCCGCATAGCCAACTCACCAAGCTGGTTTTCCACATCGACTACCCGAGTAAGCAGGTTCTGTGTCTCGAACGTCAGGTCGACAGAGTCGCGCTGAGCTCGGTAATCGTTGAGCATGCCTTCGGCATCTGACAATTGGTTGCTAACCTGAGGAATTTGCTCGTTGAGAAAGGCGATCTGTTTTTCTGCTTCTTCTGAATGACGCTGCACGTTTTGAGTCAAAAAGACGCTGGTCAGCGTGTCTAGTGTTGGCTGAATCTGGTTTTGATCCGCCCCGTTCAACGTCAGTTCATAGACGCCCGACTCTAACCCACGCGGAATGATTTCAAAGCGATTCTTCAGCTCACTTATTGCACTAAGAGCAGACGTTCTTACTAATGTGAATTCTGCGCCGGGGTGGGCCTCTGCCTGGCTGACAAAAAGACGATACCCCAATTCATCATTCTGTACCGTTTCCCCAACGCTACCAGTAAGCAGCGTTTCTTCTTCCAGCAGCAGCTCGAATTCACCGCCGTCGAGAAGCCGCAACACATGCTCCCCCCCCACGTTCTCCTCGGGAACATCGAAACGAGCGACTCGCAGTGATTCCCCAGCCCACACATAGGGGTTACTCCAAGCATCATCCACAGAGTCTGCTAACCACTGGCGAATGAATTCAGGCGTGAGGCTCTCGAACCACTGCTGATTAACTCCATGATGAACTAGAAAGTCCCCCACCACCGGCAACCTACGCGGCTCAACCTGAATGGCCAGGTCAAGACGGTCAGCGGTTTCACCCAACACCATACGTGACTGCAGAATTTCGAGCTCAGCAGAGGTAGGGTTGCCTTGTTGCGGCTCCCCCAATGACTCCATAAACGCCAAGTTCGATCCTCGGGTCTCTATCTGAACTAAGGCATCGGCCTGATAAATTCTCGGCTGAGAGCTGGCATTAAAGTAGCCCGCCAGCAGAAAAAATCCCGTCACCGACACAATAAACCAGCGATGATCGGACAGCGTGTCTACCAACTTACGCAGATTAAGCTCATCGCTCTCTCGAGGTGCTGGCGACGGCGCTGGTGAAGGGAAATTAGTCATGGAGATGCCTCATCACTCAGAAAATATATTAAAGCTCACCGGCATCAATAGCAGACGTTGCAAAGTCGCCTGGCAAACTAACTGATGGCAACAGCAGGGAGATCACAGAGTTCCAGCGAGCCAGCGGTGCTGACGTCACGTACACCACATCCTGCGGCTCAAGAGGAAAGCGTGTTCCTAGCAATAAGCGAGTGGCATCCTGAATATCCAACTGATAGACGGTGGCAATTTTCTCGCTACCCGGCGGGTTTCCCCTTACTACGAAAATACCCGACGGCTGGGCGCGATTTTCATTCACACCACCTGCCCTTCCCAATGCATCCGTCAACGTGATGCGTTCATTGCCCAGGGCAATGGCACCTGGACGGCTAACCTGTCCCAGAACGACCACGTTTTGATTTTCCATGGTGGGCACGTGAAGTAGATCGCCATCACGCAGTAACCGGTTTTGTGTCATATCCCCTTGACGCATCATGGCGTAAAGCGATATCACCTCTTCACCACCATTGCGGCTTAGGGTGACATTACGCCAATCCGCATTATCACGTGCCCCGCCTACTTCACTAATGGCATCAAGTACCGTCATCGGCACAATACTCAGAGGCAGAGTGCCGGGGTTTTCCACTGCACCACTGATGTACACTTTTTGGGAGTTAAACGCCGCAATGCCTACCTCTACCTGCGGCTCATTGATTACTGCGGACAATCGCCGTGCGATTAACTCGCGCACCTCGTCAAGCGTCATGCCCTCGACTCTCACACGCCCTACGTAGGGATAGAACATCGTGCCATTGGGCCGTATACGGTTCCCGGTTTCCGCAGCGGAGCGCTCGGCGCCGGCAGGAATCGTTAATTCTGGATGGTCATAGACGATCACGCTTAAAATGTCCCCAGGCCCTACCCGATATTCGTAATCTTGCACTTCTTGATTCAATGCTTGAGACGTGGCTTGCGTGGTAGGCTCTTCTGGGACATACAACCTATCTACAAACTCTGGTGTAATGGGTTGTACGTCCACTCGGCCATCAAGCGATTGGTCGAGCTCGCTTTCATCAATATGCCCGCCTGGGGCCATGGCACAGCCACTTAATATCCCCAGCAGCATGATGAACATTAGATAGCGAACCAGCCGCAATGGGTTTTTTCTGGTTTCTACACCTTCTATTTCTTTGAAATTATTCATTTTTTGTTCCCTTTGCTTTGTGTCTTACCACGCTACCGCCCGGGGATTTTAAATGGCATTTCCCAGAGCCTATTTGGAAACTCGCCTTGGCAGTGCAACCTTCGAGCCGCCATAAGACATGAATGCCATTACGGCAGACAAATATAATGTTACATAAAAAAACAAAAAACATACTTTGATTTACTTCATTGCTGAGGATGAGATAGCTAACGCTATTTAGGCGTTTAGAAATGAGGTTTGGCGTCATGGGTGAGAGGAGAGGAGATCATGCCTAGCGGTATTAAACATTTAATGATAATAAAAAATTTATATTTAAAATTAATAAGTTGTAAAAAGTTACAAAAGAAGAAATTTCAAGTTACAATCGCGGAACAATTGTAATATCGCCTTAATTGAGGGGTTTCTTAGTGACAGTGGTCACATAGAAAAAAGCCACCCTTGGAGGGGCGGCCATAAGTTGGTCTTTGAATCCGCTCACGCCTTTTTGGGTTTCCACCGCTCCCTCAGTGCCGTCTTGAGGGGGCTTGGAAAGCTAGATAAAATCTTTCTTTTGCTGGCGCTGAGAAGGCGTTTCGTATAGCTATGCGATCCCTTTTTGGCGGAGATTTTATCAGACGCTGTATAGACTCTATTATCTTCACAGCAATAAACGGCTTTCCCCGATATTTTTGCAATACTTGCAGCCTGCCTGGTAGCACTCTCAATGAAGAAAGTGTAATCCGAGTTCTTATAGAACAGGCCCTTGTGCGTAGAGTGAATCCCCTGGCGTTGGCGCTCCTCTTTCGAAGGCAGATCCAGCATGACCAAGCGCTCATAGTCAATTCCCTGTTGCTTCAGCCACTGCTCTGTCTGGCTACGGTACTTCTCAAGACGGTTGGTTACCAAGCAGCCGATTCGGCCAGCAGGTAGGAAAAGAAGCTCCGCGTTATTCAAAAACGCAATGTACTGCTCTCCATCATCGTTCTGAAGGTCGGTAGGATCGACGCACAGTACACCATCGATATCGACACATGACTGGGAAAGTATGGCAGGAGTGAAAAGGTTCCACTGGAAAGCACAAGGCGATTCTAGCGTGTAAAAATGAAAATCAACATGTTGCTTACCGTCGGGATCAGCATAGATCGCCAAGGTATCTATTATACAAGGACAGTTTTCGGGGATAGCACTCCGTGCTTCCTGCACAGTCTTCCCTGTAATGACGCTATCATCGACGAAAAGAACTTTTTTCGCGTCCCAGGCGGCTCCCGGCGGCTTTTCTTCCTTTCTACGCAAGCGAGTTTTCAGCGGTTGGTTGTCAATAAAGTCTGGGAGCCCCATCATATCGAGATGCAAACCCAACGCAACCATGCTGGCAGGGATGATGCCGCTACGGGGAATACCGACCACCAGGTCGTAATCCTTCCCGTGAACTTTGAACAAGGACGCAGCGATGTCCTCACTTAAATCACCATAGGATTTGTAATTCATTGTCTATCCCTCCTTATTTATCAGGCTTGACCGCCAAATTAATGGATGGTTAGGTAGAATCGCCTTTCTTGTAAAACCCAGCGGTGATGGCCCTAAACACAAAGACATACTCTCGGTACGTCACGCATCTACTCAAGATGGAGCATCACGCCAGAGAGTTAAAAAGGCTTTTCCGATAGTTTCTGCAATGAACAAAATCGCTTAGTTACGACTTATAGTGGAACGGTAACTTTATCGAATGACAAAATCGTGTCACTTAAATGATAGGTTATATGATATCTCCAGAAAAAATTATTAAAACTACAATAAAAAAATACAAGCATTTGTTTCTGTTAAATTTATCCACCTTCATAGTCTAAAGACAGAAACCTCAATCTTCTACTTTATTGGCATTTAAATCAGGCATTTTTAACAATTTTACTCCTTTAAAATAAATGAGAAAAACAATACATAAACCCCATCATAAATACAAAGACCAACATCTTAAAAACACGAAATACATAATTAAAAAATAGCAAAAAAATCATTACTTAATGATTAGTCAACTAAAAATTTTAAAACGAAAAATGGATCTAATACTGACATGCACATTGGCCATACCGCAGACAGATCAAGCAGTAAAAAAGAAAAAGAAGCGATGGCGATGCCTCTAGAGCCTCTCTGCCCACGTAAAGGCAGCGTCCTTTAGCAACATATGGATATGCTCGAAAACTTCCCTGGATTTTCGGTAAGGATCGGGGATATTGCGCCCTTTGCCACTATCTAGCCAACGACCTAGCAATAGCGTCTTACCTAAGGCTTGGGGTACGTGTTGTCCTACGGCACGGCGCTGGCCCTCAGACATCACCAGAATGAGATCGGCTTCCTGTATCATTATCACCGTTAATTGCCGTGCCTGGTGGCTGGTCACATCCAAACCATCGGCCTCGGCCAATTGACGTGCAAACGGGGATACAGGCTCGCCTTCCAAGGCGCCCAAGCCTGCAGAACTGATATGACGCTCGGGTAGCCGCTGTTTAAGAAATGCCTCAGCGACAGGACTACGACAAATATTACCTGTACACACCACTAAAATACGCTCGAACATGTCTTACTTATCTCCTGGGTGAGCAGAGGTAGACGTTTTCAAATGACACCTTCAATGCTCCCACTGAATAGCAAGCAACCCAAGGGTTTCGTAGATTGCCCTCTCAGTCTTGCGTAGCTCACGGGCAGAGGGCAGCCAATAAGCTAGCGCTAATCCCTCCGTTCGATCGGCCAAATAATGGGTAGGTGCAGCAACTGGAGCTAGGCCTGCCGCCTCGAAATGACGCATAGCGCGCGGCATATGCGACGCTGATGTCACAATCAATACTTGCGCACCTTCACCGAGCAGCGCCCGAACTGACTTGGCCTCTTCAGCAGTATCGTTGGGCGACACCAGCGTCACGATACTCTC
Source organism: Halomonas sp. ATBC28 (assembly GCF_005937175.1). Taxonomy (NCBI): domain Bacteria; kingdom Pseudomonadati; phylum Pseudomonadota; class Gammaproteobacteria; order Oceanospirillales; family Halomonadaceae; genus Halomonas; species Halomonas sp. ATBC28. The sequence continues at coordinate 100,771 of NZ_VCQL01000008.1, read as the reverse complement.
TGGCGGAACCCCCAATGCTTCGGCAGCTTCGGCGTAACCATGAGCCATGGTCATTTTTGGATCTTGCCCTCCCCCTGACACTACCAGTAGTAAGTCTGGACGCTCATGCCATAGCCGCAGGCCTTCCATCAGACGCAAACCCGAACTTTCGCTGAGCCTGCCGGTTATCGACCAAGGGCGCTCCGGCTGCCAACCACCCCCGAGGACTACCACTGCTTCGATGTTCTGCTCTTCAGGCCATTTCTCCCAAGCGACATATTGAGACTCCAACGGCCCTAGCAAATTATCTGCCACTGGTGCCCAGGCCGCCAGCAATAGCAAGAGCATTGCTAACGTCATTATGCTGTGACCCAGGCGGTACCACCCAAGCTTACGAATCAACCATCCGATAGTAAAAGTGAGGGTCATCAGAGACATTGGCATCAGCAATATCGCCGTCAGGCTTTTCATTAGTGTATACATGGCGACCATCTTGCAGAACTTGCTCGGAAACGAGAACCCAAAGGAAAATCAGCCAGCTAGCATACACCGCTACCCCTGCTGGATAAGCAAAAAAAGAATAGCTTAAGCCAAAGCCCATAAAAGTGATTGGCAGCAATATACCAGCCACGGCATAGGAGCGCTGAGTGGCGCTTTCAGCGCGTAAACCTGGGAAAAAAAGCCACAGGGGAATGAGATAGAGGCTCACTACTATAACAAGACCTGGCAGCCCTTTTCGTACCCAGGCATCCAGAAGGTCGTTATGCGCATGCCAGTAATTGCCTAACTCGGGGCTTAGCACGCCTTGAGTCTCTAGTCTTTGCATGGCGGGTAGATAGCCCTGATGCCCGTAGCCCACGAGGGGACGTTCATAAATCAGCCAGAATGCGCCGCGATACATTTCCAAGCGAGCCCCTACGGAGCCATAGTCAGCGCCTTCCATGTAGCGATGCACCTCGGCCACCGCCTTATCCACCCTTTTTTCTACGCCGCTATGGGGCGTCGTATACACCCCTATCATCACAGCTATTGCAGCAGTCAGTGCCAACCATCGCCACAGCGCTCGCCAGCGACGCGCATAACCGTAATAAAATACCCATATCACTAGCGGCAGTGCCAACCACCCGCCCCGGGTGCCAGAAAGAGCCGAGGCTAGTCCGCCCCCCATTGCGCCGCTCAGCAAAAGCGCTACCCAAAAAAAACGTGTTGATCGCTGTTGCCAGGCCCACCCCAATCCGGCCAAACATAACAGCGCCATCAATAGCGCAAGATTGCCGAAAAAGATTGAATGTAACGGTGGGTGGCCTGTAGCACGGGTTAAACCGACTATCCATTTTTGCCACGCCGCCCAACCCCCTGCACCCAATCCACTTAGCGCTAAACCCACCCACCATGCTGAAGGACGTGGTGGAACGGCGCGCACTAACATAAACGCCAATGCCGCGAGCCAAGCTGCACCAGCTAATGGCAAGGCCCGCTCCAAGCTAGAATGCCAAGCGCCAGCCACTACTTCGACAATACCGACTCCTAGTAGCAACGCCAAAAGAAGGCCATCACCACGCCCCATTGGTTTTCTAAAAAAGCTACGCCTTTGTCGCTCATGCCTAGCAAGAAACGACCATATAATAGTGATCGCCAATCCTAGCCAATAGCCCAAGGGGGCCAATAGCGGTAACACGGTGATTGCTAAAGCCTGCATGCAGTATTTACCTTGTAGGCCACAGGAGTGCGCATGCTTTATTGTCTCACCCGGTCTCCGCTTCCTCTCCCCATCACAGTGAGGAACAGGTAGCGAAAATACGTCGGCATCGCCATTGTCGCCAACATTTTTTGATCCGTTTCTGCCAGTAATTGAGGCGTAGACATATCAATATCGTTAAGTTGCGCCAGCCCGGTAATTCCTGGGCGAGCATTGTATACACCACGCTCAGTACGCTCTTTGATCAACTCATCTTGCGTGTATAAGCAAGGACGAGGCCCCACAAGGCTCATATCCCCTTTCAATACATTCCATAGCTGCGGTAACTCATCCAATTTGGTACGCCGTAAGAAATGACCGAATTTGGTAATTGAAGAAGAATCCGCAAGATGCGAAGCAACCCAAGCGGTATCAGGCTTCATAGTACGAAATTTAATCAATACAAACGGCTGGCCACGGTATCCCACACGCTTTTGCAAAAATAGAGGAGACCCCGTGTCCCAGTAACCGATTAAGGCTAATATAAGCAATAATGGCAGACCAATGAGTAGGCCCGTGGCAGCAAACAGGATATCAAAAAATCGTAATATTTTAGTCATGATGTCAATACCCGCATGGTTAAGTCACTATTATTACCATATAAAAATTAGATCTTGGCAACTTCCACTTCAACAAGAATACGCTTTATCACCCAAACAAAGGCAACCAAAGAGTAACGATCTCGAAGAGAAGTATATAAACAAGCTGTTTATATAGCTATAACTGTTAACCTAACAATTTAGGAATATTTTCTCATTCTATTTCACTAGACCAACTAATTAGCAATTAAGTAAAAAAAGGCTAAAACAAGTCCCGTTAGCGCATATTATTTAATGAGAAATATAACGAATGCAGTTTTGTTAACAGAGGTCAGCCGTAATTTTCATGACATCACAACTATTAACTCAGCAGAAAAAGCCAGTCCAGATAATGATCTAAAACTGAGCGACATTTCTCTGACGCGCAATGTCTCTGAGGTGCTGATTAAAAGCCAGTGACAATGCCTCGAAAGGTAATTTTTTCAGTAGGTCTGAGGGTTACTCTAGGTTTAGGGGGCACTACAGGTTTAGGAGGGGAGTACAAGCTAAAGCGGGCAGGATATCAGAAATGGAGGCGGCCCCAAAAGCCACATCCCGGCACACGCAGCCACCACTACCGTTGCTCCCTTCCGGGCCTGGCGGGGTTCGCAGTTTAGCGTTGCGGGAGGACCTAAGGGACCACCATAACGGCACACTCTGTTATAGAATAAGTGTGCTGAGGCTGATGTGGTGGCTACGCCCTGATTTGAACAGGGGACCCCATCATTATGAGTGATGTGCTCTAACCAGCTGAGCTACGTAGCCTTTCCCTCATCAACGGGTGCAGATTATGCCTACCTTAATGACGAAAGGCAAGCCGGATTCCGGCTTGCCCTGCTAGTCAACAAAGCGTATCGAAATTGACTTACTGAATAGCGGCGCGCACGGCCTCTGCACCTGGCTCGCCGTCTCGTGTTGTAACGCCGTCTAACCACTCGTCCAGTAGGCTATCATTAGCCTTCAAATAGTCACGTGCGGCATCACGGGGATCTTCGCCATCATCCATGATCGCGCTCATGAGCTGATTTTCCATTTCCAGCGTGAAGGTCATATTGCGCAGCAAGGTACCCACATTCGGGCACTCATCCACGAATCCCGCTCGGGTATTCGTGTGCACAGTCGCGCCGCCTAAATTTGGGCCAAAATAGTCGTCGGCATCAGCAAGATAAGCCATATCGAAGTTAGAGTTCATGGGGTGCGGCTCCCAGCCCAAAAACACCATCCACTGCTCATTGGGTACCCGGGCGCGCAGTTCCGCCAACATTCCCGCTTCGCTGGAATCGATCACCTGCCAATCGCCTAACCCATAAGCATCATCATCGATCATCTGCTCAATGAGCTCGTTACCGTCGTTACCCGCTTCGATGCCGTGCACGCTACGCTCAAACTGCTCCGCATGCTCGGCCAAATCGTTAACCGACGTTACCCCCGCATCGTAAACGTACTGAGGCACTGCCAGGGTATACTTCGCCCCTTCCAGGTTGGTCGCCAAGCGCTCAACTTCACCGCGCTCGATATAGGGGTCACTAATAGAGGCCATCGAGGGCATCCAGTTACCCAGGAAGACATCGAAATCATTGTTGCGCATACCGGCGTAGGCAATCGGAACGGAAACTGTATCGACGCTTGGCTCATAGCCAAGCCCTTCAAGGACTTCGCTGGCGAGCGCAGTGGTGGCGGTAATATCTGTCCAGCCCACTTCAGCAAAGCGCACGCTGCTGCACTCGTTTGCATAGGCTGCCGTTGGCAGACCCGCTGCCAGCAATAAAGCACCTGCATAGCGTGAAGAAGTTCTGCTCATCATCGTAGTCCCCTTTTATAGCTTATTGCCAATACATATTGCCAATACGTATTTCCAAAACATAGATACGAACACTCCGTTGCTGCAGTGGTCGCAGTGCGTAGCAATCATCGCTGTCTTTTTATTGATTGAACGTTCAATAAAAAAATGCCATCATTGTTAGGTAATCATGTCTACGCTCGGGTTTCAAGCAACGACCCTGTTAGGCATTCAACGAATTAGGAGAACGTCGTGCCAAAGGTGGGAATGGAACCGATACGCCGCCAGCAGTTAATTACCGCGACCATGGCAGCCATTGATGAAGTCGGCCTGGCCGAAACCACCGTGATGCGTATTGCGCGTCATGCAGGCGTTTCCGCAGGCATTATCAGCCACTACTTTGGCGGCAAGGATGGCCTGCTCGAAGCGACTATGCGGCAGATATTGACCGACCTGACGGATGCCGTTGCAGTTCGCCGCCATGCGCTGGAAGACGACTCTCCCCGCGCCCATATCGGTGCCATTATTGAGGGTAACTTTGACCGCACTCAGGTCACCGGCCCCGCCGCCAAGACATGGTTAGCGTTCTGGGCCAGCAGCATGCATAAGCCTATGCTGCAGCGTCTGCAAAACGTCAATGATCGCCGTCTTTACAGCAATTTATGTCACCAGTTCCGACGTGTTATGCCCCGCGTAGAAGCCCGCAACGCAGCACGCGGCTTAGCCGCCATGATTGATGGGCTATGGCTGCGTGGCGCACTAACGCCAGAAGGCCTTGACGCCGAAGAGGCCCGCTACCTTGCCCACACCTATCTCGACCAGCTTTTTGCTCATCATGGATGCACCAACAAAGCATCCAATATTTACCTTTAATTTTCTGATTCTTGGAGATCGACATGGCCGCTCAAGACGTACAGCCACTTTATATTGATGGTCGCCAGGTAAACGCCACTTCAGGCGATACTTTTACCGTTACCAACCCCTTCGATGGCAGCCTGCTGGCCACTATCGGCCAAGCCAGCCAAGCGGATGTTGACACCGCGGTCGCCGCAGCCCAGCGCGGCCAGCGCGAGTGGGCCGCGATGAGCGGCATGGAGCGCTCACGCATCCTGCTGCGCGCCGTCGCGCTGCTGAGGGAGCACAATGACGAGCTAGCTGAGCTTGAAACCCGCAATACCGGCAAGCCGATCAGCGAAACGGCCAGTGTCGATATCGTTACCGGCGCAGATGCGCTGGAGTACTACGCGGGCCTGGCGCCGGCTATTGAAGGCAGCCAGATCCCCCTTCGCGACAGCTCTTTTGTGTACACTCGCCGCGAGCCCTTGGGTGTCATTGGTGCCATTGGCGCCTGGAACTACCCGATCCAAATCGCCTGCTGGAAAGCCGCCCCGGCGCTGGCGGCAGGCAACGCAGTGGTATTCAAGCCCAGCGAAGTGACCCCGCTGACCGTGATGAAACTAGCGGAAATCTTTACCGAGGCAGGCCTGCCCAATGGCGTCTTTAACGTGGTTCAGGGCGACGGCCGCGTGGGCGCCATGCTCACCGAGCACCCAGGCATCGCCAAAGTCTCGTTCACCGGCGAAGCAGGCACCGGCAAGAAAGTGATGGCCGCCGCTGCTAGCTCAACGCTGAAAGACGTCACCATGGAACTGGGCGGCAAATCGCCGCTGCTGGTGTTTGCAGATGCCGATCTTGATCGCGCTGCAGACGCCGCCATGATGGCCAACTTCTACTCCAGCGGCCAAATCTGTACCAACGGCACGCGGGTATTTGTTGAACGTAGCGTTAAAGATGCTTTTGAAGCCAAACTGGTGGAGCGCGTTAAGCGCATCAAAGCAGGCGACCCCATGGATCCCAGCGTCAACTTTGGTCCCCTAGTCAGCTTCGAGCATCAGGAGAAAGTGCTCTCCTATATTGCCCTGGGCAAAGAGCAAGGCGCTCGCCTGCTCGTAGGTGGCGACGACTGGAACACTGGCAACTTTGCCAATGGCGCCTGGGCTGCCCCCACCGTGTTTACCGACTGCACTGATGAGATGCGTATCGTGCGCGAAGAGATCTTTGGTCCAGTGATGTCGGTACTCGCCTTTGACGACGAGGCAGAAGTCATTCGTCGCGCCAATGACACCACCTATGGCCTTGCCGCCGGTGTCTTCAGCGAAAGTCTGAACCGCGCCCATCGCGTGATCCACCAACTTGAAGCGGGTATTTGCTGGATTAACACCTGGGGCGAATCACCCTCTGAGATGCCAGTAGGCGGCTATAAAGAGTCGGGTATTGGCCGCGAAAATGGCGTTGAGACGCTCAATCACTACACCCAGACCAAGTCGGTACAAATCGAGATGGGGCCATTTGAGTCAGTGTTTTAACTCTAAGCACTAAGCTCCGCCGGTAGGCATAACACGAAGACGCTGTGAACCCATCCATGGGTGCTCGGCTTTTTCATCTGACCGCCAAGGATGGCGGGAATGCTGGAATCGCATGGAGCACTTTCCGGCCCTGAAAAAGACGCTTCGCTTTTATGCCTACCGGCTCACTTCCTCGACTCGCCAGATTTCTTAAGGAGACACTATGTCTCAACCACGCGAATTTGATTACATCATTATCGGTGCAGGCTCGGCGGGCAATGTGCTCGCTACCCGCCTCACCGAAGACAGCAACGTCAGCGTATTGCTGTTAGAAGCGGGCGGGCCCGACTACCGTTTCGATTTCCGCACCCAAATGCCCGCTGCCTTGGCATTCCCACTACAGGGCAAGCGCTACAACTGGGCGTTTGAAACCGACCCCGAGCCACATATGGATGGTCGCCGCATGGAGTGTGGTCGTGGCAAAGGGTTGGGCGGCTCCTCACTGATTAACGGCATGTGCTATATCCGCGGTAATGCACTCGATTACGACAACTGGGCCAAACAGCCCGGCCTCGAAGATTGGGACTACCTAAGCTGCCTGCCCTACTTCAAAAAGTGCGAAGCCCGCGACATTGGACCCAACAGCTACCACGGTGACGACGGCCCGGTCAGCGTGACCACGCCCAAAGCGGATAACAACCCGCTTTATCGCACCTTTATTGAAGCCGGCAAGCAGGCTGGCTACCCGGAAACCGAAGACGTTAACGGCTACCAGCAAGAAGGCTTCGGCCCTATGGATCGCTTCGTCACGCCCAAGGGCCGCCGTGCATCAACGGCCCGAGGCTACCTGGATACCGCCAAACAGCGCCACAATCTCACCATCGAAACTCACGCCGTTACCGACGTTATTGAGTTTGAAGGTAAACGTGCTGTGGGGGTGCGTTATGAGCAGAAAGGCGAAAAACAGCAGGCCTACGCCCGCCGTGAAGTACTTCTGTGCGGTGGCGCTATCGCCTCCCCGCAAATTCTGCAGCGCTCAGGCATCGGCAACCCTGAACTGCTGAAGGAACTGGGTATCGAGACGGTTCACGCCCTGCCCGGCGTAGGTGAAAACCTCCAGGATCACCTGGAGATGTACATCCAGTACGAGTGCAAAGAACCCATCTCGCTCTACCCCGCGCTAAAGTGGTACAACCAGCCCAAAATTGGTGCTGAATGGCTGTTCAATGGCACCGGCGTGGGCGCCAGCAACCAGTTTGAATCCTGTGGTTTTATCCGCAGCCGCGATGAAGAGGAGTGGCCCAATCTGCAATACCACTTCCTGCCCATTGCGATTAGCTACAACGGCAAAAGCGCGGTACAAGCCCATGGCTTCCAAGCCCACGTTGGCTCAATGCGCTCAGAAAGCCGTGGTCGTATTCGACTTACCTCGAAAGATCCACACGCGGCGCCCAGCATTCTGTTCAACTACATGGCCAAAGAGAAAGATTGGGAAGAGTTCCGCGATGCTATTCGCCTGACTCGCGATATCATCGCCCAACCAGCCTTTGATAAATACCGTGGTCGCGAGATAGCACCAGGGCCCGACGTGCAGTCGGATGCCGAGCTCGATGCCTTCGTAAAACAGCACGCCGAAACCGCCTACCACCCCTGCGGTAGCTGCCGTATGGGCGAGGGTGAAATGGCCGTCACCGACGGCCAGGGTCGTGTCCATGGTATTGAAGGCCTTCGCGTCGTAGATGCCTCACTGTTCCCGGTGATTCCCACCGGCAACCTGAATGCGCCCACCATTATGTTGGCCGAGAAAATCGCCGACCGTATCAAAGGCCATGAGCCGCTTCCCCGTGCCAGCGTTGACTATTACGTCGCCAACGGAGCACCGGCCAAACGCGCCTGAACATTTAGTCTGTTTTTTACTCCAAACGCCATGGCTTGTCGCCATGGCGTTTTTTTTGGCTACGTTAAAGGAACAAGCTACGCCAAACGTGCCTAAAAACTTGCGTGTGATAGCCCCCATCTGCCAATATTCAAACAAGTGTTCGACTCAATATCTCAACAACGATGTTACTCGCGTTTTATTAACAACAGTCGGCCTGCAACAGTGGCCAGCAAAAAGAGAGATAACCTATGCTCACCCTACTTCTGATCGTGCTCGCCATTGTCGGCTTGCTCGTGGTCATGCGTCGCGAAGCAGGCGCTCCCGCGGCGCTAGCTGTGTTTGGCGTATTAGGCCTTGTTGGCCTACTGTTTGACGCGGAAATCATTGGTGGTCTGCTGCTTCTTGGCGCTGCGGCAGTAGCCGTGGCAGGCCTGCCTGCACTGCGTCGCAAGTGGCTCACACCGCGCTTATTCGCCACCTTTAAAAAAGTCGCCCCCAAAGTTTCCGCCACCGAGCGCACAGCTCTGGAAGCGGGCAGCGTTTCCTGGGACGGAGAGCTATTTTCAGGCAAACCCCAGTGGGAAAAACTGCTCGCCTTTAAAGACGATGGCCTACGCGACGATGAGAAAGCCTTCCTAGCCAATCAGTGTGCGAAAGCCGCTGGCATGTGCAACGCCTGGGACATCGCCCAGGAGCGCGCCGACCTGCCCCAGCAGCTTTGGGACTACCTGAAAAAAGAGGGTTTCTTCGGCATGATTATTCCGAAGGAGTACGGTGGTCTTGGCTTCTCGGCTAAGGCTCAGTCCATGGTACTGCAGAAGCTCTCCGTCAATGAAACCCTGATGGTGACCGTGGGCGTACCCAACTCCCTCGGCCCTGGCGAGCTGCTGCTTAAATACGGTACCCAAGAGCAGAAAGATCATTACCTGCCGCGCTTATCCGATGGCCGCGAGATCCCCTGTTTTGGCCTCACCGGCCCCCGCGCAGGTTCTGACGCTACCTCGCTGCCAGACACTGGCGTTGTATGTAAGCAAACCATTAACGGCGAAGAAGTGATCGGCCTGCGCCTTAACTTCGAAAAACGCTGGATCACTCTGGCGCCCATCGCCACAGTCGTTGGTCTTGCCTTCCGTCTGTTTGACCCGGAAAAATTGCTGGGTGACGAAGAAGATCGCGGTATTACCCTGGCGTTGATTCCCCGCGATACCGACGGCATGGAAATCGGCCGCCGTCACCACCCTATCGGCAGCCCGTTTATGAACGGCCCGATTATCGGCAAAGATGTCTTTGTTCCGCTGGACACCATCATTGGCGGCCCAGACATGATCGGCCAGGGGTGGCGGATGCTGGTGGAGTGTCTGTCTATCGGCCGCTGCATCACGCTGCCGTCAGGCGCCACCGGCACCGCGCGTTACGCCCTGGGCTGGAGCGGCGGTTTCACCCGTGTTCGTCGTCAGTTCAACGTGCCGGTTGCCGAAATGGAAGGTGTGCAAGAGCCCCTCGCCCGCATGACGGCGCTGGCCTATATCTCCCAGGCCACCGTGTATCAAACCGCCAATATGATCGACCACGGCGAAAAACCCGCCGTGCCCTCAGCCATCCTGAAGAGCCAGTTGACCGAGTTCCAGCGCGTATTGCTTAGCGATGCGATGGACGTTCACGGCGGCAAGGCGGTCACTCTTGGCCCGCGCAACTACCTCGGTATCGGTTACAGCGCCAACCCGGTGGCGATCACCGTGGAAGGCGCCAACATCATGACCCGCAACCTGATGATCTTTGGTCAGGGTGCTATTCGCTGCCACCCCTACGTACTAGAAGAACTGGCTGCCAAAGACGCCAACGATATGCAGGCGTTCGATAAAGCCTTCTTCGGTCACGCGGGCTTGATCTTTGGTAACGCTGCGCGCGCCTTTACCCTCGGCTTTGGCATTGGTAAAGCCAGCGTACCCTTCGACGGCCCCGCCGCCGCCTATGCCCAGGATATTGCCCGCCTCTCCGCTGGCTTTGGCCTGTGTGCCGATGCTGCCATGGCAAGCCTGGGTTCAGCGCTGAAGAAACGTGAAATGATCTCTGCACGGCTGGGGGATGTGCTGTCTAACCTCTATCTCACCTCAATGGTACTCAAGCAGTGGCAGGCAGGCAGTAAAGTAGAAGGCGAAGAGGCGCTGTTGCACTACAGCTGCCGCTTCCTGCTCCAGCGTGCCGAGCAGGCGTTTGTGGAGATTTTCGATAATCTACCCAACCGTGCGCTAGGTAAAACGCTCAACGCCGTAGTAATGCCCACCGGTCGCCGCTGGAATAAACCCCACGATGACCTGGCCCGGGATATCGCTAAGCGTGTGTCTACACACAGTGCCCTGCGCACCAAGCTGCTGGAAAACACCTGGGATGCAGACGACGGTGAACAGCGCAACCCGCTGGCGCGCTACAACGCTTTGCTGGTCGATTATGACCGCGCCGAGGCGATCTACCGCACGGTGAACAAGGCGTATGCTAAAGGCGAACTCCCGCAAACGGCGCTGCATCCTGAGGCTCGTGTAGAAGCCGGTCTGGAAAAAGGCCTGATCAATGAAGAGGATGCCGACTTTATGCGTACCTTCGAGGCCGAAGTACTGGAAATGCTCACCGTGGACGATTTTGCCTACGATGCCTTTGCCAAGAATAAGTCCACGCTGATCGAGCACAACGGAAAACCTGCGGTAGCGCCTAAGCCGGAGGAAGAAAACGTTAAGTAATACCTCTCTTGTTCAAAGCGTTACCTGTAAAAAAAGCCGACTTCTGCATGCCAGGAGTCGGCTTTTTTGTGTTCACTTTCTACACCTAAATGCGTAGACCGAGGAACCAAAAACGCGTTGCAAGTTCGCAAACGATCAACTAGCCTTTCGTAAACGAAAACGATCTACCTTATCCAACAACAATGACGCTAGCGAGATCGGCATGTCCTTACATTTGCAAAATATCGATCACATCGTTAACGGTGTGCCCCATATCAGTGGGATAGACTTAGCCCTAGAGCCAGGATCCTTTAATGTGCTGCTTGGGCGAACACTTGCTGGCAAAACCACTTTAATGCGCCTAATGGCGGGGCTTGAACCACCCACCCGCGGCAAAATTATTATGGATGGCAAAGACGTCACGAACGTCTCAGTGCGTAAACGCAATGTCTCCATGGTGTACCAGCAGTTTATCAACTACCCCAGCCTCACCGTTTATGACAACATTGCGTCGCCGCTTAAACTGGCCAAACACCCAAAAAGCGAAATTGATAAACGGGTTGGCGAAATTGCTGAAATGCTGCATATCGAGCACCTGCTTAACCGCTACCCGCAGGAACTCTCTGGTGGCCAACAGCAGCGTACCGCCATGGGGCGGGCCTTGATCAAAGATGCCGACTTAATTCTGTTTGATGAACCGCTGGTCAATCTGGATTATAAGCTCCGCGAAGAACTACGCGATGAGTTGCGTGATCTGTTTAAAGCGCGTAACTGTATTGCGGTATACGCCACCACCGAGCCCAATGAAGCGTTAGCGCTGGGCGGCAATACGGCGGTACTGCACGAAGGCAGGCTTCTCCAATACGGCCCTACCGAGCAGGTCTATCGCGAGCCCAATGGCCGCTTTAGCGCAGAAATGTTCTCCGAACCCCCAATCAATATCGTTCCCGGTCAGCTGACCGACAGCGAGATCACCTTCGACCAAACGCTTCACTTTCCCTGCGATGACGAGCTAAAGCGCCTTGAACCGGGTGATTACGACTTTGGCGTGCGAGCTTCGCATCTCACTCTACAACCCCAGCAGGCCGATGACCTGGCCCTGGATGTCCATGTGGATGTAGCGGAAATTAGCGGCTCTGAAACCTTCCTGCATGTTCGCCACGAACGCTTTCCCTTAGTGCTGCACTTAGCGGGTATTCACCAGTTTAGTGTTAATGAACCTCTGAAAGTTTACTTCCCCACCCATCAACTTTACGCCTTCGACAAGCAGGGGCACACGGTACATATTCCTGCACGTCAGGGAGGAGCTGCCCATGGCTGAGATCACACTAAAAGGCTTGGCGCACTCCTACGAAAAAACACCCAAGGGTGCGGCAGATTACGCCATCCGACAGATGGATCATGTATGGCATCAGGGCGGCGCCTATGCCCTATTGGGCCCTTCAGGGTGCGGTAAATCGACCCTTCTGAACATTATTTCGGGCCTGCTTGAACCCTCGGAGGGTGACGTACTTTTCGACGGTCAGCGGGTCAATGAGCTGCCCCCAGAAGAGCGCAATATTGCCCAGGTGTTCCAGTTTCCGGTGATCTACGACACCATGACGGTGTTCGATAATCTTGCCTTTCCCCTGCGTAATATGAATACCCCCGAGTACCGGGTGAAACCCAAGGTACTCGAAGTCGCTGACATTCTTGAATTGACGTCTCTGTTGGATCGTAAAGCCAAAAACCTGACCGCCGACGAGAAGCAGAAAGTCTCCATGGGTCGCGGACTGGTGCGCGATGACGTGACAGCGATTCTGTTTGATGAACCGCTCACCGTTATCGACCCGCAGCTAAAGTGGAAACTGCGCCGCAAGCTCAAAGAGATTCACGAGCGCTTCAATATCACCATGATCTACGTGACCCACGATCAGCTCGAGGCCTCTACTTTTGCGGATAAAATTGCCGTGATGTATGAGGGCCAGGTGGTGCAATTCGGCACCCCACGTGAGCTGTTCGAGCGCCCTGCGCATACCTTTGTGGGTTACTTTATTGGCAGCCCGGGCATGAATTTTATGGCCGTGGAATATCGCGACGATCAGGTAATGTTCGGCACACAGCCACTGCCGGTTAGCGAGCAGATGAAGCACGCTGTCGCCAGCGCTGCCAATGCCAGCGCTAACGATATTAGCCATAACAATATAAAACTAGGCATCCGCCCCGAGTTTATCGCCATTTCCTCAAGTGAAGTGGCCAATAGCGTGCCGATTCAGGTGACCAGCGTGCAAGACCTGGGCACCTACTCCCTGCTGACCTTCAAACTCAACGAGCAAACTTTTAAGGCACGCCTGCCCGAAGGCCATCCGCCGGTCAGTGAAGCGGCGTTTGCGCACTTCGATGCTGCTCACGTAGCGCTGTATATCGATGAATACCTAGTGGAGGCTGGTCATGAATAACAAGGTACCCAATAACAGAGCCTGGCTACTGGTGCTTCCCATGCTGGTGTTGGTGGCCTTTTCCGCCATCATTCCGCTCATGACCGTGGTCAACTACTCGGTGCAGGACGTGCTCGGGCCGAACGCACGCTTTTTTACCGGCACTGAGTGGTTTCAAAGCATGCTCAACGACGACGCGCTGCAGGCAGCGTTTCTGCGCCAAATTTCGTTCTCGCTGATTATTCTGGCTATTCAGATTCCGCTAGGGATTGGCATCGCGCTCATTATGCCCAAACGCGGTTGGCAAGCCTCGGCGGTGTTGATCCTGATTACCCTGCCGTTGCTGATTCCCTGGAACGTAGTGGGCAGTATCTGGCAAATCTTTACCCGTGGCGATATCGGCTTAATGGGCTGGGGCCTGCGCGAACTGGGCATTGAATACAACATTACCCGTAATGCCGGCGACGCCTGGGTAACCATCATTTTAATGGACGTGTGGCACTGGACGCCGCTGGTGGCCATGCTGTGCTATAGCGGTCTCCGCTCGATTCCCGAAGCCTACTATCAAGCAGCACGTATCGACCGTGCCTCAAAATGGGCGGTGTTCCGCTACATTCAGCTCCCCAAGCTAACCAACGTGCTGGTCATTGCCGTGCTGCTGCGCTTTATGCACTCTTTTATGATCTACGCCGAACCCTTTGTACTGACGGGCGGCGGGCCGGGCAGCGCCACCACTTTCTTAAGTCAATCGCTAACCACTATGGCTGTCGGCCAACAGGATTTAGGCCCTTCTGCAGCTTTCTCGCTGATCTACTTCCTGGTCATTCTGCTGGTGAGCTGGGTGTTCTACACCACCATTATGAATATGCAGAAAGACAAACCGCCGCACGGAGGTGCCTAACATGAGCTATCAACTCGAAAACACCCAGCGCGGTGAAAAGTACAACACGATTTTTAGCAAGGTTTCACCGGCCAAGCGGCGTAACCGCACCGCCCGTGCACACTGGCGCTCGCGTATCCTGCTTGGCCTTTATCTGGCGCTGATGATTCTGCCCATTTACTGGCTGATCAATATGTCGCTACAGACCAATAGCGAAATTCTCGGCTCGATGACGCTGTGGCCCCAGAACCTTACTTTTGATAACTACATCGGCATTTTCACCAACTCAAGCTGGTACATGGGCTACGTCAACTCGATGCTCTACGTAGCGATGAATATGCTCATCACCATCTGCGTCGCGCTACCCGCCGCCTACGCCTTTAGCCGCTACACCTTTATTGGCGACAAGCATCTATTTTTCTGGCTGCTGACCAACCTAATGGCGCCACCTGCGGTATTTCTGCTGCCCTACTTCCAGCTCTACTACTCGGTAGGCCTGTTCGATACCCACATCGCCGTCGCGCTGGCTCACTGCCTGTTCAATATCCCCCTTGCTATCTGGATTTTGGAGGGCTTTATGAGCAGCGTGCCTAAAGAGATCGATGAAACCGCCTATATCGACGGCTATAGCTTTCCGCGCTTTTTCGTCAAGATTTTTATCCCCATGATCCGCTCAGGCATTGGCGTCACACTGTTCTTCCTGTTCATGTTCTCCTGGGTGGAGCTGTTGCTGGCCCGCACGTTGACAGCCACTGACGCCCAGCCCATTGGCATGATCATGACGCGCACATCGACTGCTTCTGGGATTGACTGGGGCACTTTGGCCGCCGCCGGTGTACTCACCATCATTCCCGGCATTCTGGTGGTCTACTTCGTTCGTAACCATATCGCCAAGGGCTTTGCCCTGGGCCGTACCTGAGGAGATCTCGCTATGTCTTGGATGGTATGGACAGTGCCCACCGCCATATTCTTTTCATCCATTGCGGCCATGCTGGCAGGCATGACGGTATGGGAGATCATGTCGCCCACTGTTGAACGCAAAGGTTTTTTACCCATTGCCACCACTCGCGGGGATCGGCTGTTTATCGGCCTGCTCTCCGCAGCCTTTATCCATTTGGGCGTGATCGGCTTCACGTCACTTTCCATTTGGATAGCACTAGCGGTATCAGCCGTATGGCTGCTGGTTTTAATGCGCTGGGGATAGCCCTTGGGACTAGCCCTTGGGAAATGCCATCAGCGTTTAATCGGTATCAAGGACGGCCAAGCCATCAAGGAAGAACACAACAAAACGAGGTCAACATGCAAAAGCACGACAATAAATCCAAACTGACTAAATTCAAACTGACAACCCTCGCCGCCAGCTTGTTGCTGGCGTCGGGAACGCTGTCAGCGCAAGAGCAGGATACCCGTGCCATCGCTGAACGCTTGGTCGACGAGCACTTCCAGAACTCAACCCTGAGCCGCGAAGAGCAGATCGAAGAGCTGATGTGGTTTGCCAACGCTGCCGAGCCTTTCCGCGGCATGGATATTCAAACCGTGGCTGAAGGCCTCACGACTCACGTTTATGAAAGTGAAGTGCTTGCAGAAGCCTTTAGTGAGCTGACCGGCATTAACCTGACCCACAACATCATCGGTGAAGGTGATGTGGTGGACACCATGCAGAATCAGATGCAGTCGGGTAACAGCATCTACGATGGCTTCGTCAATGACACCGACTCCATCGGCACGCATATTCGTTATGGCACCACCATCAACCTGTCTGAAGCGATGGAGAACGAGTGGGCCGACTATACGTTGCCCACCCTGGATTTAGACGACTTTATTGGACTGCAGTACGGCACCGGGCCAGATGGCAGCCTCTTTCAACTGCCCACCCAACAGTTCGCTAACCTCTACTGGTTCCGCTATGACTGGTTTACCGACCCTGAGCTGATGGCACAGTTCGAAGAGGTCTACGGCTACCCTCTTGGCGTTCCCACTAACTGGACGGCCTATCAAGATATCGCCGAGTTCTTTACCGAGCATGTCGGCGAAATAGATGGCACCAAGGTGTATGGCCATATGGATTACGGCCGCCGCGATCCGTCACTGGGCTGGCGCTTCCACGACTCCTGGCTCTCCATGGCAGGTATGGGCAGCCCCGGCGTCCCTTCCGGCAACCCGGTGGATGACTGGGGTATCCGCGTCAACGAAGATAGCCAGCCAGTAGGCGCAAGCGTAAGCCGCGGCGGTGCTACTAACTCACCGGCCTCGGTATTTGCCATGCAAAAAGCCGTCGATTGGCTGCGTGACTATGCCCCTCCTGAAGCACAGGGCATGACCTTTGGTGAGGCTGGCCCGGTACCTGCGCAGGGACACATTGCCCAGCAGATTTTCTGGTACACCGCCTTTACTGCCGACATGACCGACCCTGCAGTCGCAGTGACCGATGACGAAGGCAACCCGCTATGGCGCATGGCTCCATCCCCCACCGGCCCGTACTGGGAAGAGGGTATGAAGGTCGGCTACCAAGATGTAGGCGCCTGGACGTTCTTCGATTCAACGCCGGAAGATCGTCGCACCGCGGCGTGGCTGTTCGGCCAGTTCACCGTGTCTAAAACGGTGTCTTTGGAAAAACTGATGCACGGTCTAACGCCGATTCGTGAATCTGATATCTTCTCTGAGCAGATGACCGAGATGGCCCCCAAATTAGGCGGCCTGGTGGAGTTCTACCGCAGCCCCAACGAGTCGAACTGGACGCCTACCGGCACCAATGTGCCTGACTACCCACGCATGGCCCCACTGTGGTGGCAAAACCTGGCGCCTGTCATGAGTGGTGAAGTCACGCCTCAGGAAGGCTTGGACAAACTGGCGTCGGATATGGACAGCACCATGCATCGCCTAGCCAGGGCCAACGTCTTCGACAGCTATGCGCCCGTGCTCAATGAAGAGCAGGATCCGCAATACTGGCTGGATCAGGAAGGCGCACCCAAAGCCAAGCTGGACAATGAAATGCCCCAAGGCACCACCGTTCCTTATGACGAAATGATGGAAGCCTGGATGGCAGCCGGTACGCGCCAAGAGTAATCACGCGTAACGCTTGCAGGGTGGGCAACCGCCCTGCAAGGGTTTCATTGGCGGCAGGCCATAGCACAAGAGAAAACACCCAGGGCACCAGGGCTATTTATTTGTTAATTGGATCCGCTATGAAACTGCGAAATCGAAATATAGAAAAATTACCTACCGAGACCTTTGATGCCCTGATTATAGGGGGCGGTATCAATGGCGCGGCCACTGCGGCGGCGCTGGCTGGAAAAGGCGCTAAAGTCGCACTGATTGATCGCGGCGACTTCGCTGGCAGCACCAGCATGCACTCCTCCAACTTAGTTTGGGGAGGCATTAAATACATGGAAAGCAAGGATTTTGCACTGGTTCGAAAATTGTGCAAAAGCCGCAATCACTTGATAAAGAGTTACCCCTCTACCGTGCAGGAGATTCGTTTCCTGACCACTATTTCGAAAGGTTTCCGCCACTCACCACGCTACCTATGGGCGGGCACCTGGCTTTACTGGCTGATGGGCAACGGCTTCACTAAACTGCCACGCCTGCTTTCGCCTAACAAGATTAAGCAGCAAGAACCCATTATCGATATTGAGGACGCCGTTGGCGGCTTCGAGTACTCCGACGCCTACCTCCACGATAATGACGCACGCTTTGTGTTCAACTTTGTGCGCCACGCGCTTAACTATGGAGCAATTGCCGCCAACTACGTCGAGTCACTCGGCGCCGAACGGGTCGGCGACCTATGGGTGACCAAAGCGCACAACGTGATGGATGGCAGCACCTTCGATATTCATGCCAAGGTATTAATCAACGCTGCTGGCCCCTGGGTAGATCAGCATAACGAGCTGACCGGCCAAAAGACTACCCATCATCACCTCTACTCCAAGGGCATTCACCTCATCGTTCCACAGCTAACCGATTCACAGCGGGTGTTGGCATTTTTTGCCGACGATGGAAGGCTGTTCTTCGTCATTCCCATGGGCAATCGCACCTGTATCGGCACTACCGATACCCATATGGAGCATCCAGAGGTAGACGTTACTGCTGACGATATCGCCTTTGTGCTGGAAAATATCAATAAACGCCTAACGCTAGATCAACCGCTCACACAAGACGACATTATCTCGACACGCTGTGGCGTAAGGCCTTTAGCCATCAAAGATGATCAGGGCAGTGACCGAGACTTTTTACAGCTTTCTCGCAAGCATGTGGTCGATACCAACATTGAGAGTGCGCATATCAGCATCTTTGGTGGAAAACTTACCGACTGTTTGAACGTAGGGGATGAGATTGCCGAAGATATAAGCCGCCTGGGCGTTTCACTTTCAGACCCCAACTTTCGGTGGTACGGGGAACCTGCCAAGCCCGTGAAACAGCAGTTTATGGATCAAGCCAAGCGTATGAACCTAGATGCCATGACCGCCTCTACGTCATCGGAGCTGCTCTCCTCTCGGCTGTGGCGGCGCTATGCCGATCAAGCCATACCGATGCTGGAGAAAATTCGTCAGGATCCCGCTCAGGGCGAAATCCTCATTGAAGGCACTGAGTACATCCGTTGTGAAATTGAGCATGCCCGCGACCACGAGATGATCACCCAGCTTGAGGACTTCCTGCGCCGCCGCGCCAAAGTTTCTCTGGTGGTACCTCATGAGCAGTTACGCCATTCCACCGGTTTAAAGGAAGCGTGTCGGGTACTGTTTGGTGACGATGCTGAAAATCGATTTAGCCAGTACTTCGAACAAAATCGCGATACTGCACTTCCGCCGACATCGACAGCGGTTTAGCGTAAAAAAGCCCCCTCACCTAAGTGAGGGGGCTCAAACAATCAATAAGCGATGCCCTACTCTTCGTCTTCAATTCGCATTTGAGAGTCCCCTGAGAGCACTTCATCCCAAGCTTCTTCCAGTGTGCAGCCTGAGCGGCTATCCACTGTGTCGATGACCTCAACGGCATGCTGCAGTGATTCACGGTTGCCCTTCAGTGCCACAACAAGTCTAGCGAGATCTTGTTTGCTGAAAGTGCTGGCGATGCTGTCGGCTTGTTGGCTCAGTTCGATGCAGTTCATTAGTAATACCTCATGGTATGGTCATCCGCTGCTTAACCGACTATCGGTTAAAAAAAGCAGCCATCTTAGTTAACGACGTATGGTGACGTTGCTACTCATGCTGGGCCGGATAAGTGCCCAGTTCGGCAACTGCGAAACGGTCACAAGCTTTGCAAGACCTTCGCCTTTAGCGCTCGGGTAATACTGAAGCGCTATGGTTCTGTAGCAGGGATCGGGTCAGTGACTCGGGATAACGAAGCACCCTCCTGATCCATGGCTTCACTATGGTTCACTGCAACAAAACCCACAATGCATCATTGGCAGCAGGGGTGGTTGTAACTCGACTACATAAACACTCATTAAGTGTTAAGTGTGTTAAAGACTTTCATGAGGGGCGCTAAAAGCGAAGAAAGGCGGCCAATGGTTTAATTGGCCGCCGCATTATAAAGAATCGAAAGAGTTAATAGATAGTGTGCTTAAGTAGTGGGCTAAATCGTTATTACCTAAGGCGTGGAGCGCACGCGCGAAACCGCATCCAACCAGCCTTGATAGAGCTGCTCGCGAGTGGTCTCCTCCATAGCAGGCATAAAGCTCTTCTCACAGCGCCACAGCTGCTCAATCTCTTCGAGGGTTTGATACCAACCTAAACGCAACCCGGCTAAGTAAGCAGCCCCCAGCGCGGTGGTTTCCAAAATCGTAGGGCGATCCACCTGGACACCCAGCATATCGGCAAGAAACTGCATCACCCAGCTGTTCTTCACCATGCCACCGTCGACGCGCAAAGTGCCTGGTGCGGCCTCCATGTCGTCGTTCATACAGTGCTGGAGGTCTCGGGTTTGATAGCACACCGCTTGCAGGCCAGCGGCGACTATTTCAGCGATACCGGTATCGCGAGTTAACCCAAAAATAGCGCCGCGGGCTTTGGGATCCCAGTGTGGAGCGCCCAAGCCGGTAAAGGCGGGCACCAGATAAACGCTGTGGCCACTGCGGGTCTCCTGGGCCAAGGCCTCCGTCTCTGACGCATCGGCAAACAGGTTCAAGCCGTCACGTAACCACTGCACCGTCGCCCCCGCCACGAAAATACTGCCCTCCATGGCATAGGTCGGCTTTCCATTAAGCCGGTAGCCAATGGTGGTCAACAGGCGATTGCGCGACAGCGAGGGCGTTTCGCCGGTATTCACAATCATAAAACAGCCTGTGCCATAGGTGCTTTTACCCATCCCCGGTTGAAAGCACGCCTGCCCCACTAAAGCAGCCTGCTGATCCCCCGCTACCCCAGCAATGGGGAGCGCGGCACCCAGCCAGTGCGCTTCGGTGGTGCCAAAATCATCGCTGGAGTCTTTCACTTCGGGCAATAAATTGGCGGGAATATTAAACAGCGCCAGCAGCTCTTCATCCCACTCCTGAGTATGGATATTAAACAACGCCGTGCGTGAAGCATTGGTGGCATCGGTCACGTGCTGCTGACCGCCTGTCAGCCGCCAGATTAAAAAGCTATCTACCGTTCCAAATGCCAACTCGCCCTGCTCGGCGCGCTCCCGAGCACCCTCAACGTTGTCCAGTACCCAACCAAGCTTGGTGGCTGAAAAGTAGGGATCAATCAATAGGCCCGTTTTAGCTTGAACGGTATCGGTATAGCCTTGATCGCGCAGTGACTGGCATAAATCTGAGGTGCGGCGATCCTGCCAAACGATGGCGTTATAGAGTGGCTTACCCGTTTTCCGATCCCACAGAATAGTGGTTTCCCGCTGGTTGGTAATGCCGATCCCGGCTATTTGGTCGGCGGAAACTTCAGCGTTACGCATCACATCTCGGCAAGTCGCCACCACGGTTTCCCAAATGTCTTCGGGGTTGTGCTCAATCCATCCGTCGTGGGGGAAGTGCTGAGTGAATTCTTGCTGGGCAACAGCGGCCACCTGGCCTTGGCGGTCAAACAGAATGGCGCGAGAACTGGTGGTACCTTGATCAATGGCGAGTATAAAAGAGGACATATCGAGTTCGCTTTGTTGTATTATCTTTCGATTTTGTATGATTGAAAACCTCTGATTAACGCGATGAGCGCAGGCCAGACAAGGCAAAAATCAACGAAAAAGCGGAGTTTACGGGGTGTAAATGAGCATTTTGAGGCGATTTTTAACGCTGTATGGCCAAGCGCAATAGTTAATCAGAGGTTTCCACGTTTTCGCTTTATTATCATCCAAGGCTACTCTAGCCGCCCAAAATGCTCAAGGCTGAAACTACCTCATTAAGCAATGTAGAGCGCCACATCGTGTTGCGTCAGCAAGCGCTGAATCGCGTCTGGGGGTTTGCGGTCGGTAAATAGCGCATCCAGCTGTTCCAGGTTACCTTGCCGAACAACCGGGTTACGGTGAAATTTAGAGTAGTCCGCCGCCAGATAGATGCGCCTGGAATTGGCGATAATCGCCTGAGCAACGCGCACTTCCTGGTAATCAAACTCCAGCAGTGAGCCATCCTCATCGATACCGCTGATGCCGATAATGCCGTAGTCCACTTTGAACTGATTTATAAAGTCGATCGTTGCTTCACCGATAATGCCGCCGTCCCGGGAGCGCACCTGACCGCCGGCGATAATCACGGTGAAATCCTCTTTATGTTGCAGGATAGCGGCAACATTTAAATTATTGGTAATGATCTCAAGGCCCTGGTGCTCTAACAGCGCTTGAGCAATCACTTCATTGCTGGTGCCGATATTAATAAACAGAGAGGAGTGATTCGGGATGTGCTGTGCTAAACAGCGGGCAATGCGCTCCTTTTCTTCCAGATGCAGTGTCTTGCGCGTGCTGTAGGCGGTATTGACTGTACTCGACTCGATTCCTACTCCGCCATGCACCCGCCTCACCCGGCCCTCATTGGCCAGGGTATTTAAATCGCGACGGATGGTTTGTGGTGTCACGGCAAAATGATCGGTGAGCTGCTCAATACTCATATAGCCGTGCTGACGAACCAGCTCGACAATGGCATCCTGACGAAATTGTTGATTCATAAGCCCGGCCTGTTCGATTTTTATTGATATCTGAACATAATCTAGCAAAATTTTCGAAACCTAATAGCACTATTCATACAATTCCGCAGGTGCCAAACCGACAGACCAAGCGGCGACCTCGCCTATTAAAGCGGCCACACCCATAGGATCATTGGGATAGCAACCACCAGCACCACCAGTGATAGCGGCAAGCCCAGTTTCCAATAATCACCAAAGCGGTAGCCGCCAGGCCCAAGCACCAGCGTATTGGATTGGTGCCCAATAGGGGTTAAAAACGCACAGGAAGCGCTAACAGCTACGACCATCAAAAACGGATCCAGTGAGACGTCAAAGCCATTGGCTAAGCTCACCGCAATCGGTGCCATCAGTAGCGCAGCCGCCGCATTGTTAACCACATTGGAGAGCAGCATAGAGAGTAAAAACAGCCCTATCATGGTCACCACCACCGGCCAATCGCTGCCAAAACTGAGCAGCGCGTTAGCAATCAAATCTGCACCTCCACTGGTTTCTAATGCTTCGCCCACGGGAATCATCGCCGCGAGCAGCACTATGACGGGGCCATCAATGGCCTGATACCCTTCCCGGAGTGGTAACACGCCAATCAGGAGCGAAATCAGTGCCGCACTACTCATGGCCACCGCTGCGGGGAGTAGATCAAACAGCATGGCGACGATTGCCAAGGCAAAAATAGCAATCGACATAGCAAGTTTGCGTGGCTGCCCCAGATGCAGTTCACGGCTAGCCAGGGGTAGACACCCAAGCGAGGCCAGGCTATCTGACATCTCGTTTTCACTGCCCTGGAGGAGCAAAACATCACCGTTTTTAAAACGAATATCCCGCAACCGCTGCTTCAAGCGCCCGCCATCCCGTGCGACAGCCACCAAGTGCAGGCCAAACTGATGGTTTAAGCGTAGCTGGCGTACGCTGCGGTTAATCATCATTGAGTCGTTACGCACCACGGCCTCGATCAGTTGCAGGCCCTCGGTATCCACGGGCTGTCGATCCTGCGCAGAATCTTTCTTATTCACAGGATCCTTATCACTCTCCGCAGGCTCAGCATCCTCCGCCTCAGGGTCTTCCTCCAACTCTGCAATCGCGCTTAGCCCTACTTTGTCTTCCAGCATTTGAAGCTCATCAGGCCCTGCTTCTAATAGCAGAATATCGCCCTCTTCCAGTGCGCCGTGGAAGTTATAGCCTGCACGGCGGTTGTCATCACGCACCACCGCTAACACGGGAATGGTTTCGTCCAGTTCGTCGCGCAACTGTTGTAGCGTTAGCCCCTTGGCCTTCGACTCTTCGCCTACTTTCAATTCGACTAAATAGTTGGCGGTATCGAACATTTCATCCGTAGAGGCCTGGCCGCTACGCTTGGGCGTCAAGCGCCAGCCCACCAGAACAATAAAGGCCAGCCCCGCCAGCGCAACTACGATGCCTACAGGCGAGAAGCTAAACATACTAAATGCTTCATCTGTCACATCACGGCGATAACTGGAAATAATGATATTGGGTGGGGTACCAATCATCGTGGTCAGGCCGCCGAGCAGAGAGCCAAACGCCAGGGGCATAAGCAGTAAGGAAGGCGAGGTGTTGTGTTCGCGGGCAAGCCGCATAGCTACCGGTAGCAGCAGTGCCAGGGCGCCCACATTATTCATAATACCTGACAGCACAACAATGGTACCCACCAGCACCAGGAGTTGGAGCAGCAGGTTTTCCCCCACTTTAAGCACTTGGTTGGCAATAATATCGACCACGCCCGAGCGCTCAAACCCTCGGCTAAGCACCAGTACAGCGGCCACGGTAATCACCGCCGGATGGCCGAAACCGGCGAAAGCGCTTTCGGCCGGCACAAGCCCCAGCATGACCGAACCCAACAACGCTGCCAGCGCCACTAAGTCATAACGAAAGCGTCCCCATATAAACGCGGCGAGCGTTAGCCCAAGTACGATAAACACCAGTGTGCTAGGTGTAAGCGTTAACCCGCCAAGATCCAATGCTTCAATACTTACGTTTTCAATACCGGAGCCCTCAGCGCTTGAGCCCTCAACACTTATGTCCTCAGCCGACATCCTTTTCCCACTCCCTTGCTGGCGTTTGAAAGTTCACCATGCGATTGATGCAAAACACGCTTTAACATGACTATTTCTTCTGCACATTAGACGTTTACTATACAGAGGTATAGACCCTGCATACGCAAAGCCTATAAACACATAGCCAAAAGGGACAAAAGCTCGGCAAAGCCGAGCTTCATATCGGTAGTGTAATGAAGGGTAAAGCGGGCTAATAAAAGCGCTTACTTTTGGCGCTCAACAATAATGTGAGCATCAACAATCTTATAGCGATGCGTGCAGCCTTTGAGATATAGGAAACTTCACGGGGCCCTGGCCAACCGCTTCAGGCTGCCCCTGCTGCTGCTCTCAAAGCTCTATCGTCGGATAAAACGAATTCGCTACGGCAAAAGAATAGTTGAGCCCGTGGTCTTGCGGCTTTGCAGGGCGTCTTGGGCTTTGCCAGCTTCTGCAAGTGGGTAGCGGTTGGCGATATCAATGTTGACCTTACCGCTTTCAATCATGGCGAAAAACTCTTCGCACATCATCTCCAAACGCTCGCGGGTGTCGGCGTAGCCATTCAGGCTGGGGCGGGTCACGTAAAGTGCGCCCTTCTGATTCAGAATGCCGATATTAACGCCCTCCACCGGGCCAGACGCGTTGCCAAAGCTGACCATCAGACCACGGGGCTTCAGGCAGTCCAGTGACATTTCCCAGGTGTCTTTACCCACCGAGTCATACACCACATCGCACATATCGCCGTTGGTAAGCTCGCGTACGCGCTCTACCACGTTCTCTTCGCTGTAATTAATTGTCGCCCAGGCACCGTTGGCCATGGCTAGATCCGCTTTTTCCTGTGAACTGACTGTGCCGATCAGCTTAACGCCTAACGACTTCGCCCACTGGCAGGCAATCGAACCTACCCCGCCCGCTGCGGCGTGAAATAGAATGGTTTCGCCACCTTTTAGTTCATAGGTTTGGCGAAGCAGATACTGCACGGTAAGGCCCTTGAGCATACTCGCCGCTGCGGTGTCGAAATCAACGAAGTCGGGTAGCTTGACCACTTTAGCCGCTGGCAGCGTATGCAGTTCAGCATAGGCGCCCAACGGGCCTTGGGCATAGGCCACGCGATCGCCAACCTGAAGGTGTGTGACTCCTTCGCCAACCGCATCGACCACGCCTGCACCTTCGGTGCCTAGACCAGAAGGCATGGAAGGGGTTGGATAGAGCCCGGTACGAAAATAGATGTCGATAAAATTAAGGCCAACGGCTTTATTAGCAATACGTACTTCACCCTGGCCAGGTTCAGCAGGGGTAACGTCGACCAGTTCAAGTACCTCAGAACCGCCGGTGCGGGCAAATTGAATACGCTGAGACATTAGGACTCCTTATTGTGTAATTCGGCTATTATTCGAGTTGATACGCCATCTCTGAATAATGCTAAGCATGGCAACAGGTGCTGCTATACAAGCGCGTCATGGCATTTAAATCAAGCTAGCACGCTAGCGTATTTTTACCCACTAGAACGCGAGGCAATGCAATCCTGCTGTCATGCGCCCATGCTAGTATTAGCGCTTCTTTATCGTCTAAGGCTTAGAGATTTGTCATGACGCATCCCGCTATTCAACTCCCCGCGCTGATTGCCCACCGCGGCTACTCCGCCGCTGCCCCTGAAAACACCCTCGCCGCGGTGCGCGCCGCCTATGAAGCGGGAGCCACATGGGTAGAGCTGGATGTGCAGCTACTGGGTGATGGCACCCCGGTGATTTGGCACGACGGCGATGTAGCACGCTGCTCAAACGGACGGGGCGGACTCGCCTCCATGAGCTGGGCGAAGGCGCAAACCCTGGATGCCGGGGCTTGGTTTGACGATCGTTTTGCGGGTGAGAAGATGCCTAGCCTCAGCGAGATGTTGGCACTGCTTAACGAGCTGGAAATGGGCGCCAATATGGAAATCAAGGTCAACAAAGGCCGCGACCCCATCGCGCTGGTGGAACGCGCGCTGCCGGAAATGCTCGACACTCTCCCCCCCGAGCGCTTGATTATCTCCTCCTTCAATGCCGCGGCTCTTGGCCACTGCCGTCAATTTGCCAGCAAAGAACGGCTGGCCCTGGGTGTGCTGTTCGGTAGCGTGCCCAAAAGTTGGCGTGAGCAGTGCGAGGCCATTGAGGCTTTTAGCGTGCACCCCCACTGGCCGCGTTTGAAGCGCGCCCAAGCCGAAGCTATGCAGC
Organism: Halomonas sp. ATBC28; assembly: GCF_005937175.1. Classification (NCBI taxonomy): domain Bacteria; kingdom Pseudomonadati; phylum Pseudomonadota; class Gammaproteobacteria; order Oceanospirillales; family Halomonadaceae; genus Halomonas; species Halomonas sp. ATBC28. Next base: position 74,095 of record NZ_VCQL01000008.1, on the reverse strand, counting down.
GCGATGGCTATCAAATATTGTGCTATACCGCCAATGACCCCAGTGCCTTTCATAGCCGCTGGGAGTGGGGCATCGGCAGTGTCATCACCGATGAACCCGCCGCGTTCAAGCGCTTTTTAGACAGCCATTGATAAACTCTAACAACTTATAAGTTCACACACTGACAAGGAGTCCACCGTGAAGTACCTAGGAGCCCATGTGAGCGCCGCTGGCGGCGCAGACCAAGCCGTGCAGCGAGCAGTGGAAATCGGTGCGGATGCGTTTGCGCTATTCACCAAAAATCAGCGTCAATGGAAAGGTAAACCGCTCACCGATGAGGCGATTCAAGCCTTTCGCGATGCCTGTGCCGAGCACAACTTTTCTGCAGAGCAGATTTTGCCCCACGACAGCTATCTGATTAATCTGGGTCACCCCGAGCAGGAAGGGCTGCGCAAATCCCGCGATGCGTTTCTGGATGAGATGCAGCGCTGCGAGCAGTTGGGGCTGACGCTGCTTAATTTTCACCCTGGCAGCCATTTGAACAAAATCAGCGAAAGCGACTGCTTAAAGCGTATTGCAGAATCCGTTAACGAAGCGCTAACGCATACCCAAGGCGTTACCGCAGTCATTGAAAATACCGCTGGCCAAGGCACTAACCTAGGTTGGCGCTTCGAGCATTTGGCCGAGATCATTGCCCACGTGGACGATAAAACTCGCGTGGGGGTGTGTATTGACACCTGCCACGCCTTTGCGGCGGGCTATGATCTACGCACGACAGAGGCCACCCAAGCAACGCTTGATGAGCTAGACAGCGTGGTCGGCTTTGAGTATCTGCGCGGTATGCATTTAAACGATGCCAAAAGCAACCTTGCCAGCCGCGTGGATCGCCACCATAGCCTGGGCAAAGACAATATTGGCCTACCTGCCTTTACCACCATCATGCAGGAACCACGGATTAACGGCATTCCAATGATACTGGAGACCATCGAACCCGAGATATGGGCCGATGAAATAGCTTGGCTACGCGCTCAAGCCTCCTGAAGTGGATACAAAGAGTCAGCCTACGATTCAGCGGTTTTTGCACGCCCGGTAATGCTTGCCTACGCTTAAACTCCTTTACCCAAGCCCCAGCCTACGTAAGGAGTGTGCAATGAGCGATACCGATCTTGGCAGTTTAGATGCCCAGACCCTAGCTCACTTGTTTGCAAGCCGAGAGGCCTCCCCGCTAGAAGCGACTCGTGTCGCTCTTGATCGAATCGAGCGCTTCAACCCAGACGTTAACGCCTATGTGTATGTAGATGCTGAAGGTGCGGAATCGGCGGCCAAAGCCTCGGCGCGGCGCTGGGGGCAAGGCAAGCCGCTAAGCCCCATCGACGGGGTGCCGGTATCGCTTAAAGACCTGACCCAAGTGGCAGGCATGCCCTGCCGAGAAGGCTCGTTAACCTCTTCTGAAGCGCTATGTGACACCGATGCGCCACCCGCACGCATGCTGCGTGAAGCAGGCGCCGTCATTTTAGGTAAAACCAACACGCCCGAATTTGGCTGGAAAGCCGTGACCGATAACCGTGTCTTCGGTGCCACGGCTAACCCCTGTGATACTCGGTTAACCCCCGGCGGTTCTTCCGGCGGGGCCGCCGCTGCTGCGGCACTCAATATGGGGGTACTGCACCAGGGCGGCGACTCCGGCGGATCCATACGTATCCCCGCGGCGTTCACCGGTGTTTTTGGCTTCAAACCCACATTTGGCTGGACGCCCCAATGGCCTCCAGCTAAAGAACCCAGCCTATCGCACCTGGGGCCGTTAACGCGCACCGTGCGGGATGCGGTTAGCATGCTCAATGTGATGGGCCGTTACGACTACCGTGACCCTTACGCCACCCGCGGGCAGCCCGAGTGCTGGGGGATGGATTTGGATAAAGGTTTAACCGGACTACGGATTGGCTACTCGGCTGATCTTGGCTACGCCAAGGTAGATCCACAGGTTGCCGAACGCGTGCGAGAAGCAGCCGGCAGACTGGAGGCGTTGGGCGCTGAAATCGTCGAAGTGCATCCCGGCTTTTCGTCACCGCTGGATACCTTCCGTAAGCTGTGGTTTACCGCCTCTTTAGAGCAGTGGTCACAAATGGATGATCACCAGCGTACGCTGCTAGATTCAGGCATGGTGGCCAATGCCCGTGAGGCCGAACCCTGGAAAGCCGTTGAACTGTTTCGTGCCTTGGCAGATCGTGCGGAGTTAACCCAGCTCCTGGAGCACTTTAACCAAGAGTATCATCTACTGATGACCCCCTCGGTGGCGATACCGCCGTTTGAAATTAACCAGGAAGTTCCCCTCGGCAGCGATATGCGGGACTGGGAAGAGTGGGCGCCCTTTAGCTATCCTTTTAACCTTAGCCAGCAGCCCGCCGCGTCAGTGCCCTGTGGTTTTACCGATAACGGTTTACCGGTGGGTTTTCAGCTTGCGGGTGGCAAGTATGATGATGTGCGGGTACTGCGTGCCTGCCACGCCTACATGGAAGCGCACCCGCCGCGCTTTCCCAGCGTACCCAACCCTCCCCAGTATGCTTAACACTTGCACGACATGAAAAAAACCAGCCAAGCGTGACACATGGCTGGGTTTTAGCGATCAATAGCGAACGTTACATAGCTGAGAGTTTCTCTTGGTCTAACACGCCCGACATACGCACCATGGCCAACGCTTCATCCAAGCTGCTCACCTCCTCGATCATGACCAACTCGCTCTCTAAGCTCACCGGCTGACCAGCTGTTTCAGAGAGCAATTTTTCCAGGGAAGCCACATCCATAGCGTCGTCTAAGTGGTGAACATCTACTGAGGCGCTGTTGCGGCCCGGCAGATAGATGGTGCCATTAGAGAAATCCACGGCGTAGGCAATCACTCCGGGTACAATAAAAAACAGCAAACCGACCCCATTGGCGACAGCAATAACCGGATCAATATCACCGCTCAATTGCCCTTTACGTTCAGGGTGAAAAAGCGTACCACAACCACTCAATGACACGATGGAAACGCCAACCACGGCGCCAGTCAACCAGCGACGAACTGCTTGATGCATGAAGGTTCCCTCAAATACAAAAGTAACGATAGTCGATATAGCGTATTGCGCTTGCGTTTTTGCCGACTATCGCGCCACAAAACTCGATCAGTTTAGCACAGCCATCCAAAAGCATAGATCATTTGAACATAAGCACTATTTTGCCGCTTTAACCGCTAGACCGTACAATGTCCCCATTCAACGCTTCCAAGCACTTTTTCAAGAACCCAGCTTTCAAGAACCAGGTTTTCAACAACCCTGTTTTCAAAAACCTAAGGAATGCTCACGCCCATGCGCGCCAGCCAATTACTGATTGCCACTCTCAAAGAAACCCCGGCTGACGCCGAAGTCATTAGCCACCAGCTAATGCTCCGTGCCGGGATGATTCGCCGTTTAACCTCAGGGCTATACACCTGGCTGCCACTTGGCCTGCGCACCCTGCGTAAAGTGGAAGCCATTGTGCGCGAAGAGATGAACCGTGCCGGTGCTCAAGAGGTACTGATGCCCGCCGTGCAGCCCGCTGAGCTTTGGCAGGAGTCTGGCCGTTGGGAGCAGTATGGCCCCGAGCTGTTACGCCTGAAAGATCGCCACGACCGCGACTACTGCGTCGGCCCGACCCACGAAGAAGTGATCACCGACCTGGTGCGCAAAGAGATTGCCAGCTATAAACAGCTGCCGGTCAATTTCTATCAGATTCAGACCAAGTTCCGTGACGAGATTCGCCCACGCTTTGGGGTAATGCGCTCCCGCGAGTTCATCATGAAGGATGCTTACTCCTTCCATCTGGATGAAGCCTCGCTGAAGCAGACCTACCAGGATATGTATGATGCTTACACACGCATTTTCACGCGGCTGGGCCTCGACTTTCGCCCGGTAATTGCCGACAACGGCTCTATCGGCGGCACCGGCTCCCATGAATTCCACGTACTGGCCGACTCGGGCGAAGACGATATCGTATTCTCCAACGCCTCCGAGTACGCCGCAAACATGGAAAAGGCCGAAGCCTTGCCTGCCCCGGTGGGCAGCGATATACAGCGCGAAGCACCTACCCAAGAGATGCATCTGGTAGACACACCTAATGCCAAGACCATCGCCGCCCTGGTTGAGCAGTTTGATCTGCCGATCGAGAAAACGGTCAAGACCCTGATCGTACATGCCGCTGAAGGTGGCCTGATTGCACTATTGGTGCGTGGCGATCATGAGCTGAACGAGGTAAAAGCAGAGAACCTTCCGCAAGTGGCGGCCCCGCTGACCATGGGCAGCGAAGAGGAAATTCGCGCAGCAGTTGGTGCAGGCTTTGGCTCGCTTGGCCCGGTTAACCTTGATATGCCCATTATTGCCGACCGCAGCGTTGCCCTGATGAGCGACTTTGGCGCGGGTGCCAATATTGAAGGCAAACACTATTTCGGCATTAACTGGGAGCGTGATGCTGCCCTTCCCGAGGTGGCCGACCTACGCAATGTGGTGGAAGGCGACCCTTCTCCCGACGGTCAAGGCACGCTCTCTATCAAGCGCGGCATCGAGGTTGGCCACGTCTTCCAGCTTGGCCAAAAGTACTCCCAGGCCATGAACGCCAACGTACTGGGCGACAACGGCAAAACCAGCCATCCTTGGATGGGTTGCTATGGCATCGGCGTGACCCGAGTGGTCGCCGCGGCCATTGAGCAGAACCACGATGAATCCGGCATTATCTGGCCTAACGCTATTGCGCCCTTCCAGGTGGCACTGGTGCCGATGAATGCACACAAATCCCAGCGTGTTCGCGAAGAGTCTGAACGTCTTTACCAAGCGCTCACCGCCGCTGGCTTAGACGTCTTGCTGGATGACCGAGACACCCGGCCCGGCGTTAAATTTGCCGACTTGGAGCTGATGGGCGTTCCTCACCGCCTGGTAATCGGCGACCGCGGCCTGGACAACGGCGAACTGGAATATAAAGGACGTCGGGATAGCGAAGCCACCATGGTGCCTGCGGATCAAATCATCGACTTTTTGCGTGAGAAAGCTAGCTAAGACAGTAACGCTGAGCGCCGCTGGGCTTGTAGAGACAAGCCCAGCGGCGTGAACGTATGGGCACGCCGCTAGCGCGTTTTATTGGTGATAACGTGCAGCGCCAGACGCAGCCTGGGAGAAACCTGGTACCCAGAGCGCGTCATGTATGCCTGGCGGGACACTTGGCGCCAGCCAGCATTGCGTTAAGCACTATCCTGCCAATCTAATCGGTAAAAGCTAACGTGGTCACTGGTGCGAGTGCCACAGCACCTCATAAAACAAAAGCAAAGTTAAGGATAAATCCACAAGTGTTGGCTTACCGTTAAGCCAAAGGCATGACTTTCTTGCATAATCCATCCACTATTAGGCTTAACACTTTGCCAGCTTAATGCGGGATGCCAATCTGAATGCCAACACAACAACGTAGCCCTTTTAGTGGCTTTTTCAGCGTATTTACTGCCCCGTTTTTTGTAGTGGCAATCACATCCCTACTTGTCTCCACCGCTAATGCTGCCCAGGTAACGGTGCGTAGTGTTGAAGGTCAACTGCTTGAGGACGCAGTGGTTGAGGTCTATTACGACACCTCAGCAGGAAATCCACCCCAACAAGAGAGTATCTACCAGCGCGATGCCGCCTTTCATCCCAAGGTGCTAACCGTACCGACCGGCAGCTATGTGGCATTTCCTAACCAAGATACGACTCGCCATCACGTCTACTCTTTTTCACCGGCCAAAACCTTTGATTTAAATCTCTACCTGCAAGAAACCCCACCACCAGTTCAATTCGACCGAGCGGGCATTGTCGTCTTGGGGTGCAATATTCACGACCATATGCAGGCCTTTATTGTCGTTAGCGACGCTCCCTATATGGCCACAACGGCTGCCGAAGGCACGCTTTTGCTGCCTACTCTGCCGCCAGGTGAGCATCGTGTGCGGATTTGGCACCCTCAACTTGATGACAGCCAACAAGTCTGGTGGGAAGGCGTCATCACCGATACCGACCAATTAAACGTCAGCTTGAAACTCAATGCGCTGCCACCCCCAGCGCCAACACTCTCCCCACTTCAGCAGCGATTTAAAGATGCCACCTAAGCCCCTATCAGTGTTCAGGAGATCGCGATCCGCCACTTAGTGAGGTTGCTATGCGCTTTAGAACGCGCCTGATGCTCGTGCTACTGACAGTGGTGATTGTCTCGCAACTCGCCACCGGGGTGGCGTTTCTTCGTGCGACCCAAAACGACGTCATTGCAAAAGGCTCCCAACGTTTAGAAGTGGGTGCCAATGTATTGGAACAACTGCTGGACGCACGCGGTGAGCAGTTAGCTAATAACGTCGCCATTCTTGCCGATGACTTCGGTTTTAAAAGCGCCGTTTCCACCCAGGACACCGATACGCTCTACTCCGTACTGGCCAACCATGGTGATCGAGCCAAGGCGGATATCGTGTTACTCAGCGGCCTGGATGGGCGTATTTTGGCAAGCAGCCATCACGCGCAAAATAGCCCCATGCCTTTCCCGCAGTTGTTCGATCGAGCCAGCCAAGAAGGCGAAGCTGTTAGCGTCGTCATCGCCGAAGGGCAGCCGTACGAGTTTGCCCTGCTGCCAGTGCGTGCCCCCAACCTGATTGGCTGGGTGGGTATGGGCTTTTTAATCAATGAAGCGGTCACGGAAGAGATTAATGCATTAACCGGGTTGGACATCAGCGTAGTCAACTATCGCGACAACGGCGAGATCAGCTACCTTGCCAGTTCTCATCCCGAGCAGCTGGCCCTGGAATTAATGAGCGGGCGTGACGATGAGCTAATCGAAGGTGAATATGCCTTACACAGCCAGATGACGCCGGATGCCGAGTACCTGACCTACGCGTCTCAGCTCTATTCCGATGACGTCAACCAGACCTATGCGTTGTTACAACTCTCACGCAACGAGCTGCTTGGCGCTTACCGCTCGCTGCAGTGGCAACTGCTGGGAATCATTGCTTTGATCCTGCTGTTTACCGTGCTGATTGCTATGTGGAGCGCCCGGAGTATGAGCAAACCGTTAATGGAGTTGGCGAAGGCGGCACAGCGCATTGGTCGCGGCGAACGTTTTACCGAGCTACCAATTGGTAGTGAGCGAAGTGAAACGGGGCTTTTGGCGTCGACACTGCTCGCCATGCAGGAAGGCATCGCTCAGCGCGAGGCGACGCTTCATCACCAGTCTCGCCACGACCTCCTTACCGACCTGCCCAACCGCATCAGCGCCCAAGAAGATATTAGCCTTTTGATCAAACGCGGTGAGCCTTTTACCTTGCTTCGCCTGGCGATTAACAACTTTCGCGACATCAACGACACCTTCGGCTATGCGCTGGGGGATCACGTGCTAGTCACACTGGCCAAGCGCTTGCAGCACTTTGATGGCTCTGAGAGCACTGCCTACCGACTGGATGGCGATGAATTACTGCTACTCGTCAAGCAGTCGAGAAGCGACTTTGCCTGGCGAACCCGCCTTTTTACAACGCTGCACCACCCTATCGACCTTGATAAATTCCCTATCACGCCGTCACTCTCGGCGGGCGAAACTAATTACCCCGACCATGGCGACAGCCCTCAACTGCTGCTGCGGCGTGCCGACATCGCACTCGATATGGCGCGTCGCCACCGTCACGCCCATCAACGCTATTTGGAAGGACAGGATGAGCATCATTTACGCCAGCTCACCTTGATTCGAGACCTACAGGACGCGGTGGGCAACGGTGAGCTGTGGATGGCCTACCAGCCCAAAGTAAACACACGTAACGGCCGTGTCGATCAGTGCGAAGCGTTGATGCGCTGGCGTCACCCGTCGTTAGGTTTTGTGCCACCCGATGAGTTTATTAGCTTGGCCGAGCATTCGGGAAGCATCAGCATGCTTAGCCACTGGATGTTAGCCAATGTATGCGCTCAACTGCATGCTTGGCAGCAGCGTGGTTACCACTTATCGGTAGCGGTTAATCTCTCCGCCAGTGATGTGATGGATCGCCAATTAGCTGCTTATTTGGCTAGTCTGCTTGAGCGCTATCGTCTTGCCCCTACCCGCCTGAGTATCGAAGTCACTGAAAGTGCCGTTATGCAGGACGTTGATGCCGCCATGGCCACGTTGATGGAGCTCAACCAACTAGGGCTGCGTATCGCGATTGACGATTACGGCACCGGCTACTCTTCCCTAGAGCAAATCAAACGCTTGCCCGTGGATGAACTCAAGATCGATAAATCGTTCGTGTTGGCCATTGATTCCCAAAAAGATGACTTGACTATTGTCAGCTCGACCATCGAAATGGGCCACAGCTTAGGACTGCGCTTAGTGGCCGAAGGCGTCGAGAATCGCGCCAGCGCCGAGCTGTTAAGCAAGCTTGGCTGTGACTATTTACAGGGCTATTGGATTGCTAAACCAATGCCAGCTGATGAACTCCCCGCCTGGTTGGATAATTTTACGCCGCTCTCCTTGCCCCACCCGATGTCTTCCCTACTAAAGGCGTTCCAGAGAAAGCCATGATGTTATTTCAATCTATGTTTTCACCATCCAGTTCACCCTTTCGGCACTTTTTTTTCAGCTGCCTTGCGGTCTGTTTAGCGCTTGCGGCCATGCCCTCCTATGCCGGTAGCCGAATTGTAAGTACGGGCGGAGTGAGTGCTATTGAAGGGGCCGCGGGGGGTGGCTTATCGCCTTGGGCAGTGTTGGCCAGCACCGCCAGCGAACAGGAAATCGGCGTCACTGCCGCCGCTACCCGTGCCTGGGTAGACGATTATCGGCTAACAGTGACCGGCGCAAGCCTGAATGTTTATGACCGTATTGAAGTCTCAGTGGCGCGTCAAACGCTTGATCTAGACACCCTGGGTGGTGAGCTAGGCCAGGATATTTACGGTGCTAAGGTGCGCTTGCTCGGTGATGTGCTCTATCACCCTTGGGGCATTTGGAGTGTTGGGATGCAACATAAACGACTGGTTGATGGCACCATTCCCACCGCCCTCGGTGCCGATAAAACAAGCGGTACCGATATGTATCTTAGCGCCAGCAAGTTGCTGTTTAGCGCTGTTGCCGGGCGCAATGTGCTATTCAACGCCACCCTGCGCAATACCAATGCCAACCAGGGCGGTCTGCTTGGCTTTGGCGGCGATCAGAGTAGCCGCTCGTGGATGGCCGAGGGGAGCGTGGGCGTTTTTATTACCCCGCAATGGGTTGTCGGTGCAGAGTATCGCCAGAAACCCGATAACCTAAGCGTAGTTAAAGAGGATGATTGGCAAAGTCTCTACAGTGCCTACTTCTTCAATAAGCACTTATCACTCACGGGCGCGTGGTTGAACTTAGGCGACATTGCCGGCCTACCTTCCCAACGCGGCGGCTATCTTTCACTTCAGGCAGCTTTCTAAGCGGGGCGCTATGAGCTTTCCACACAAATACAAGCGGACACACCGTGGTTTAATAACGGTTATTTTTGCAACAATCGCAATTACGCTCGCAGGCTGCACTCATCAGTCAGCCACTCAATCAACAACGCTTTACGAACGGCTTGGCGGTCAGGGCACTATCGACACGGTGGTCGAGAATCTCTTATACCGAATTGCGGATGATCCCGAAGTAGTGGTGTTTTTTGCTAATACCAATATCGATTTATTTGCTGAATCCCTGGCCAGCCAGCTATGCGATGTAAGCGATGGCCCCTGCCACTATGAAGGCCCGTCGATGGATCGTGCTCATCAACATATGGGGCTAACAGATGCGCATTTTAATCGCTTGGTGGAACATCTCGATGCGGCTATGCAGGCGGAGGGTATTGCCCTTGGCGCACGTAATGAACTGCTGGGCAGACTCGCCCCTATGTACGCAGACGTTATGCGTCTTCAGTAACCTGCCATCCGTCACGGCCCATCGCTTTTACCCGATAGAGTGCTTTGTCGGCGGCTTCGTAAGCGTAGGGAAACGTTGCTTCATCGGCTACAAAACAGCTCCCGCCAACGCTTAACGTCACGCCTTTTTTATCCGGATGGGCAGAGTGGGCAAAACCAGCTTCCCGCAGCCCTTCAATTAGCTGACGGCAGTAACGCTTCAGCGTGTCGGTGTTCGGGCAGTGAAGTAGTGCCGCGAACTCATCGCCTCCCAAGCGGTAGAGCTGCGCTTCATCATTCAGCGTTTCACCAATCAATGTGGCCAATTGGCGCAAAAGGGTATCGCCTTGCGGATGCCCGTAGGCATCGTTGTACTGTTTAAAAAAGTCTATATCGACCAGAATCAGCCCCAGCGACTGGTGCTGCTGCACCAACACATCCTGATGCAAAGCGCTGCGATTACCGATCCCGGTGAGCGGGTCGCGCATGGCGCGTTTCATCCACTCGAAGGTCTCTTGAGTGGCACGATCAGTGCGTCTTAGCTGGCGCTCATGGAGCCACCAAAACGCCAATCCCATCACAAAGATCAATAAACTGGAGTAGGTCAGCACCTGACTATGCTGACGGGTGCTTTCGGAAAAATCGTTAATCGCTGCGCCCCGACGATCAAGCTGATCCATCTCAATATGGGTTAAGCATTGAATCGGTGCGAACAACGCCATCGCCGCAGCGATACGGTCAATGCCCCGCGCCGCGAGCAGCGCCACCAGCCGATCCAACTCCTTCAAACTAGGCTCAACGCAGGTATATTCACGCCGATAAATGTGCACATCGGCTAAGCCGTAGGCCAGGTCAATATCCAAGGCTGCGGCATCCAGCGCATCTTGCTCTGCCTGGTCACTCAATAGCTCGGATTGGGCATTTTGTAGGTAGACCCGTGCCCGAGTAGAAAGCTGCTGACCTGTAAGGCTCCCCGTCTGGCTGAAATAAGCCTGTATTTCGGGGTATACCCAGCGCGATTCATAAACAATCAACACCATAAGTGCCAAAAAGCTCATCAAGCTCAATGATAACCACGTAAAATAGCGGTGCTGGCGAGCTAAAGGCCGGGGACGAACTGTGGGCTGCGCGACGGGCCTAGTTTTGGATGTCACCACTTCGCCTCTATGCTACGAATCATCCAGATCCAGTCATTGAACTCACGCAGGTTTTCTACGTCGCGATCACCCTTGCCCTGATTATTGTAGTCACGCTCTACCAGCCGCACAGGGCCTCGCGTACGGATGGTGAGCGGATCGCCATCCTCAGAGCTAACCAGGTACCAGTTAGGGTCGTCCCACCCTTCTAAGGTAACCTCGTAGTCGTCCCAAGCGGTAAAGTGAAGCGCCGGGGGCACTTCGCCAAACTGTTCAATCAGAAAGGTGCGAAACTCGACGCCCTGCATCTCCACATCGCGCCCTTGATAGGGGTCATAGAGTGTAAACGTCGTATCAGACATGTCGTGCAAGTCACTTAAAGCGACCTTTTGAGTGACATCGCCGTTGATCATATTTACTGCCTGGGCAAAGGCAGTCGCGGGAAGTATTATGCCCACGACAATTAACGCGCACGCTAACCGATCACGTACACGACCCCACGGGCTGTGGTGTAAGGCAACTGCGTTCATGACAAAGCATCCTAGTGTAGTCATTGCTTCAATGGACTTTACCAGAGCACGCCTTGCATTGCTCATTAACGCACGCTATGCGATTGCAACTTTTCAGCACATTTCAGGCAAAAAAAAGCCAGCCCATGGTGGGCTGGCAACAGGAGGTTTACTGCGATAGCAAACCCCCTCCCCTGACAAGGTTTACATGAGGTGGGAAAGCTACTTTTTACGCTCATCTTTACGTAGATGATCACGAATCACGAAGCCCACCCACCCCAGCATAAAAACGATCACTAACGCGACGGTCACTAAGCCGAAAATAACTGTGTCATCCCAATACATGGTGAATCCCCCCGCCGTGATGTATGCGTTCATACTAGTCACTCAACGGCAGAAGAATGCTGACCTAGATCAAGTTACGGCAGGCGGGGGTAAGCGGTTAAACAGGAAATTGATACTGGTCAATTTTTGGGTGCTATTAACCTACAGCACCTTGCGGTCTTCGACTTTACTGTGTTCGGTACCTGGTGGTAACGGATGGCCTTTGGCTAATTCTGCACGGGTAGCTTCGCGTACGTCTAAAATGGTGACTTTATAGTTCAGCGTGCGCCCGGCCAGGGGGTGATTGGTATCGACGGTGACGCGGTCACCATCGACTTTGAGTACCGTAACAATTTGCGGCCCGGCTTCGCCCTCAGTTTGAAAACGGCTGCCCGGCTCCAACTCAGCGTTACCAAAAGAGCCGCGACTGACTTCCTGAACCAAATCTTCGTTACGCACACCGTAGGCATCCGCGGGCATTAGTTGAACGCTAAGCTCGGCGCCTACGGTTTGACCTGCTAGCGCACTCTCCAACCCTGGCACGATATTGTCGTGGCCATGCAAATACTCTAGCGGCTTATTGCGCGCTTGGGAGTCATCCAGTACCTGCTTGCTGCCATCATTGAGCACGTCGCTGAGGACATAGTGCAAGGTAACTACCTGATGCGCCGTAATCGACATGGAAAACTCCTCTCCGGTAAGCTGTCGGTTTTGTGATAGAACTTCGCGATAGAACTTTGTGATAGCACTTTGCGATAAATACACTGCCTCAGTTTATCACTTGGCCGTTGCCAGCGTCTTTCCACCAGGAGTAGCGTTTAATGTTAAACCCCACCCCCCAGCGCACTTGGCTTGCTGCGCTGGCTATTTATTGTCGTGCCCCCGTTATTACCATGCTGTTTTTGGGGTTTTCTGCAGGCCTACCCTTTTTATTAGTGTTTTCAACACTCTCTGCCTGGCTGCGTAGCGACGGCGTGGAGGTAGCGGCAATTGGCTTTTTTGCCTGGATTGGCATGCTCTACTCGATCAAGTTTTTCTGGGCGCCGGTAGTAGACCGGTTAGCGCTCCCGATTTTAACCCGCGCCTTCGGCCAGCGCCGCGGTTGGATGCTGTTAGCCCAGGGGTTGATCGTTGCAGGGTTAGTGGGGCTGGCCGGTTTGAGCCCAGTGGGTAATCTCGGCTGGGTGGCCCTCTTTGCCCTGCTGGTGGCGTTTGGTTCAGCGACGCAAGATATCGCTATCGATGCCTATCGCATTGAGTCCGCCGATGACGATGTTCAGGCCGCCATGGCCTCGACCTATATTATTGGCTATCGCGGTGGCTTACTTGCCGCTGGTGCCGGCGCGCTGTATATCGCGGCCTCTGCCTCTTGGGATGCGGCCTACCTGAGCATGGCGGCGCTAATGGGCATTGGCGTTCTCACCGTGCTGCTGCGCCCTGAACCGAAGCGCGCTTCGCTTTCTATTCAACTTATCCATGAGCCTAAGGTACGGGCGTTTATTCGCGCCAGCCGCGGTAAGCCCAAACTGTTACGCCGCCTGGGTGCCTGGAGCATTGGTGCGCTGGTCTGTCCGTTTACCGACTTTTTTCGCCGCTATGGAGTGAAAGCGCTGTGGATTTTGGTGTTTATTGCCGTATTTAGAATCAGCGATTTGGCCATGGCCTCCATGGCCAACCCGCTGTATATCGACCTGGGCTTTTCGCTGGCAGAGATTGCTAACGTGACCAATATATTCGGCATTGCGATGAGCATTACCGGTGGAATTCTAGGCGGGCTATGCGTGGCGCGCTACGGCATTGGCCCGCTGCTGATCTTCGGCGCGGGGTTGGTGATGGTAACTAACCTGCTGTTTGCCGTGCTTGCCGTGGTGGGTAATCAGTTGCCCATGCTGGTGGTGACGATTATCGGCGATAACCTTGCCAATGGCTTAGCCAGTGCGGTGTTTATCGCCTTTCTTTCCAGTCTCACATCACGCGCCTATACTGCAACGCAGTACGCGCTGTTCTCATCACTAATGACGCTGCCAGGAAAGTTCTTGAGCGGTTTTGGTGGGCTGGTCGTAACCTCTCAGGGCTACCCAAGCTTCTTTGTCATCGCAACGTTACTGGGCCTTCCCGCCATTATCTTGGCGATTTGGATCAGCCGAGACAAGCAGTTAGTACCTACCCCCAAGCCTGCTTAAGCAGGCTTGAAGGTTTAGGCTAGCGGTGTGTTTCGAGCCAGTCCAAGGCCCCTGGCGTAGTCCGCCACTGATCGCGCATCAAGGTGCGGTACTGCCACGCTTCCGCCCGGGAGCCGGGGTCAACCTGACCATCGGGGTGAGGCATGGAAGGCCGCGGGCTCTCTGCACAAATTAGCTCTAACGCGTAGCGGTTATGGCCAAGCACATCGCCTAGCGCCGCTTCTGCCGCCTCACGCTGCTCTAACCGATAGAGTGCCAGGGCTTTACCCATCAAAAGCCCCAATACCAGCGAGCCGTCGTCGTCACTCTCTTCCGCAAGTGCCAACGCTTCCTCGTTGCGATCATCACGCAGCAGCTGGTCAAGTACCAGCTCCCGCAGCCCTAAGCTATCTTCCTGGTCGATCAGCAGTAGCTCTTCGGCCAACTCGCGGGAGTGCTGACACGCACCGCGCTCCATGCCAACCACCAGCGCTAACCCTGTGCGTAGCAACATGGCGTTGTTGGCATCGTCCCAGCACAGGTTGCCGTCGCCTTCGGCGCGGGCTTGTTCCAGCCAGCGCGAAAGTCGAAGCGCCAGTGGCTCCAGCAGGCTTGGGGCCATCCACGGCAGGCTGCCAAAGCGGCTGGTGAGCGCCAACGTTAAGTCCTGCACTACCTGTGGGGCGTCCAGCCACTCGGGATGTGCACAGAGTGCCGACATCCACTCAATGGCGTTGCCCCAGGGGTCATCTCGGAAGCCCAACGCTACGTCTTCATCCACCAACACCTGAAACTGCTCATGCCAAGCGGCAAACAGAGTCTCTTCACGAGCACTGGTGTTATATAGCAATCGCCCACTTTCAGGGTCGGCGCTTACATCGATTTTGGGGGCAGTGGGCAACGCGGCCAGCAATGCCTGAAGCGCTACCAGCGGCGTGGCCAGATCCTCTTCCGCGCTGAGCAACTGATCGGCAAGCGTCGCGCCGGGGTTATCTGCCAAAGCGGCTAAAAAATCCAGCTGATCTTCATCCAGGTCACCCTGGCGAACCAAGCGGCGATACCAGAAGTTGGCGCGCTCTTTGGCTTCCTGTTCGTGCCCTTCATGCAGTAACAGCATGGCTTCAATGTAGGCCAAAGTGGGCGAATCGGGCAGCGCCTGCTGAGCCTTCACAAAGGCACCGCGGGCACTATCGAGGTCATCGTTATCCAAGTGCATCAGGCATAAACGCTCAAGAGCCACGCCGCGCAAAAACAGCGGCCCCCGCTCCATCACATCATCAAGTAGGTCAGCACGTTTACGGCTAAAACCGCGCTCTTGATAAATATCCAGCAGGATTTCAAAGGCAGGCTCGGCCTGCTCAGGCAGCCGTGACCAGTCACTACCATCGAAGAGTGATTCAAGGATTTGCATAGCGCGGCCCGTCTGACCGCTTTCAGCAGCAATCAACCCGGCTTCCAGTAGCGCTTGAGCCGGAGCCTGTCGGCTATCCAACGCGGCTTTCAGGGTCGCGCCCTTCCATTCGCGCAGCGAGAGCATCCACATCATCTGATCGGGGATCTCAGTGGGAAACTCGATCTGATAGCAACACTGCTTGAATTTGCGCCCTGAGTCACACCAGCACGGTTCATTACGCCCCGGCGTGGCGAGGGGCTCACAGGCAAAGTCGAGCCGCTCTAGCGGTGTTTGCGACCACAGCACTGGTGCCAGCGCTTGGGCCATGGACACATCGCCTTCAAATGAATCCGCGCCTTTGGCACGCACCCAGGTCATAAAATCCGGATAGTGTTCTTGTTGCCTGATTGCCGAGAGTGCCCCGGAGGCGAATCCCAGCAGCTGATCGACCCATACCGCCAGCATTGCCGTCTCCATGTTGTGACAGGATAGCTTGTTAAACGATGTCGTGTTCAACGATATCGAATTAAACAATGACCTGTTTAAAAGCGGCATAGTTTAGCATGAAGGCCGACATGGTCGCAGTGGCAATCGGTTGATCATTAATAGGCTCGATGTAATAGCGGAAGCGTGCGCTCGTGCATATTCAGTCGCGCGCCCAAACGCACTAAATTCCAATAGTGACCGTTCAGCGCCCGGGAAAGCAGCAGCGTTTCTGCGGGAGGCTGTAGGCGATCCATCGCCGCCCACACTTTAGGAGTTAGCTCGCGCAGGCGACGGTGCACCCGCACATCGCTGAAATCCTGCTCGCCCGGCTCAAACAGTGGCGCGATACATTCAGCAGATTCACGATAGAGCGCCAGCGGCGCGCCCTGCCCCTGGCGGCCACCCATTTGCATCAAGGCTTCGTCCATCCCCATGGGGTCATGCTTCAAGGTGGCATCCAACAGTTGCATCATCGCCGTTATACGCGCATCGGGGACCGCAATTACCGCGCCCAAATCGTAAATCACCAGCCGCCCTTGGGCATCGGCTGCGAAATTACCCGCATGGGGGTCGGCATGTAGTTCGCCGTAGGTAAACAGCTCTTGGGTAATCCAGTCTGCTAATGTCTCGGCAATGCCCTGGCGCGTCTCGTCATCTGCCTCGGCTAATTCGCGCAATGGCGCTCCTTCCACGTAGCGCATCGCCAGCACATGAGGGCCGGAGAGCGCTGGCAAAGGCTCGGGAATCACTAGCCGCGGGTCATCCTTATAGCGCTCACGGTAGCGGGCCAGTGCATCGGCTTCGGCGTGATAATCCAGTTCCCCACGCAGGCTTTCGGCGAGCTCTTCAAACAGCGCGTCCAAGCGCGCCTGGGGTACTTTGAACCAGCGGCCTAAACGCATAATGCGTCGCACCTGGATTAAATCACTCTCCAACACCTCAGCAAGGCCGGGGTACTGCACCTTGAGCACGACCGTTTCGCCCTCATGAGTGGTCGCGCGGTGAACCTGCCCCATGGAGGCGCTGGCAAAGGGGCGCTCCTCGACTTCGCTGAAATAGTGGTCAATGTCGCCGTACTGCTGAACCAGCGCTTCATGAATACGTGGCCAGGGCATCGGTTCGGCTTGGCGCTGCAGGCGGGCAAGCTCCTCGGCGAGATCGGGCGGTAGCAGATCGTCCCACTGGGACATAATTTGGGCAAGCTTCATGGCCGGGCCTTTAAGCTCTGAAAGCCCCTCAAACAGCGCTTCGCCCAGGGCTCGCCAATCCGCTTGGCCACCTAAACGGGTTTTCAGCAGCGCTCCACCAGTGCGTGCACCCAACCCCATTAAACGTCGTGTTCTACCTCGATCACGCATTGATGATGCCCCTTAAATACCAGCCCTGACCATCAAATAGATTGCTATCAAACAGATTGCTAGCCAACAAAACTATTTGTACATAATTTATACAACTTAACAGTATCAGCAATTTATCGCATCACTACATTGACCTGCCCCCTCTGGCGCCAATGCTGGCCAGCGTCTGCTACCATAGGCGCCATCAAAGGATACGATGAAGGCTTCGCTGCTATGCGCCTGATAATTGCCGAAAAACCCAGCCTCGCCCAAGCCATTGCCGAGGCGTTACCGGGCACTAGCAAACGCCAGGAGGGCGCGGTGCTATGTGGCGACACCACGGTCACTTGGTGCCTAGGGCACTTATTAGAGCAAGCGCCACCGGAAGCCTATGACCCCGCTGACAAGCAGTGGCGGCTGGATCGGCTCCCTATCGTGCCGCAGCAGTGGAAGCTGATGCCACGCCCCAAGGCGCGTGGGCAGCTCGCGGTGATTCGCAAGCTGATCAAACAAGCCACCGATGTGGTTCACGCGGGTGACCCTGACCGCGAAGGTCAGCTGCTGGTGCAGGAAGTGATCGAGTACATGAAGTACCGTGGCCCGGTACAACGGCTGCTGATCAGCGACCTTAATAAACCTGCAGTGAGCCGGGCGCTTGCCAAGCTACGCTCCAACGCCGATTACCAGCCGCTGTTTCAGGCAGCCCAGGCCCGCTCTCGCGCCGACTGGCTGTATGGCATTAACCTAACCCGTGCCTGGACACTCACCGGCCGACAAGCGGGGCACGACGGTGTGCTTTCTGTCGGCCGTGTGCAAACCCCGGTACTGGGATTAATCGTGCGCCGCGATAACGCCATCCGTGATTTTGTGCCTCATCCGTTTTATCCACTATGGGTGGATCTCAAGGTTGCCCAAGGTCAACTGCGCGCCTGGTGGGCGCCCAAAGAGCACCAACCTCTTGACGATCAAGGCCGTTTGATTGACCGCAGGCCCGCCGATGCCCTGGCGGCTCAGTTACCCGGCGCATCAGGGCAACTCACCAAGCTCGACCAGCAGGAGAAACGCCAGGCACCGCCACTGCCCTACTCGCTCTCTGCTCTTCAGGTAGACGCCGCCCGCCGCCACGGGCTCTCTGCGCAGATGGTGCTGGATATTTGCCAGCGGCTCTACGAGCGCCACAAGTTGATCACCTACCCCCGTTCAGACTGCCGCTACCTACCCGAGGAGCATCTTCAGCTTGCTCAGCGCAGCCTCACCAGTGCCTGCCAGAACGATGAAGCGCTTCAGCAGTGGCTGAATGGAGCAGACTTTACCCTGCGCTCCAAGGCGTGGAACGATAAGCAGGTCGGTGCCCACCACGCAATCGCACCGACCGGAAAACCCGCTGATTTCAGCCAGCTCTCCGCTACCGAAGGCCATGTGTTTCGGTTGATCGTGCGCAACGTGATGGCTCAGTTCTACCGTCCTCTGCGCACCTTCGAAGTCAAAGCCGAATTTACGCTGCTTAATGAAGCCTTCCGCGCCCGCGGGCAAAGCATTCTCGACCCCGGCTGGAAACCGCTATTCACTACTCGGGATGAAACACCACCGCTGCCACCACTCACCCAAGGCGAGCCCTGCCAGGCACTGGGCGCAGGCGTAGAGGAGAAGGAAACCCGCCCGCCGGAACCGTTCACCGATGCCAGCCTGATCAAGGCCATGATGAACATTGGCCGCTACGTGGATGACCCGGAAGTGCGTCGTACGCTTCGCGACACCGATGGCCTGGGCACCGAAGCCACCCGGGCGGGCATTATCGAAACCCTGGTACAGCGCGGCTACCTGGTACGCCAGCAAAAAGCCCTGCGTGCCACCAAACTGGGTAGCGCCCTAATCGCCGCCCTGCCCAGCGCGGTAAGCACGCCTGAACGCACTGCGCTATGGGAACAACGCCTACGGGCAATTTCCGAACAGCAGGACGACCCCGCCGCGTTTCAACAGGCCCTGCTGGATGATTTACGCGGCCTGCTCACCCACAGTGACGCTGCCAAGCTGAGGCAGAGCCTGCAAACCGCCCAGGGTGAGGCCGGTGGCCCGCCGAAACGCACGGGTAAGCCGAGAAAGAACTATGCAAGAAGGAAAAGCCCCAGTGGAAGAAAGAAGGCTTCCAACAAATAATAATTATACCGTCTGGATGTAGTTCCCTGATTATAAAAAGGCGAGGCCTTACCAGAGGAGTTAACTCTCTGTTCATTCACGCCCTCTAGTTTTTGCATTCGGCTCCCATCAAATATCGGTATTGTCTTCGTCATCGCCCAAGGACGAAGACTTTTTCTTGCTGATTGAACCGGAAAAGAAAGGCACTACATAGAGGACTACCCAGGCCAGCAGCGTACACAAAACCGCCGTCTGCTCGCGTCCTAGGCCTACGGCTATGCCAATTGCCGCCGTCAACCAAACCCCTGCCGCCGTGGTAAGCCCTGACGTGCCTTTTTCATCTTTTCGGGTGATGATGGTGCCAGCACAAAGAAAACCGATGCCAGCAATAACGCCTTGGATGACCCGGCTCATTTCCGCATCAGAGATACCCGTTTGCTGAGGTATAAATATAAACAAAGCCGCCCCCATACAGACCAGCATATGGGTGCGTATTCCAGCGGCCTTGCCTCTCTGCTCTCGCTCGAGCCCCAATAGACCGCCTAGTACAGCCGCCAACAGCAAGCGAATCACAACAATGATGAATTCACTCAGGTCATTAAAATCCGAAAACTCGGATATTATAGTATTAATAATTACTTCCATCGTTTCGTTCCTTGATTGCCAGAGCGACGGCTCTTAAATACTATGAGTTGAATTCAGGGGAACAGCATTTCTCACCTGCAGTAGGACGAGCATCAGCTCGGAGATACACTTTAGAAGCTCCTTGAACAACAGCGAAGCTTCGAAGGTCATCCAGCAGCGTGGCCTGTTAACCAAGTCAGTAAGGTGGATGGGTAGCTTGCCTATAAGATAACGGTATAAAAGTCCTCCACTATCAATTCATCAACGTACACAACCCACCCGGCACCGCCAAAACCCAATCACTGATCGCTTGAATGGTTGGGTCATGCCGTCGGCTTTCTGGGTAGACCAGAAAGAACGGCTTACCTTCAAATTCGGGGCCGAAAGGTTGCACCAAACGCCCCTCTTCCAACTCATCCTGAATCAACTGGCGGCTCATCAGCGCTACACCCTGCTCCCCAACGGCAGCCGAGATAGCGTGGGTCTCATCAGAAAAGACCAGCCCGGCACTCACGTCCAGCCCAGGTACCCTTGCTTCTTTCTGCCACGTCGCCCAATCCAGTGGTGATGATATGGCCCCCTGACTGCTGAAGTGAATCAATGGGTGCAAAGGTAGCTGTTCTACCTCGTGTAGACCAAGGCGTGGGCTACAGGTCGGGATAAAGGTGTTATCAAACAGCTTCTCGGCGACCAACCCTGGCCAACGGCCATCGCCATAGCGAATGGCAATGTCTGCCGTGACCCCATCCAGAGGAACCGACTCATGCGAAGCATGAATACGCAGATCTATATCTGGATGGGAGTCACGCAGCATACACACCCAGGGCAGCAACCAGCGCACCGCAACCGCTGGCGTTGTAGAGAGCGTAACGGTTTGGCGAACAGGTACAGCACTCAACCGCTCGACAACATGACTAATGCTATCAAACGCAGTCTCCAGAACCTGCAGTAGCTCACGGCCCTGAGGTGTCAGCGCCAACTGTCGGGGTTTACGTAAAAATAGGGTAACGCCTAGCGCCTCTTCAAGACCCCGAACCTGATGGCTAATGGCAGTGGCAGTAACGGATAATTCCTGCGCCGCCTGCTTGGCACTTTCATGGCGGGCAGCGGCTTCGAAAGCTCGTAGTGCTGAAAGCGAGGGTAATCGGCGATGGTTCATGAATGAGTTTCACTCATCTATAGCTGCAAGAAAAGATCGTTTGTTCAGGCTGAAAGGCAAAGCCTAAGCTAAGCCTGTTGTTAATCATAGATGAGTTCAACTCAGATTAGGAGGCCACCATGACACACATCCTGCATATAGACGCTAGCGCCCGCCCCGGTATTGCTGGCACAGATAACCACGGCTCGCATAGTCGCCATTTAACCTATCAGTTTGTCAGCCAGTGGCAATCAAGCCGACCGCAAGACACGGTTACCTATCGCGATATTGGTCAAAACCCACCGTCGATTATCAGCCACGACTGGATTGCGTCTGCCTTCGCCCCCGAAGAGCACCGAGAAAGCTGGATGAAGGACGCACTGACAGAGAGCGACCATCTGATTGATGAGTTAATTGCTGCTGATATTGTGGTAATCGGAACGCCGCTATACAACTTCGGTATGCCTGCCGCCCTCAAGGCGTGGGTCGACCAAGTAGTACGGCCCGGTCGAACGGTAGAGTTCGATGACACCAACCCGATAGACCCTTACATACCCAAGCTCACAGACCGAAAAAGGCATGCCGTTGTGCTCACCGCTAGAGGCGGCGTAAATATGGCGCCAGGTGAAGAAATGGCCCATATGAACCACCTTGAGCCACACTTGGCCACAGCACTGGCATTTATCGGCATCACTCGCGTTCACTACATCGCGATCGAAGGACAGGAAGTGGGCGGCGAGGTATTGGCCAAATCGGTTGCTGCCGCGATACAGAAAGTTGAAACGCTTGTTGAAGAGTTGCAGGTAGCGTTGGAAAGCACGCCATCACCTCAACCGGCCTAAATTATAGTTAATGGTCTTTCATCGTAAATACGCTGAAGTATAAGGAGCGGCTATCGCTACCCAAGGATGTCCGCTCCTTTATGCCCTTCTGGTACACCTTGAACTAATAGCACATCGCCCTCTGTATTCCGGGTACGCAATGGGCGGATCGCTTTATAAGCAGCCGAGTCATACCAACCTTGCGCATGCTCCATGGAAGGAAATTCAATCACCACCATATCCCCTGTCCACCCTCCCTCAAGCGGAATGTATGGCCCACCATGCACGAGGTATTTGCCCGAGAACGGCGCGAGGGTTGCATCAATGCCTTCTAAATATTGTTTAATTTCAGGATCGAATCGGGTTTCGCGGATAAGAGCAACGGCGTAAGCAGACATTATCACCATCCTTCATTTAAACGAAAAGAGACCTCCTCCCCAGCACTTCAAAAACAAAAATAGCATTACGTAGCCTACCTTGCACTCGCAGCCAACCGTGCACCCAACGCGACGAAAAGTGCTCCAAGGGATCTATCCATCCATAAACCAACGTGTGGTTTTCTCTTTAAGTAAGCACCCAACTTAGCACCAGCCAAAACCAAAGGGGGCTCTATTACGGCAGCAACTGCAATAATAAGGCTGCCATGCAATAAAAGCTGTGCCTCGGCTGGGCCAGCGCCTTCCACGATAAATTGCGGCAGGAAAGCCAGAAAGAAGATAGCGACTTTGGGGTTTAGCGCAGATACCAGCATGCCCTGCCAATAAACAGTGGAGAGGTTCTTGTTACCCGGCTTTTCTGCAGCGACAAACTGATCCCCTTGAGACAGCAACATTTTAATACCGAGCCATATCAGGTAGGCGGCCCCTACCCATTTAACAATCGAAAACGCCAATGCAGAGGTGGCTAAAATAGCCGAAAGACCAACTGCAGCCATTACTACATGGAGCGCCGCTCCTGTCCAAATCCCAAACATAGCGGCAAACCCTTGTCGTCGCCCGCTACGTAATGTTTGCCCCAGTATGTAGGCAATATCTGGCCCCGGCGATAGGTTCAAAAGCACGGCCGCTGATAAAAAAGTCATCCAGTGCAGCAATGTATACTCAAACATAAGCGCTCTCTTGTATTTTTCCTTTGCCAAGCTAAAAGAATGTTAACGTGCTAGTTGGAAAGGTTCAGCTGCCAGGAAACGCCGTATTTATCATTCAACCATCCGAATTTTTCACTAAAGCCGTAATTATCTAGAGGCATCAAAACCTTACCTCCATCGCTCAATGCTTTAAATACGTCTTCTATTTCTTTCTCTGAGCCGCACTCAACGTGTAATGACATTGTTGGCGTAAAACTGAACTGATGGTCGTAATAGCTATCCATTGCCAGGAAGAGAGTGCCGTTTATCGAGAAGCGGGCGAGCTTAACTGCCCCTTCGGGATCATGCCCCCCAGCTTCGACACGCTCGATATCGATGATTTTCGAGTTCTCAAATAGCGAAGTGTAAAACTTGATAGCTTCTTCGGCTTTACCGGCCTGATCCCCCACAAACATTAAAGATGTTTTGATAGTCTTCACTTTAACCTCCCATTTCATTTGACGCGCTAAGCGTTACTGTAGAAAGGTCTGCAAAACAGACGCGACATTGACTGCTGTGGTTAAGAGGCATTCTTGAGCGCCTGTTTAATGAAATCCCCTTTCGCCGCCGTATAGGCTTCTCGGTCTGACGTAAATTCCGCCGCCCACAGACGCTTCTTTTTCTCATAACGTTGCGCCAGTTCAGTATCAGCGCGCAGTCTATTGCGAAAAGCCAATCGCCGATGCCACTCTTCACCGCCATACACCATAAGATGCAGATGATGCGTCCTACGCCCCTCGGCCCATCGCATTAACCAACGCCGCCCGACCAAGGAAGCGTTGTACGCTAATGATGTCGCATATTTGGCACGGCACAACGGCTCCAGCAAGTCATCAGCCTGGTGCATTGACTCTACGCCTGCCAGGATATCGATGATTGGCTTGGCCGAGAGACCATGAACAGCGGTACTTCCGATGTGCTCAATGGCTAGAAATTCATCTGGAAATAAATCCAGCAGCCTGTCTCGCTCCTTCTCGAATAGAGCTGGCCAAGCCATATCATATGGAAATAGCGCGACCTCCTCATGGATGGCTCGATTTAAAGATTCCGTTTCATCCATGGCTGAGGCTTCCCTGTATCGAAAATTGTTGCCTATGCTTCATCTGATAACAGTGGCGGCATTGGGCACTCGAGAATATCGGCCATAGCACGGAACAGCTCGGCTTCAGCAGGCAAAATACGTGCGCTATGTTCAATACAGCGTGCCATCGCTTGCAACAGCGCGGGCTTATGCAAAGGCTTTAAGCGCCGCAAGCGCTCAACCGCCAGGCTGAGTGCACGCATATCACTTATATCGTCAGTGGCCCTCAATGAGAATGGCAGCTCACGCTCAGCGGCATTAAGCGCAGCGCTTATTTCAACTGGGTCATCTTGACCGGCGGTGGCAAGCACCGTCAGTAGCAGCTGACACTCCCGCTGCAGGTCGTTTATCTTGAGGTTTGAAGGCCCACTGCCTTGCTTGCTGATGTTATTCAACACCAACTGATATAGCGTCCACTCCAACAGACTGACCTGACCATCCGCCTCGATCAGCCTTTCCATACAGAGGCGAAAATGCTGGGCCTGCTCCATCGAAAGCGAGCGTAACGCTGGCAGCGCCAGTTCAATCAGTGGCAAGCGTAACTGTACATCCAGCCTCAACATTTCCGGGCCATAATCCATCAACGCCCGATAAACGTCTGGCAGTGCAACTTGATGCAACGCCTTAAGCTGATGCCTACGCATTGTCTTATCCTGGCTAAGCAGCAGTGCATAGATCAGAGCACGAGCGGCATGGGGCTCATGGGCGGCGCTTTTAATCCGCTCAGGCAGCGCATCTAATCTCGCTCTAGCCTGATTAAGATGGCGCTGGTCAGGCTGGCCCATGGTGTTAATGGCAGTTTGAGCAGAGGCACCGGTTAACACAGCCGCCATTGCCCCCGTTCCCGTTGCTGTTCCCGAGCCAAATCTGGGCTCTGCTTCAGACCTCTCACCGTCGCCTTCAATTTCAGGTGCGTGATTCTCGGTTTGCTGGGTGGGCCAGTTCTGATGGCCATTGACAGAGACTTCGAAGCGGCCATTCCAATCGGGCATGACCCGCTTGATACGATCTTTAATCGGCGGATGGGTGGCCATCATTTGGCTAAAGCCCTGCCGCACGCCTTGACCGAAGAACAGGTGGCTGAATTCCGCCGCCTGTGTCGCTTGCAGGTAAGAGCCCTGGGTGTGCGAGCCGATTTTAACCAGCGCGTTGCCAATCCCCTGAGGGTTGCGGGTAAACTGCACCGCAGAGGCATCCGCCAGATATTCACGCTGCCGACTAACCGCCGATTTGATCAAATTGCCAAAAAAGGTACCCGCGTAGCCGATCAGCATTAGCACCGCCCCCAGTGCTAAAACGACAGCGCCTGAGTTGTCGCGTTTTCCACCGCCGACCCGCCGAAAGCGCATACTACGCAGCAATGTTCCGCCCAATAAGCCAATGATTAGGATGCCATGCAGTATGCTGATCAGGCGCATATTCAACCGCATGTCACCATGCAGAATATGGCTAAACTCATGCGCTACGACGCCCTGCAGTTCATCCCGCGTCAGGTTTCGGATCGTGCCGCGAGTAATCCCGATCACTGCATCATTGGTTTGATAACCGGCGGCGAAGGCATTGATGCTCTCCTCCTCCAGCACATACACGGAGGGCACTGGCGTTCCAGAGGCAATCGCCATCTCTTCAACCACATTGAGAATACGCCGCTCATCAGCATCACGGGTATTAAGATTGATCTCGCGTCCACCAAGGGCTTCTGCCACTACCCGGCCACCACGCCTTAGCTGACTGCGTTTAAATAGCCCGCCCAGCACCACGACGGCCAACACCGCAATAGCAACGCCAGTGACCAGTTCAATCGAGAGTGCCGACCACATCCCCTGAGCAGAAAGATTGGTTTGTGTAGCAGATTGCTCCCCCATTAGATGCAGCGCGATGGTAATTGCGAGCGTGGTAACAGCAATCAGGGCAAGTACTGCCAGTACCATCAAAACGACCAGACGCCCGGTTTTACGACGAGCGTTATCCTGCGCGGTAAAAAAATCCATGTCGCGTTTTCCCTGAGCTTAGAACGACACCGTCGGCGCCACTTGAATCTGGGCACTGTCTTCAAACTCTAACAACGAGGCATCCTGCCCATGGCCGAACATGCCCGCCACTGCTACCGGCGGGAAGCTCTGCCGATAGGTGTTGTAGTGCATCACCGCATCATTAAATGACTGCCGCGCAAAGGCCACTTTGTTTTCAGTGCTGGTTAGCTCTTCTGACAATTGCTGCATATTTTCTGAGGCTTTTAGATCCGGGTAGGCTTCCATGACCACATTGAGCCGCCCCATCGCCTGTGTCAGCACGCCCTCTGCACCGCCCAGGTCTGCTATGGCTTTGGCACTGCCTGGGTTTGCCGCGGCCGCTTTTAGCCCAGCGGCGGCTGTATTACGAGCCTCGATGACCGACTGCAGCGTCTCCCGTTCATGGCTGAGGTAACCTTTTGCGGTCTCTACCAGATTAGGAATCAGGTCATGCCGACGCTTAAGTTGCACTTCAATTTGCGCAAAGGCGTTCTCAAAGCGATTTTTCAAAGACACAAGTCGGTTGTAGATACCGATGACGTAAAACGCGATAACGGCGATGATCGCCACAGTGATGATGATAGTGAGCACTATGGTTCTTCCTTATAGTAGGCATTCGTCAGTAAAAGCCGGTCTATGAAAAGCTAGACAATGAATGCCTAGCTAGTGAAAAAAGTAGCCACCAAGTTCAATATCCGACGTTCACACATCACTTTGCAAGCTTAGGGAGAAAGGGAATGTCGACATAGCATTGCTCAAGATCACCTTTCTCATAAAACACTGTGATCGTATCGGTACCTGCTCGAAACGATTATCGAGCAGGGCCTGAAGCTCGCCGCCGGTATACTCTGGGACTTAGGTGAACCTAAAGAACAGGCTTGCAAACAAACGACAACAACCACACATTGCACAGCAACCAAGGCAGAATAAAATGACGACTCCTGAAGAAAACAGCGTCGATAATGAAGCCATTCATTGGGATCAGGATATTAGCTACGGCCAGTACCTGGATCTGGAACCTTTGCTTGCTTGCCAAAATCCGGCTTCTGATGAACACGATGAATTACTCTTTATCGTTATCCATCAAGTATCGGAGCTATGGATCAAACTGTGCCTTCACGAAGCTCATGGCGCCGCAGCGCATATTCAAGAAGATAACCTGCGCCCTGCTTTCAAGATGCTATCGCGAGTTTCCAGAATTCAGGAACAGCTTATCAAGGCCTGGGAAGTGTTGGTCACCATGACCCCCGCCGACTATGCCAGCTTCCGAGACAGCCTTGGCCAAAGCTCTGGGTTTCAGTCCTATCAATATCGGGAAATGGAATTCCTGTTGGGTAACAAGAACGCCAAGCTAATCGAAGCCCACAGATCAAAACCCAAACACTACCAAAAACTTCAGGAATCCCTCCACTCGCCCAGTCTTTACGATATCGTGCTGCAGCTGCTTGCCAAACGCGGTTTCAGCATTCCGGAAAGCAAAACCCAACGCGATTGGAGTATCCCCTACACCGCCAGTAGCGAGGTGGAAGCGGTCTGGACGGAAATCTACCGCAACAGCGAACAACACTGGGATCTATACGAGCTTGCTGAAAAATTGGTGGATGTCGAATTCAACTTTCAGCGCTGGCGATTCAGCCACATGAAAACGGTCGGGCGTATCATTGGCTATAGACGCGGCACAGGCGGAACGGCTGGGGTGAACTATCTGGTCAAAGCGCTGGATCTTCAGTTCTTCCCGGAACTGTGGAGTGTTCGGACGACGATATAAGCACTTGGCGCGCTGCTGCGCACCCAGTTTAACTACCGTCTTGATATTCAAAACAGCGACATACAATTTTTCGGAGCAGCCATATGCCTGTAAGCCTGGATAGTGTTCGTGAGCGTGACCGCCAAGACCCATTGGCAGACTTTAAAAGCCATTTCGCCCTGCCTGAAGGCGTGCTTTATCTTGATGGGAACTCACTGGGCGCTCAACCGAAGGCCGCCAAACAGGCGGTCGATGAGACTCTGGATCAATGGCGCGACCAACTGATCAAAGGCTGGAACCAGGGCTGGTTCGATGCTCCGGAACGCTTGGGCAATCTGCTAGCCCCGGTGATTGGTGCGCAACGCGGTGAGGTAAGCGTCACTGACAATATCACGCTAAATATCTTCAAGCTGCTGGGGTATATCCTCGGCCAAGGCAAGGAGGGTCGCCAGGCGGTTCTTAGCGAAGGCGGCAACTTCCCGACCGATGGCTACATCGCCCAAGGCTATTGCCGGGTGAGTGGCGCCGAGCACCGCTTCCTGCCCGAAGGAGGCAACTTGGCCGAACACCTCGACGGTGTAGCCGTGGTGGTACTGAGCCAAGTTAATTACCGTACTGGCAAATTACGCGATATAGCCACCACCACGAAACTGGTGCACGACCACGGCGCGGAAGTCATCTGGGATTTGGCCCATTCCGCAGGCGCACTGCCCATTGATCTAAACGGTTGCGGTGCTCGCTACGCCGTAGGCTGTACGTACAAGTACCTTAACGGCGGCCCTGGCGCGCCAGCTTTTTAATACGTGCATAGCGATCACCAAGACAAAGGTTGGCAGCCGCTTTCCGGCTGGCACGGCCATGCATCGCCCTTCGCTTTTGAAGCGGATTACACCCCAGCGGGGGATATTTCCCGCTTTCGCACTGGCACCCATTCGGCACTTGCCTACGCCGCTCTGGAAGCCTCACTCGCCCTATGGAGCGAGGTGGACATGCAGGCGCTGAGAGAAAAAAGTCTGGCAATGAGCGACCTGTTTCGAGAGTGTTTAAGCGATATTTTTACCACTCATAATATTGACGATATAACCCCATCAGCCAGTGAGCGCGGCAGCCAGGTATCACTGGTGGATAGTCAAAACGGCTACGCTATCGTTCAAGCCTTGATTGCCCGCGGAGTGATCGGCGACTACCGGGAACCCGGCCTAATGCGTTTTGGTTTTACCCCGCTGTATCTCAGTTTTGAAGATGTTTGGCAGGCCGCCCAGCACTTCCGCGAGGTAATGGAAAGCGGTGAGTACCAGGATCCGCTGTTTCATGTGCGTGATGCCGTTACCTAATAGAGGTACGTGATGACTGAAATACCCCTGAACCTCGCCTACTCGCCGAGCCATTTCGCTCGGGATTTCGAAGCCACTTTAACGCGCCAGGCAGCTTTAGGTATCGACCTGGTGGCACGCCACCAGCCGATTACCCTGCGCTACGGTGAAGATCCGGCGGCCCGTCTCAACCTGTTCGTCCCGGAAAGTACCGCGGGCCCCTGGCCATTGATGCTATTTATTCACGGCGGCTACTGGCAGGCGCTGGATAACACCGCCACGGACTTTCTGGCTGAACGCTACCTGGCCCGTGGTATGGCCTTCGCCTCCCTGGGTTACGGCTTAGCACCGGAAACCTCCATTAACACCATGGTGAGCCAATGCATTGAGGGGATTGGGGCAGCATGCAACGCCCTCGCGGATAACGGTGGCGTGTGGTCTATTGTATTAGGCGGCCATAGCGCCGGTGCCCAGCTAGCCTACTGGGTAGCCACCAGTGGTGATATACCCATTGATAAGTTGATACTGGTTAGCGGCGTTTATGACCTAACACCATTGGTGGATACCTACGTTAACGAAGCGCTGGAGCTCACTCCACCCCAAGCGCTTGCGTTAAGTCCTAAATTTGCCGATTCCAGCAAACTACCCTCATGCCAAGTGGTGATCGCCGAAAGCGATCCGCCCGCTTTTCGCCAACAAACACACGATTTTGTTGCAGCGTTAAAAACTAGCCATATCCAAGTCGAGCTCGTGGATATAGCTAATTGCGATCACTTTGATGTGTTAGATGCTCTATGAGTTTGAACAAACAATCGGCAGGAGCAAGTACAACAATGGCCAAAATTAAGCGGCCGAATAACGTGTAAAGCAGTGTTACTCACCCTATCTCAACCGTGAAGCGCCGATTCAATGTCCGCGATGTTGATTTTTTTCATCTGCATCATCGCGTCGAATGCGCGCTTAGCGACGGCAGGATCGGGATTGGTAACGGCGTTAATCAGCACAGCAGGCGTTATCTGCCACGATATTCCCCATTTATCCTTGCACCAGCCACAGGCACTTTCCTCGCCACCATTGCTAACAATGGCATTCCAATAGCGATCCGTTTCGGCTTGGTCATGCGTTGAGACCTGAAAAGAGAACGACTCATTGTGCGTAACCCCAGGCCCGCCGTTGAGTCCAAGGCACGGAATGCCCATCACGGTAAACTCTACGGTCAATACATCCCCTTGCTTACCCGATGGAAAGTCTCCCGGTGCGTGATGAACCGCCCTAACAAACGAATCAGGAAAGGTATCAGCGTAAAAGCGTGCTGCCTCTTCTGCACCACCATCGTACCAAAGGCAAACAGTGTTCTTTGCGGGGGTCGTCATATCACATCTCCACTAAAACCATCGCGTCATCAAGCCCAGTGAAATATTTACCGAGCTTACCAAGTCTCCTCAGAGCCCGGTGGCCCCACATCGATCTGCATATCAGGCGCTATATCCACTACGCCTTTGACCTTTTTCAGCCGTTCCGCCGTGGCATCGTCTGCCGAGCCGGTAATGCAACCGATCTCTTCCAGCACCTCCTGGATATTTAATCCTTCAGCGCTGAGACGCGTGGCCATCTCATTTATCGGTTGATCGCTGGAAATAGTGATCAACCATAACGCTACCGTTGGCATCTGGCATATCTCCCTAGTAAGTGCACTGGGCGGCCTGAAAGGAGCGCCTGCCCAGTGCATCGCCCAACATCAAGGCGCTTGTACCAACCCAGCTCCCACGCGGGATTCAGGCGATGGCAGCTCTTGCACCGAAGCCACTAGCTGTTGCCACAGTTTCCTTCCCCGCAATGAGGCATCTGATTGCGCCCACAGTGCCGCGCAGCCTGCCACGTGTGGCGCCGCCATGCTGGTGCCACTGATCGTTTTATGGCGAGTGGGCCGGGGCCATGAGGAGAAGATATCGCGCCCAGGCGCGGCAATCTCGATCTTGCCATGATTGGAAAAGCTGGAGGGCTTCAGGTTCGGATCGAGAGAAGCCACCGACATTACAGTAGGCGAGTTGGCAGGCGCCCCTGTATTGGTAGCTGAATTACCCGCTGCAGCGATAACGAGACACCCATTACGCAGTGCCGCTTCACCAGCATGGGTGTAAGCGGCCTGCACCGGGCTCTGGCTGCCAAGCGACATCGAGATCACCTCACAGCGGTTGGCGATGGCCCAGTTCAGGCCAGCGAGAACGCCCGCCCCGGTACTGCTGCCCGAGTTGGTCAGCACCTTGCCGACGAAGACCTGCGCCTCATACGCGATCCCGTAACGCTGTGTGTTTTCACCGGGCGCCTGGGGGCCACAGGCCGTGCCGATACAGTGAGTACCGTGCCCGTTGATATCCTGCACCGGCTCCCCAACGAATGAGCGGGTAACGAACTCCCTACCCTCGAAATCCGGGTGGCCAAGATCCATCCCGGTATCCAGAACGGCGACGTTTATACCCGCGCCACTCCAGCTACTTTGCGGCACCTTACAGCGTTTTAGCCCCCAAGTTGGCCGAAGGGCGTCCTCTTCAAGGTTCTCTTCGCCTTCTTCCAAATCCAGCTCAACGCCAAGATCACGAGCGATGGTGCTGGCTGCCCGCAAAAAACCCCGTAGATATTCAGAATTTTCAGAAAAGGCGAAATACTCTGGCTCAATAATTTCGATGGGACTATCCGCGGCTACCTTACCCAGCGCACTCATGCCATGCTGCTGTAGGGCATCGCCGCCTACCAGCGCTACTCCAATCTCCGGAAATACCATTGCCTCAGCATCTCCGGCATCTTCCAGACTAACGGCTTGATCGGTGAAATCCCGCGCATCTGCGATCCGAAATTTCTGGGCTTTTAGCGACTTAATGCCCTCTTCTACCCGCCCCTCACGATAGCTAATCAGAAAGCGCCCGGTTTCAAGGCAATTGCCGCCCCGCTCTAAGGCTGCCAATAGCAATTTTTCGGTGCCGCATGAAACAGTGGCGAGTAACTCACCCGCTGGCGTACTGCCTTTTCCGTTACCTGTCGGTTTTTTCGCCATCGTAGACATCCTTTTCATTTAGCTGTTAAGCGATATGGAATAGGTGAATCATAGACTCCATGCAAGAGAAAGCATGCCTAGCTATGCCACATCCACCATTTCAGCTTAACGCACCTGATATGCTTCGCCAGATCGATTTCAGGCTACGGCCCTTAAACATGCAGGGCGCTTAAACGAAGGAGGATAGATCATGCCGTTATGGGTTAATCTCAGTAGGGAGGCACTCGTCATCGCGGAGTGTTAGCACTTCGAAACCAGAGGATGTGACCGCTACCGTATGCTCCCACTGAGCAGACAATTTCTTGTCACTGGTCACCACCGTCCAGCCATCCCGCTTGGTTTTTATCTTGGCCCTGCCCTGATTAATCATGGGCTCGATGGTAAACACCATCCCTTCTTTCAACGCCAGGCCTCTGCCTCTCTTTCCGTAATGCAGCACCTGCGGCTCTTCATGCATTTCCCGGCCAATGCCATGGCCGCAATACTCACGTACAACAGAGTAGCCGTACTTTTCGGCATATTGCTGAATTGCGTAGCCCACATCACCCAACGTGGCACCTGGCTTGACCGCGTGTATTCCTTGCCACATGGCTTCGTAGGTTTTATCGACCAGGCGCTTGGCATAGGGAGTCACATCACCGATCAGATACATCTTGCTGGAGTCAGCAATAAAGCCGTCTTTCTCCAGGGTAATGTCGACATTGACGATATCGCCTGTTTTGAGTATTTGCTTGTCGGATGGAATGCCATGGCACACCACGTGGTTGACTGAGGCATTCAATACGTACTGGTAATCGTATTGCCCCTTACTGGCCGGGCGAGCCTGCAATTGATCGACGATATAACGCTCGGCCCAATCGTTAATAGCCATGGTGGATACGCCGGGCACTATCCGTTGGTCGAGATGACTGAACACCAATCCGAGTAGCCGTCCGGCTTCCCGCATCAAACGCAACTCCTCCTCGCTTTTCAGCGTCAGCTCACTCACCGACCACCTTCCTTACTTCAACGTCGGCTTGTTTCATTTGCTCACGCATGATGTCAGAGAAGGTCATTCCCGGATTGGCCTCAGCCAGCATACCCACCTTTATCCAGTACTCTGCCTGGGCATTGATTGAGCGCACCATGACAGTGCTTGCCTTGCGAATATCCTCATGCAACTGGTCATTGATCTTAACGATACCCATCACACCACCCAATATATGAAACGAATATGGAACATATACGAATCATATATTGCGTAACGATTGGCGGCAAGGCTACCTGATTACGTTGTTACGGGGACACGTTGGCCAGAGGTTCCAACGCCAATACTTCTTTGCGCAGCACAAGCTTCGGCTTCTCTAACGAATCGCGCCACTGAACACACTCCTGCTGTTGCTGCGAGTCGTTATCGGGGTTTGCGACAAAGGCATCCAGCCAGGCCTGACGAGAACACAGGTCTTGATACTCCCCGAGCAGGCGCTGGCGGTGCTTCAATTGGGGCAGAAACGGCTCAGGGGTCTCTGGATTCAGATCAGCCAGGTAACGAATCCGCTTCACGCCCTTCCGCAGTTCATGGAACTCGGTGTCATGGGTATCCAGCGAGAGTGCCGCCAGGTCTTCATCGTGGCGTGCGATACGCTCATTCAGTACCCTACGTATACGCTTTGGCGTAAGTTTCGAAAGCGCCTTACCAACGTCATCGGAAGCGATAAAGTGCTGCCATGCCTCCATCTCCTCAGCATACGCCGGTGCACTTAACTGCTGGCACAGCGCCTGGTGGCGTTCCCGCTGGCAATCCTGGAGCCACTGCATCAATCCCTGGCGACTACCAGGAGTGAGCGGCGGGGGCGTCTTGGCCATATCCTCCAGAAACACATCAATATCACGCAGGTCACTGGTAGCCTGGGCACGTTGCTTGAGCCGCTTAAGCATCTTTTTCAGGCCAGGCACTCGGGTAATGGCGCGCACGGATTCACCCACTGCCCGGCTACGACGCAGATTAACCCGGTACTGGTGCAGGAACTCAGGATCAATGCCTGCGATGACACCGGCTTCCAAGGCACGGATCATCTGATACTGGTGCTCCATCATGTCACGCATGCGGCTGGCGGTGTCGTTATTGCGTTTGGGTGGTTGGGGGGCAAGGCGCTGAAAAAGGGGATAACTGGCCGCCTCCGGGGTCAGGCACCCTGCCAGTTTGGCTCCGCCCTGCCTCACGCTTTCCCAGGAAGAGCCGGGCAGCGTGAAATGCAGCACGCTCCCGGTGGGCAGTGAATGCGGCGCAGCCTTGTCGAGCCAACGAGCCAGATCATGCAGCGCCGGGTTATGCCCAATCACCAGGACTCTTTCGGCTTCGTTTGGTAACGATTCGAGCCAGGCCTGCAGCCCGCCACCATCGAACGTGTAAAGGTCTTCATCGAAGTGAACCTGGTTGACCAGAGTATGATCAGGCAGTTGGCCTGCGATCTCATCGAAGGTTTCCCGCGTGCGAGCCGCTGTGCTGGCGTAAATCCCCCCTTCTAACGCTTGCCAGTGCTGAAGCACATGTGCCATAGCCGCTGCCTGACGTTTACCACGCTTTCGCAACGGCCGTTGATGGTCGGTCATATCGCCACTGGACTGCTTAGCCTTGGCATGCCGCATTAGGTATAGGTGCCGCATGGGTTCGCTCCCAAGCACAGTATGATACGCAAAGTTTAGTACACGCCCATCTTCTAGCGAGAGTGCTGTCGAGGCTTCACCACAAACCAACTGGCCAACACCAGGCTACCGAATAGCGTGTACACCACCACAAACACCCACTCCGGCAAAGTGAAATAGAGCAGGCTGTGCAGCCAGTACTGAATAAACGAGCCCGAATAGATGACGGCGCCCGCCTCTGCCCTCAGCGCCATTTCCCAGGTGGTTAACGGGCAAACCACGCCAAGCCAAGCCTGAACCACCACATAACCTATGGCGCATAGATGCACGATACGAAAGGTTCTATTGCGAACCCACCGCCAGCTGAAGAAGTAGCCTGCGTAAATGGCGACCAGGCCTAACACCACGAAGGCCACAAACAGCACGTGGAGAATTAGAAGGGTGTCGGCGAGCATTAGCAGCAGTGATGGGGGCATAGGAAAGCGCTACTTGTTGCCAACGGGTGAATCTGGTGCTTCGACAACATCGCTGCAGACGACGACTTGGTTCCTCCCAGCGCGTTTGCCAACATAAAGCATCTCATCCGCTCGTTTAATTAAAGACTCCAGATCGGCTTCCTCTGAATCGGTAGCCGCCAAGCCAACGGTGACGCTTGGGCGCAGTTTGCCCATCTCTTCTGTTAACGAAAGTTCAGCCACCTTCTTTTTCAAACGCTCTGCTACCATTTGCGCATCGTGCGAGCTGGTGTCCGGCAATGCAACGACAAACTCTTCACCACCAAAACGTCCTATCACATCCGTTGGGCGCAGCGACTCGGCACAGACTTCGGCAATTTTGGTTAGCACCCAATCCCCGTGGCTATGCCCCCAGGTGTCGTTAATGTGTTTGAAGTGATCCACATCGATCATAAACAGGCTAAATGGCACCTTGTGGGATTGCGAGTGCTGCAACAGATCTTTAGCCAGTTTTATAAAATGGCCGCGATTATTCAGGCTGGTCAGCGCGTCCTGCTCAGCGACTACCCTCAGCTGTTCTTCCAGTGATTTTCGGTGCGCGATCTCTTTGTGTAATTGGTGGTTATTCTCTCGCTCTTCTTGAAGCAGTGCATATTGCTTACGTTGCAGGCATTCCAAGCGCAGCAGGGCGAAAAACCCTACAACGCTGCCCATAATCAGCAACAGTGCGACCAACAGCGTCGCTATCGGGCTAAGCCCCGCAAACAGTACCGCAGCCACTAAAAAGCCAATATTTAAATAGAGGCTGGCCGCTGTCACGACTGTTAGCGGATTGGGAATCAGAAGATAAAACGCC
Organism: Halomonas sp. ATBC28; assembly: GCF_005937175.1. Classification (NCBI taxonomy): domain Bacteria; kingdom Pseudomonadati; phylum Pseudomonadota; class Gammaproteobacteria; order Oceanospirillales; family Halomonadaceae; genus Halomonas; species Halomonas sp. ATBC28. The sequence continues at coordinate 37,902 of NZ_VCQL01000008.1, read as the reverse complement.
ATGGTAGCCACCACCACCGGGGTGATTTGAGTGGGGAGGCTTTCGGGTCGTAGGGGGACAATCAATATAATGCCCGTGGCAAATACCCACAGCGGTAAGGCGTGCAACCAAGCACGGTAATCATTGCCACCCCAGCGCCGCACAACGAGTGCCACCAACAGGCAAATGCTCACCACCACTATTCGCATGGTAAGCAGCAGATAGAACTCCCTGGTCAGGCCCAGCAGGTAGTAATCCGCAATCGCGAACATGCCAAAGACACATGCCGCAACGCTCACAGCAAAGCTAAACTCAAGCCGCACGCTTTCCTGGATAGAGCGGCGATACATCAACTCACGGCTGGCATCGCAAAACTGCCCGGTTAACCCATGCACCTGATACTGTTGTTTCTGTAATGGCACAGCCCCACACTCCCGACGTCACGTGGCAATTTTTCTTATTTTATCAATAACGCGATACCACTCACCTCAACATTCAGCAGGCGTAACCGTACGATAGCTGGCCGTGGCCTTTTCCAGCCCTTGCTGTAATGCCCGAATGCGCGATTCATGGGCAGGATGCGTAGAAAGAAATTCAGGGGGCTGACCACCACCGCTAGCAGCCATGTTGCGCCACAGGGTCACGCTCTGCTGCGGGTCAAACCCCGCACGGGCCATAATTTCCAAGCCCATCAAATCGGCCTCCTCCTCATGGGTGCGGCTGAAAGGCAGGCTAATGCCCAGCTGGGCACCGATACCCAAGGCCTGCATCAATTGCTGGTTGCCAAATTCCTCTTCCCCTAATAACCCCACCACCAATAACACGGCTTTAATGCCAAGCTGCTGGGTAAGCCGCTCATTGCCATGATCCGCCAACACATGCCCCACCTCGTGCCCAATCACCGCCGCTAGCTGGGCTGGCGTCTCGGCCACTCGCAGTAGCCCGCTATGCACCCCGATGCGTCCACCCGGCAGAGCAAACGCATTGGGGGAAGCATCCTCAAATACCACCACTTCCCAGCGTTCAGGGAAAGCGAGCCCTGGGTAGCTCGCCTCAGCGCCAGCCACCACTTTTTCGGCCACGCACTGCACCAATTGATTAGCCTGCGTATCGCGATTGATCGGCTGGCTATTGCGTAGCTGATTAAAGGCATCTTCCCCCATGTCAGCCATTAACGCGTTCGGTACTAACGCCAATTGGGAGCGCCCGGTGGGCGTTTCCCCACAGCCAGCCAAAGAGGCCAGCAACATCAAAAGGAAAAGAGGTAACAGAAATCGCCGATGCATCGGATAGTATCGCCTGGATTAAGAAATGTGCAGTAGAGTGTAAGGCGCTTCGCAGGCGTGGCGCTCGTTGCGTTCATCAACGCTACCCAGCCCAAGGTGCCGGTCGTTATCGTAGGCTACAAACAGGCGGTCATGATCCAGCCCAGTACTAAGCTATAACGAGCCTTCCGCACCTTATGGGGCGGTAGATACCGTCGATGACCTCCCCGTTCCAGTGGCGGGGAGGCACGCCTATATCGCTGTGCTGCAAGATGCTATGCGTTAAGGCTGCAAATCATTCAGGCGTTTGCGCTTCGTCACGCATCACTTCGAGGGAAGTGATTTCAATGGTGAGCGCATCACGCGTTGCTTCTAACTCACTTACCCGATCACCGACTGCTGAAAGTTGGTTATTGGCCTCTTCTATCTGAGTATTTAGCGCTTCAAGGTCAGCTTCAACCTGACTGCGGGCATCTTCTGCCTCTTGACGAGCCTGTTGCGCGGTATCGCTGGCGGCTTCGGCCTCTTCAATCTCGGCGTTGAGCGCTTCAAGGTCTGCTTCAGCCTCGCTGCGAGCGTCTTCTGCGTCTTGACGAGACTGTTGAGCGGCATCGCGGGCGGCTTCGGCCTCTTCTTTCTCTTTTTCTACCTCGGCGTAGTTCTCATTCAGCTCTTCAAGGCTGCTCTGCCGTTCGTCGACCTGCTCATTGAGGGTCTCCACTTCTTCTTCGCGGGTTTCACGCTCGCCCCGTAAAGCCTTCAAATCTTCTTCAGCGTGGGAAATATCTGCTCGCGTCGAAGCTAGCTCGGCTTCAGCATCAGCTTGCTCAACCTCAAGGGCGCTCATTCTCTGCTGCAGTGTTGCTAAATCAAGCTCCGCGGCTTCAACCTCAGACATCTCCGCCTGAATCTGTTGATGCTCCCGCTCGGTTTCAACCAGACGCGCTTCGAGCGCATCCATACTGTCTCCCCGCGACCCAGCAATGGTGTGCGCCACCACGGCCCAGACCACCGCAATAATCGCGATGACCAAGAGCACCTTTACCCGGTTATCGCTCAACAATGCTATCGTTGATGGTTTATTTGTCCCTGTCATTGGTGCAATCCTCTCGCTTAAGCGTTATCGCTAATATAGCAGCTAACGTATCTACGTCAGCAGGCCGTCATCTGCCCCGTTGTTAATATGGAGGAAAGTTTTTGATTCGGCTAGAAACGGTCATTCAACACATTCATGTACCTGAAGCCATGGCTCCGAGGAAAATTTTTCCAATAGCAACGCCTGGCTTAGATACCCCCCCCCTGCCTAGATCCTTTCACCCCAGGGGTTTTAACGCGCTGCGCAACCGCTGAGTCAGGTGTTCAGGTTGGACTGCATTCAAAGAGACGGAGTCAGATTTTTGAAAATGACAAAACTGAACGATGGCTTCCACAAAAGCAGTAACGACTCTATGTTCATCAAAAGGGTGTGGCTCGAAATATAAGTTCTTGATCTCTAAGTGACTGGTTTTGCGATGGACTTTACAATCCATCCGGCCAACAAACTCATCGCGATAAAGAAGCGGCAGGCAAAAGTAGCCATACTGACGCTTGGCTTCGGGCACATAGCATTCCAACTGATAGTCGTATTGAAATAGCGCTTTGAGCCGCTCCCGCTGAATGACACTGTTGTCGAATGGTGAAAGAATCAACATACGCTCTTTCAAACGAGGCAGGGAGCGTTCGAGTGCCCCCCTTTCCAATATAAATTCATCGCCACTGCTCACTTTTACTTTCTCTAAATCTCCCTGTGCCAACCTTTCATTTACCAGGGCATTCACAGCTTTGCGTAACTCTGCCTTTCGGCGCAGATAGGTCAGCCCTTTGAGTGAAGCAAACCCATGACAGCGCAATTGTTGGTCTACAAGGTGCGCCGCATACTCCTCCATGGAGGGCATCTGTAAATTTACGTGAGATGGCAATACCCGCTCGGTTAGATCATATGTCTTTTGAAAGCCGTCGCGGTCGCTGACCATCAGATCGCCTTGCATATACAGCTGTTCAAGTGCCTTTTTGGCTGGCTTCCAGTCCCACCAACCTGCACGTTTTATGGTGCTAGCCCCTACATCTCGAGACCGCAGCGGGCCATCTGAACGTATGCGAGCCAACAACTCTTCCATTAGCTTTTTATCAGGTGATCTAAACCAATGTGTTTGCCCGCTTTTGATAGCGTTTTTGTAGGGCAAGGAAAAGCGAAAATCGGTAATGGGTAAAAATGCAGCCGCGTGCGACCAATACTCAAAAATGTCTTTATTGATCAACAGCTGGTTCAGCATGTGTGGCTCAAACCCTGGTACCCGGGAGTGAATAACATGATGATGGGCTCGTTCCACCACAGATATGGTGTCTATCTGAACATAACCCAGGTGGTTAATCGCTTTACGGGCACCGGCTAAGCCACGTCCATAAGGCTTATTCTGCAGCAAACCTTGCGCAGCCAGAGCAAGGCGGCGTAAGCGCGACAGCTCTTGTGGGCTTTTAATTTCAGTGATTGTCATACTTGCCTCGAAGCTCGTCATTAACAGTACAAGTTTGCACTTTACCCAATGGCTACACGCCTAGAAGCGGCAAGCGCTTAAGCTTGTGGTACTTCAGAGCCAACTCGATGCAATGCCTTAACGGAACCTGTTCGATATTCACACTCAGAGGGAGCACAATAGCTCTCTTACCCTCATACTCAAATTCATTACGATATATTTCTTTGAACGTTTCAATCAAACATGTTTGGCAGTGAAAAAATACCTTAATGACGTCTGGATCTTTAGGTTTCCAGTCGATTCGAATGGTAGTGCCCCCTTTGACAAGATAACTAGCTTCTCCCCATTTAAGCGCTTCTTCGACATCGCCAAGCTCATCTTCAGCAGCTACTGCCAGAATGAGTTGTCGCACGCTCTCAAGCTGCCACCGTGCGCCTTTCGGGTAGCTTTCAAACTTAGCCTGAACATCTGGATTCACGTTAAACTTACTCCAGGGTTAGCAGCGAGAGGCATAAAATTCATCTATCACACCAAACCGTAAGGCCATCGTTCCACGATAGTCTCAACATGCCGGCTCCCACCATTCTGAGTTACGTCCATAGTGTCTAATTACATCAACCTTGCTTTCAGCATGTTGAGTCACTATCAGTTAGTCAGATTTAGCTGCCAATAGCCAACGTCGTGCCATTGATCGAACTTAAACCCTACCTTTTCAAAATGGGCCACTTTTTTCATGCCCATTTTTTCGTGCAGTGCGACACTGGCTGGGTTGGGAAGCGTTATGCCGCCCATCACCGCATGTATCCCGCCCTCTTTGAGCGTGGAAAAGAGTGTTTCGTACAGTTTTACACCCAAGCCCCTACCGTGCGCCTGATTGGAAAGGTAGACGCTGACTTCAACTGAAAATCGATAGGCGCTTCTCTCTTTCCATTTGGTAGCGTAGGCATAGCCCACCACAGCATCATCTTCCACTGCCACCACCCAAGGCAAACCGGCCCCCTGAACGTTTTCAATCCGGCCTTGAATGTCTGAACCCAATACTGGCTTTTCTTCAAATGAAATAGCGGTATTTTCGATGTAGTGGTTATAAATGTGCGCTATGGCTTCCGAATCACCCTCTACGGCATCTCTGATCATGGTTTATTCCATTTATATTCTGACGGTTTAGGTTCACTGATGAAAAATCGACTTCCGCTTTCTGAATCAGCTAGGGCGCCTTTAACGCTAAGCAGGCGTTACCCGCACCGCGTTGCCAGAAACTCGCCATTGCCAACGGGTACAGTGCAAGTAGTGAACTTGGAGTCTGCCGATACCAGCGCCATAAAATCAGCCATTTCATCTGCATGGGAAGTGGCGTTATCCACCACAAGCAGTCCGCCCTTGCGTAAAACTCGCTGGATATTCGGCCACCAATTCACATAATCAGAGCGCTTTGAGTCTAAAAAGAGCAGATCGAAACAGGCATCATCCAGCCTCTCTAGAAAACCACCCGCTTCCCCTCGATGCTGAGTGATGACATCAGAGAGGCCTGAGCGCTCAAAATTTCTCAAGGCCATCTCCAGCTTGAATTCGGAGAGCTCAACGGTGGTAACGTGCCCACCAATCCTCTGCACTGCCTGAGCCAGCCACAAGGTGGAGTACCCATTCGAGGTGCCAATTTCCAGCACTCGTTGGGCATCAGTTGCTTGAACAAGTACCGATAAAAACTCCCCCGTATCACGAGTGATATTGAGCATTCGTCTTGGGCGTTCAGAAATGGCAGCATCGTTTTGTTGGCCAAATTGCTCAAGTTCCGCTAGCAGTTCTTGAAGGGTTTCACTCACAGTTGTCTCCCGATACGAACACATCCAATTTACCGTCTTTTGCTTATACAGGCCGCTTAGCAAGCAGCGCCCAGACACCCGCTGAAGAGAGTAACGTTCCGCCAACCAAGTTGAAGCGACGCTGGGCACGACGCGATGCCAGCATCTTGCGCACCGACGTTGCGAATACGGCGTAAAGAGTGGCATTCAGCGTTGCCAACGCCACAAACGTGATCGCAAGTATCCACAATTGTTGCCCAGCATCGGCGTTCGGGCTGACGAATTGCGGCAAAAAGGCGACGAAGAAGATAATGCCCTTCGGGTTGAGCGCAGTAACGAGATAGGTATTGGTGAAAAGCTTCCAGCGCGAACCTGATACCGCCGGTGTTACTGGCTGCACAGAGGATATACCGGCACGCAATAGTTTGATGCCCATATAGAGAAGGTATAAACCGCCGATCCACTTGATCACGGTGAACCAAAATGCCGAAGTGGCTAACACCGCTCCCAGGCCAAGCAGTGAAAAGAGCAGCGCCGTTGAATCACCCAATGCCACCGCAGCGACAAGCGGAATATTGGCGCGCCTGCCTTGGGCAATAGAGTAGCTGACCACGGTCAAAATCGTCGGCCCAGGAATAGCAAGCAATGCCACTGACGCCAGGGCAAAGGCGAACCAGATTTCAATAGACATGGAAAGCTACCTCACAGGTTGTTAATGCTAAGTTAGCATAAGCTCAACAATGATTGGAGTATCCTGCTAAGGGGTCAGCGGCCCTATCTAACACGCTTGCTTTTAATCATCACCACATTCCCAGCTGAACAGCGATCCAGCGTCCTGGTGCCAGGGAACCGACAAAAGCACCGACCAGCCCCAGATAGGCGCCAATCATCCAACCGCGATGCTGCTCTACACTCCCCTTGAGGATAGCCACCACTGCAACGGCAAGAGCTACTAGTACCCACAACGAAAGTAGATGAATCGGCCCAAAGTGACCTATTAGCGGCAGAACGCCGCCGCCAAACCAGAAGGAGCTCAAGGCAGAGAACGCCATGGCGAGCACCCAGGTGCTGCCCAGTATTCGATGGAGCATAGTGCCCTTTGGCGAAAGCAGCAGAATAGCCCCAAGCCCCAGGGCCAGAAGAGACGCGTAGAGATGCAGGGTAAACGCCATGAAACCTCCGAGAGCCAAGTCAACTGCCCGGCAAATGCAACTTGTTGCATAAGGCTAGCCCCTGCCATTTTATTATGCAACTATGTGCATAACGTTCGAAACACACGGTTACTCATGTCCCTACGCGCCGTTTTATTAATCACTCTTCAGCGAGAGCCCGGCACTGGTTACGATATCCTCCAGCGCTTCAAAGCGGGACTCGCCCATGTTTGGCAGGCCAGCCACCAGCAGCTCTACCGCGAACTTGACCGAATGCGCGGCGATGGCCTATTGGCGTGCGAGACTCTGCCGCAAACCGAACGCCCCGACCGCAAGGTTTACCAACTCACCGAAGCGGGGCGTCAGGCGCTAGACATCTGGCTCGCCGAGCCCTTGTCTACCAGCCCTGTGCGCCAGCCATTGTTTGCCAAGTTTTTCGCCTGGGAACGCTGGCCTGAGGAGGCCCGCCGCGAAGAGCTCACCGACTTCCGCAAGCAGCTCAAGGATCGCCTAACGACTTACGCTGCCATCGAACGGGAGTGGTTTAGCGATCCACAATCGTTGACGCCCGCCCAGCGAGCACCCTGGCACACATTGCGACTTGGACAACGCCTTACCGAAACCTGGGTAGAGTGGGTCGAGGAAGTGATAGAGGAAAATTAGCTTTTGGTGAAACCAGCTTCTCGTGGAAGCTGGGGGCTTTGGAGGGGGCTTGATCAGCCAATAGAGGCTACCAGCGCTTTACGGGCTCGCTTTTAAAAGTTCAGAAAACGAGGGAGATAGGAATTCATCGATATAGCTATCATTGAATTCGACTAACCGCGCCAACGCTTCGGGGTCGGGCAGCTTCACGTGCTGGCGGTTTCGGATCACCAAGCCCTCATCACGCAGCATCGAGAAAGTCCGGCTCACGTGTACCGGGCTCATCCCTAGCGCGTCGCTAATCAGCTCCTGCGTGAGCGGCATGAAGAAGCTATTGTCCCTAACGGCCTTGATCCGCTTGAGTCGCAGATAAATTTCGTAGAGAAAGTGCGCCAGTTGCTCGTGGGCTGAATACTTGCCGAGGTATATCAGCCGCTCGGAGAGTTGCGCCTGCTGACGAGTTGCTGTGGCCACGATGCCGGCAGCTAGGCTTGAACGCCCAAAGAGCTCAAAAAGCTGCTGATATGAGAAAGGGCAGATTACACCTTTATTAATCATTGCCGCACTTGCCAGGCGGCGGGTGAAGCCAAAATCACGAATGCCTATGATATCGCCAGGAAGGTAGAACTTGAGGATCTGCTTTGAACCATTTTTCAAGTTACGATAGGAGTATGCCCAGCCCTCCTTGACCACGCAGAACAGATCAGCATCCTCGCTCTCCTGCCAGAGCACCTCACTAGCTGACATGTATCTAGGGCTGAGTTCAAGACCCAGCAATAGCGCTTTGTCTTCCTGAGACAGCGCACCTTGAGTACTAAGGCCCCGCATCACTACTGTATCGATGAGAGACACTCTGTTACCCCTCAGGCAAATGGTTTATTAGCGTCATTCTAAAACATTTGCCGACCTCACTAACCTAACGTAGGTTATGAATTATGCTTGTTATCAAATGGTTGCATGAATCCTATAGGGATGCCCTGGCTCCCGAATGCCACACGGCAACTTCGTTTCGGCAACATTTCAGGCAGCGCCACCAGGTCAGCCCCCGCAACTGGCGCAAGACCTTCGGCGACAATGCCTGACTATCCTGCCAAACGTCTCCTGTCAAAACGTCAACTGGGCTTAGAAGTAAGCGGTTTTCCGCGCTATTGATAACCCTGGCACAATAAAACCGTCAGATTCGACGTTGCGTACCCCTTCTCAAAGCAAAGGAGTTGCAAATGAAGCACCATGAAAAACTTGGACAAGTTGGGCGCAAAAGCTTTTCCCTGCTGGTGGGTATAAGCCGAGTTTACCTTGGGGTTCATTGGCCGACCGATGTGCTTGCCAACTGGACGGCCGAGGTGAGCTGGGCGCTGGATGCAGCGGCGTGGGCAGGTAGAGACGGAAGATAGCAGGTCGGACACCGACGACTGCGACGACTGCGGCCTTTGAATCACACCGGTTCGGATGGCGCTCCTGGCGCAACTTGGGCGTCCGTCTATGGGGTCGGAATGATCATGATGGCATCGCGGATAGTAAGCCTGCAGTCTTTGCGGCGCTTGGCGATCGCGTTCTTGGGTATCCCTACGCCGAGGATCGCCTCACGGTTTTAGTCGTCTGGGTATTAGAGCCTGAAGCTATGGCAGGCCACATCTTCAGGTCCCAGATAGAAGTACTCCTGGTCACGGATACTGGCCGTCGGCGTCGTTGGTCAGATTTTTCGGTGTTCCAGAAGCTGTCAGCGGTTTAAAACGCTCAAACTGAACCCAAAGGGTCATTCCGCCGGTTGCCACCAAGATGACAGCGAGCGGCAGTCCGGCGGGATTCAACACCACATGAAACGCCACAATCACCGCCATCACAGGGGCAAGCAATGCCAACCCTAGTGCAGGCGCTCGATTGCTCAGCAACAACGAAGCGCCGATCAGTTCGATAATTTTCATCAAAGGCCAGAAAAATCCAACCTCTTTGAGAGCGGCTTCAAAAGCCAGACCATCTACTGATGTTGGTGGGTGGATGAGGTGCGATCCAGTGAATATGTACCAAAACCCATCAATTGCGCCGATCAGGAAGATGCCTCCAAGCACCAGTCTTGGGCCAGTATCAACAAATAGAGTCTTTGCGTTTGGTAGCGAGAGTGCCATCGTGAATTCCTTTCAGCTGTATATTGATCTTTGACCGATACGGGGCCATTATGCTGGGAATTCCGTGTCATAAAAGCAAATAGTATTCATTTAGCATGAATGAAATTCAGATTAGAAACCTGGACCTGAACCTGCTTTTGGTCTTCCGTGTGTTGATGGATGAGGGCAGTGTCAATCGGGCCGCAGAACAACTCGGCCGTACGCCTTCGGCAGTCAGCCATGCTTTAGGTCGGTTGCGCGACCAGCTTGGTGATCCGCTTTTGGTTCGTGTTGGTGGAATTATGCAGCCCAGTCCAAGGGCTCTCGCACTTTACCAAGAGATACAGCCAATCCTCGCCCGGATTGAACGCGCCGTGCAGCCGCCAGCAGAATTTAATCCCTCGAAAAGCACACGTATTTTCAAAATAGCCGGCCCCGGCTTGGACATTGTGGCCACAGAAGTTGTCCGAAGGATGCACAGAGAAGCACCAAACTCCGGCCTTGCATGGCAGCCCCTGTCAAAGGAGACCATGGGTCAGATCGTCAGTGGCGAAATAGACATTGCCTTTGGGAACGCAAACTTCCCTCTCCCGGCAGGATTGAAGGCTAAGGCTCTACCCTCATTAAAACGCTATGTCTTCGCTCGTCATGGACACCCAGCTTCAAATGACTGGACAACGGAAAGTTGGATGAGTTGGCCTCATGTCGTTGTGCACACTCCAGGTGCAACACATGGAACCGTAGAAGAGCGGCTCAACAGCTTAGGTCTGAAACGCCGGATTGGGTTACACGCTGCCAGTTGGTCAGGCATTGGTGCGGTCTTGAACAATACCGACATGCTGGGTAATTTTGTCGCGCTGTGTCTACTAGGAGGCGCGCAGGGTGAAGATATTCAGGTATTTGAGCCTCCCGAACCCTTGCCTGACGTGTCTTTTCGGGTGATGTGGAAATCAGAACTTGATGGTGACCCCGCCACCCGGTGGCTACGCAATATTGTTTTGGCGACGTTCGATGCGCTAATCGATGAGGCTGACCGACGCCTCGCAGCATCTGACATCATCAAGCCGCGCCAAAGCACCTGTTAGGGTTCTGTTGCAAAATTTACGGGCGACGAGTAGTGGGGTTGGTGATGTCAGGTAAATCGGGACGTGCGCTGAGCCTGCAGGCTCGGAGTGATTATGCGGCGATCCTCGTGACCGTGCTGTCGACCGGTGGTGCGAGTGCTGTGATCGCGGAGGCTATCAATTTCTTGGCCGTGTCCAGCAATACCAGTTGTCTCGATCTACTGCCGCAGTAGTGGCCGTCTGGTCTCACTGATATCCGGATTGGGTCGAAATCAGCCCTCCAACCAGGTGACTCTAGAGCAATAATCTGCGCTTACCTTCACCCACTCTACGCGCAGATTTTCAAAATCTTCCTAGCGTCAACGCTTCCAGATAATGATTGCTGCCATCGCTGGAAATTAGCCTTTTATACCACCTTCATTTATAGGCAGTGAACACAATAAGCTTGGCGGCAACGCCACTGCCAAGGATTAAGCCAAAATCGCGAATGCCACACGGCAACTTTGTTTCGGCAACATTTCAGGCAGCGCCACCAGGTAAGCCCCCGCGACGGGCGCAAGACCTTCGGCGACAATACCTGACTATCCTGCCAAACGTCTCCTATAAAACGTCAACAAGCCCTAGAAGTAAGCGGTTTTCCGCGCTATTGATAACGCAGGCACAATAAGCCGTCATAACCGACGTTGCGTATCACTTATCAAAGCAAAGGAGTTGCCAATGAAGCACCATGGAAAACTTGGACAAGTTGGGCGCAAAGGATTTTCCCTAATGGCTCGGCTCGGCCGCTACGAACTAGCGATGCTGCTATGCGTCGTGGTACTTTCCGGTGGGATTTGGGGGTTCGTCGCGCTGGCCGACGAAGTTGTCGAGGGGGACACCCATAGCATCGATGAGAGCCTGCTGCTCGCCCTTCGCAACCCCGCAGATCTTAGCGACCCAATCGGGCCGGGATGGGTTGAGGAAATGGGCCGGGACTTCACCGCACTGGGCGGTGCCGGCGTGCTAGTACTCATCACATTGGGCTCCCTAGGCTACCTGTTACTTGCCAGACACTATCGCGCGGCCCTCTTCGCCTCAATCGCGGTGCCCGGTGGCATACTTCTCAGCACCGTGATGAAGTTGGGCTTTGACCGCCCTCGCCCCGATCTCGTGCCTCATGAAGCCATGGTCTATACCGCGAGCTTTCCCAGCGGCCACTCAATGATGTCTGCCGTGACCTACCTCACCCTGGCCGCGCTGCTCATCCGCGTACAGCCCGCGCTGAGGCTAAAGGCTTACCTTTTGATACTGGCGATATTGTTGACCCTGCTGGTGGGCATAAGCCGCGTTTACCTTGGAGTTCATTGGCCGACCGATGTGCTTGCGGGCTGGACGGCCGGGGCGAGCTGGGCAGCGCTGTGCTGGATCGTGATGCAATGGCTGCAGCGGCGTGGGCAGATAGAGCCCGAAGAGAGCAGTTCGGGCACAGAATAACGTGACCCAAGCCGAGGTGGGCAACGCAGTGAGTTGCCCAGCCACCTGGAAAAATGAATACATCGCCAGGATAAACAGTAGCCGTTAGAGCGATCAAACCGCCCTTCCTCTTAAATAAAAAAAACGCTCAGGAAGACTGGTTAGGGAGGAAGGTAAACAGCCCAACCACGCTCTCGTACATCAAGGGCTCGACCTCAAGCGTACAAGCAGGCATGGTGAGCACTATTATCCACCATCAGCGAACCAACAGGAGGTAACGCCAATGCCAAACTCTCTTACTCAAAACCTTTTCAGAATGGGTCTACTATCGCTCTTGGCGTTGTCCCCCAATGCCTTTAGCCAACAACAACCAGGGGCAGCCTCCGGTAATGATGTTACTACCGAGTCGTTCCAGGATTGGGAAGTCCGTTGCCAGCGTAGTGCCGAGGGCCCGAGCCCTTGTGCGATGTCGCAACTGATCACTCAACCCGACAGCGACCAGCCCTTGATGCAGGTAATTCTCGACTACCCGCCTCAGATCGATGACCCGGTGATGAGCTTCTTCGTGCCGCTGGGGGTACGTCTGGCCCCGGGCTTGCAATTCAGTGTGGATAACGCTGAGCCAGTCCAATTCCCCTATCAGGTATGCCAGGAGCAAGGGTGCCGTGCTGACGTGCCCATTGAGTCGTCGATGTTGCAGCAACTCCGCAGTGGCAATACAGCAACCCTCAGCATGATTAGTCCACGCGGTGAACGCATGGACATAGATATTTCACTGCTCGGCTTTACTGACGCCAGTAACCGCATCGCTCGTTAACCTTCGGGGCCTTGCCCAGACAAAGCCGACTTAAAAGGGACACGTTTACTCAGCCGTTGCCAGCAGCCGCTCACACAGCGTTGGCCAGTGGAGACAGACACCCTTGCCGTCGGCCAGCACTTCCCCCTGCCAGGCGCACAACCAAAACGCCCCTGGAGTTCCGGGGGCGTTAGTGTTGCTAGGTTCTCAATTTACCGAGAGTGTCATTAGCTCTCATTGAGGACCGCTTCCGGGAAGTGGCGACGCAACATCCGGTTCTGGAAGCCGTCCACGAAGCGACTATTGATGATGATGATGAACCGTTCGAAGGGTGACTCGCTGTCGAGCTGTTCGATCCCGTCGACACTGTGGAATAGCCGGTCATCGTTCAGATGAAGGATATCACCCGGATCCAGAGTGATATCGACCAAGGGTTGCGTGCCAGCCTTGTCTGCGTAGAGGTGGTTTTCGGCACCCGCCACGTTTTCCCGATTGATGACCAGAATGCTTAGGGCCTTGCAGCCATCGGCATGAATTCCCTGTCCCTGAAGGGGGTCGATGCTGCCTTCCCCGCGAACCCCGGTGATCTGCATCAGGATGGGTTCGTGCGCACCGATACTCCACAGCCTTGCCCAGGCGCGAACAAAGGCTTTCACATCGGGGCGTGCCATGAATTCCCGAGTCAGCGGATCATAGTACCGCAGGCGATCCGCCATGCTTTCCGCGTCGTTGAAGGCACCCCCCTGGGCCATGGGGCATTGGCCCATATCCTCGACATCTCCCTGATCATTCAGGGCGAGCCATGACATCCGCTTCCATCGCTGGTTAACGTAGGGATCGCGCGGCAGGTCAGCGGTAAATCCCTGCCAGGCGGTCAGATCGATTCGCTCCCGAATATTGGTTTTCGCCCAATCCTGATGCCTCAGCGCCTCTATCACTCCCGGATTCCAATAATCGGCGAGTGAATCGGCAGGCATGGAGGTGAGGTCGAAACCGTGCTTGAGAGTATCGAGTTTCATGTTGGCATTCTCCTGTTAACTGGGCTGAATTGCCCGGTGTTGCCGGTGTAAACACTGAGGTCAACAGGTAGAAAATGAAAAGATTTGCAACAATATGTCAAAGAAATGTACTAAAAAGAGTGATTTTTTTGAAAACAGGATCAGACCGTTGATGACGTATTTGTAGGTTATCTCCTACAAATAGGTGTAGGATAATCACAACAAAGTGCCCCTCTCGTTGCCATTATGATGGCTCTTGACAGTGTTTTTTCTTTAAGTGGATCCCATGACTGCCAGCGATCCCCGACTTCACAGAGATCCGAAACGCCTGAAGGAGAACCGCAGGAAGTTTTCCGGTGCACTCGTGTTGAAGATGTCAAAGACACCTTCAACTGATGGCATCGATTCGCATGATGCCGGTAGGGAAGAAGTCGAGTTAGTACGCCGCCAGTATCTGGAGAGTGAGCAGCAATTCCGCGCCCTGCTGGAGAGTCTGCCGAAAGTGGCGGTTCAGGGTTATGATCGCTATCGGCGAGTGATTTACTGGAATGAGGGTAGCACTCGTCTCTATGGCTATACCGCTGAGGAAGCCCAAGGACAGTTACTGGAAGATCTGATCATTCCTGCCTTCATGCGTGACGGGGTGATCCAGGCGCATGATGCCTGGATCAAAGAAGGGGTCGATATACCCGCCGATGAACTCCAGCTCAAGCACAAAACCGGTGAACTGGTATCGGTCTTTTCGCAACATCTGATGCTCAATGAGCATACCGACTCACCCCTGATGTTCTGCGTGGATGTCGACCTTTCCGACCAGAAGCGCGCCCACCGTGACCTGGAATTCGCCACCCATTTCGACAGGCTCACCCATCTCCCTAACCGCCAGACCTTCGAGGTCGATCTGGACAGTCTGTTGGATTCCTGTCGACGCCAGGGCCATGGCCTGGCAACCATCTACCTGGACATCGATCACTTCGTCGAGATCAATGATGCCCTTGGCTATGATCAGGGCGATCGCCTGCTCATTGAGCTGACTCGGCGACTAAGAGAGTGCCAGCGCGTCACTGACCTGGTGTCCCGTGTTTCTAGCGATGAATTCGTGCTGGCCTTTCCCGGCGTCCACTTGCCCCCCGATGTCAGACGGGTCGTTCGTCATGTCCAGAATGTCTTTCGGGAACCTTTCGTCCTGGATGGTCGGGAGCGTCAGGTCACGGCCTGCCTGGGTGTGGCACTCTTTCCCGAGAATGGTGAATCGTCACGCGAATTGATCCGTAATGCCGATGTTGCCAAGAATCGTGCAAAACTGGAGGGTCGGGGTGCTGTACGTTTCTTCCAACAGAAGCTCCATGATGAGCTGGTTCGCCAACACTATCTCTCGGCGCGACTCGAGAAAGCCCTGGATAACGGGGAATTCTCCCTCCACTACCAACCCCAGGTCTCGGCGGCCAGTGGGAGAATAGAGAATCTCGAGGCCTTGATACGCTGGGAGCCTGCCGAGGGCCCGCCGATCTCGCCTGCCGAGTTTATCCCGCTGGCCGAGCGTTCCGGTGTGATCCATCGTCTGGGCGACTGGGTCATTGAAGAGGCTTGCCGCCAGCAGGTGGAATGGCGTGCCAAGGGATTTCATGAGCACCGCATCGACATCAATGTCTCGGGTCGTCAATTGGTGCGTCCCGATGCCCTCAAGAGCTTCGAGGACTCGCTGCAGCGTCACGGCTTAGGCCCGCGGGATATCGGCATCGAATTAACCGAGAATGTTCTGATCGAAGCCGACGAGACTGTCCTCGAGGATCTGCGGCGCCTCTACCATCGCGGCATTCGCATTGCTATCGACGATTTCGGAACCGGTTATTCATCCCTGAGCTATCTCAAGCATTTTCCAGCCACCTCCATGAAGATCGATCGCTCTTTCATCCACGACGCTCCCACACAGCCGAAGGATAGGGCCATCATGGAGGGTGCCATCTTCATCGGTCATCGATTGGGATTGGAAGTGGTGGCCGAGGGCGTCGAGAACGCCGAACAGTTGTCATTGCTTCGCGAAATGCATTGCGACCTCATCCAGGGGTTCTACTTCTACCGTCCGATGCCTGCCAAGGAAATCGACCGCCTGCTGGGCGGTTTCGTGCCTGGTCACGAAGGGCTGTCGAGCTGAGCCTCGTCGTGATTTGGCGTCCAATGCCCGGGGTTGCCATGACCTGGAGAACTTGTGAACGATCCTGATGCTCATTGATCGCAGGGACTGACACTGCGGCCCTAGCTGGATTGCCGTTATCGGCCAGGAGCCGCCATTGAGACTTTCCTGATGTAACGCCAACATTCAGCAGCGGCCTTTACGTAGCGAAGCGGAGAAAAGGCCATCCGGTGGAGGGCCGAAGGCCCAGAACGAACTAGAACTAATGGTTAGATTGAAACAATATCCGCACGGCCTGAGCTGCCTGATGGGGAATCAAAACCGTAAGAGGTGGAGCCTAATGAGGTTTCGCGAGCAGGTGCTGAAAGTCGCCGCCACGCTCACCATGCATGCATTGCGGGTGACCTTGCACCTGGGAGCCGCCGCCGACAATTGGTGGCCAACCCTAATGCGAGGAGGGCCAAGATTGGCCGCATTGTCCTAACCGCCACCACGACCGCCTTTCTTAAGGCATCGTCCAGTGGTCGAGGGGGCCGTGAGCAAGCGCCCCGCCCTCTTTACTTGATATTATAAGCGACAAGTATTTAGAGAATAAATGAGCATATGTGGCGGTGCTGCCATGTCGTTGGCAGAAGAATAAGAGCCGGAAGCGTGCGATCAGCCACTTTAACAAGACCGTGATGAATCACACGGGTTACCAGTTGACGGTTATGACCACGCTGATCATTGGGGTGAAGAAAACAGGTCTGTCTCCATTTTTTCCCCCATTTTCGATACCGGAAGCGAAATGCAGCCGTTGGTCTAATGTTAGAAGAATGGGTATGTGATTTTCGACCTACGGACATGACTGATGACTGACTACTTTGTTCAGGCGTTTATCTACCTGGTGGCAGCGGTAATCGCGGTGCCACTGGCCAGACAGTTCGGGCTGGGGTCGGTACTCGGTTATCTGGTGGCCGGTGTGGTCATAGGACCGGTGACAGGACTGGTGGGCCAGGAGGCCCTTACTCTTCAGCATTTTGCCGAGTTCGGCGTGGTAATGATGCTGTTCCTGGTGGGGATGGAGCTTGACCCAAAATCCCTCTGGGCCATGCGGGTCAGGCTGCTCGGTCTTGGCGGCCTGCAGGTCACACTGACTGCAGCCGCCGCCACCTATTTTGCTTGGTCCCAGGGGATGGCCTGGCAAACAGCCGTGGCAGTAGGGTTTCTCTTCTCCCTCTCTTCAACAGCGATTGTCTTGCAAACACTTACCGAAAGGGGGCTAGTCAAAACCGAAGGTGGCCAGAGTGCCTTCTCAGTGCTGCTTTTCCAGGACATTGCAGTGATTCCCATGCTGGCCGTTATCCCGCTGCTGGCCGTGTCCGAAATGTCCGGTAGTGGCAGCGAGGGCGGGCATAGCAGCCTCAGCCTGGTTGAGAACCTGCCGGGCTGGGCGCATGGGCTGGCCGTTGTCGGCGCGATCGTGATCGTGATTATCTGTGGCCATTACCTGAGTAGGCCGCTGTTCCGCTACGTGGTGCAATCCGGCATGCGGGAAGTATTCACCGCCGCGTCCCTGATGCTGATTATCGGCATCGCGGCGCTCATGAGCCTAGTGAACCTCTCACCTGCGCTCGGCGCATTCCTGGCCGGTGTGGTCCTCGCCAACAGCGAATTCCGGCACGAGTTGGAAGCCAATATCGAACCTTTCAAGGGGCTACTGCTGGGGCTTTTCTTCATGACCGTAGGCGCGGGAATCAATTTCGGCGTTCTGGCGGCTTCATGGGATACGATCTTTCTTCTCGCCCTGGCGGTTATCATTGGCAAGACGCTGATTCTGTTTGGCTTGGCTTTCGCATTCGGCATCCGCGGCAGTGAAGGCTGGTTGTTCAGCCTCGGGCTGGCCCAGGCCGGTGAGTTCGGGTTTGTGCTGCTGACCTACAGTACCCAGAACCAAGTTATCCCTGCAGACACCGCTCAGGTGCTGTCACTGGTGGTGGCCCTGTCCATGTTCCTGACACCGCTGTTGTTCATTGTCTATGACCGGGTGGTGCTGCCACGCTATCAGAAGGCTTCCAATGAAGAAGCAGAGCCGGACGAGATAGAAGAGCAGGCCCCGGTGATCGTGGCAGGGGTCGGCCGCTTCGGACAGATCGTGTGTCGTTTGCTTCGCGCCAACAACATTCCCAGCGTAGCCCTGGACCATGCTCTGGATCAGATCGAAAATCTGCGCCTGATCCAACTGAAAAGTTACTTTGGCGACGCCACCCGCATCCAGCTACTGGAAACCGCCGGCATTGCCGAGGCACGCCTGCTCGTCGTCGCCATCGATGACCGCGACCGGGCCGTGAGCCTGGTGCGTCACGTCAAACAGCTTTACCCAGAGGTCTGGATACTCGCCCGCGCCTTCGACCGCGGCCATGGTTACGAGCTGCGTGAAGCCGGCGCCGACGACGTGGTGAGCGAGACCTACTACTCCGCCCTGGAACTCGGCGGCGAGGCCCTCACGGCCATGGGCGTCCACCCACAACGCGCGCGCCGGATGACCCGCTCCTTTATCGCCAGCGAAAAAGCCCACGAAGATCAACTGTTCGACACATGGCGCAATATAGAAGAAGGCATCCACTTCAGCCCGCGCTACGGGGAGTTGTTCATGAAGCTCGAAGAGGCATTGGATCATGCCATGCGGGAGGACGTACGGCTAACCGAGGACGAAACACTGGCATGGACACCACCAAAGAACAATGGTTGATCGCGAAAACAAAGAGATACTAGAAGGCCGTCCCACGTTTGGTTGCGTCTTTTAATTGTCGACGCGCATCAGCGCTTATCCGCTTCTTGGTTGCGGCGTCGCTGCCGGTAGCCATAAGTAGCGTTTCTGACGGTTTCTTCATCTTCTAATCCGGCCCCCAGGGCACCAGCGATGGTGGCAACCGAAGTCGCGAGCCAAGCAAGGGCAGTATAATCTAGAAGGCTGGCCGCTTGGCCGAGTTGCTCTTCCAGCATGTTGGCCGGAATGAAAACGAGGACCGTGAAACAGAACAGACCCAGTAGGATCGTATAATAGAATATAACCCCAGTACTTAGCGTCAGTACAGTGACCGTATTGTAGAGGCGAACCAAGTGTGGCAGTGGGGAGTTTCTTATCGACTCCCAAAGAGAATGCGCAAGTATGATCCAGGCGATCATCGCCACCATGGAGACTCCCATCAGAAGAACAAGGCGAGGCCAACCATAATTGGCGCTGAGATTCCAAAGGGTGGGAAACACTAGGCCATAGGCACCGGTCGCGAACGCTACGGCGATGACGCCTTTGAAAGCAGGAAAGATGGTCCAGGGGCGGTTGGCGCGAACCATGCCAGCCAGGATGCGAAGATTGCCGTTAATCCATGAATCAGCAATGAAGCGTACGTCGAAGGACTCTCCCTCGCCCGATCGCGTGACCCGCCGTATCGGGAACAACTTCTCGTAGAGGCGTCTGCCCAGTAGTTGCCAGGCACCTTTGCCACGCAGGCTCTCGTGAACTTTATAGGATTGCTCAGTACGCTGCTCTTGGCGAGCACGATCCTCTTCCGAGCTGCCATGATGCAATTCGTTGACCAGTTGCAGAATCGCTTCGCTAAGGCGACGGCGTACCGCGGTAATGCCGAAAGCGGGTAATGAGATTATTGCAACGCCATGCACCATGCTGGTTTCAGCTATCACGAAGCGTCCAGACTTGTGGATCGGCAAATCGGTAATGCAAATCGCGTAGTCCCACTGCTGATGCCGCTTGTATTCGAGAATACTCCCGATGATATAGGTGGAAACCTCTGCAGCGCCGATCAATGGATCAACGATGAGTTGAACCTCCCAGCTCAACCGGTCATCTACGTAGTTGGCCAGAAGTTCGGGTAACTGGTCGATTACCTTTTCGGCCATCTCAGCGGACATCTCCGGAGCAGGTACTAGGCCCACCACTTTTCGGCATGGGTTAACCGTCTGGATCCCTTCTGCTGCGGGCTGCTTGGTGTAGACCTCGTTTTGAGCTTTGGTCATAAGCGCTCCTTGACGACGTAGCTAGCGGACTTAGGAGTGGGACCCTGTAAAGCCCGCCTAGTATATCCAAGCTTAGATGAAGATCAGCATAGCGCGACTCTCGCTATAGTCATTGGAGAAATTGAAACCGGGCCCCCATCAGCCGGCCATGCTCGCTGCCCTATCCCTACCCCAAGAGATTAGATGACTGGGTCCATTAAATGCTGGCATCCCTACCGGACGCTCCACGATTACCCCATTCCGCGTTTCAAGCCGGTAGATAGTATTAAGACTTTTACAACGCCGTGGAATCGTCGTGGGCATGTCTGATCCGACGAACCCTCCACCAGATCAACAGCATCACGACGGGTACCAGTACCGACATCACCGGTGTGACAACATCGTAAATGAATGGAATTCCCTTCAGGAAATAGCCTGAAAGACTCACGACGTAATATGAAATTGCTGCCACAGACAGGCCTTCAACCGTTTGCTGAAGACGCAATTGCAGCTTGACTCGGTTATTCATCGACGCCAGCAAGTCCCGATTCTGGCGTTCCAGTTCGACATCGACCCAGGAGCGCAGTAGTGAGATGTTTCGGGTCAGTTCGTCGGAGAGCTTGGCCTGGCGCTCTTTAACCGAAAGGCAGGTTCGCATCGCAGGCGCAATACGGCGCTGAAGGAAATCCCGCCAGGTGAAGTATCCGGATACGCCCTCCTCCACTAGCGCTGCCAACCTCTCTTCAACAATCTCGTAGTAAGCCCGGCTGGCGCCAAATCGATAGAGATTTGCAGCAACGCAGGCCTCCAGTTTTGCCGCCAGACTGGTCAATTCTGACAGAAGGAGGTGGTTGTCACGCCGCGCTTCCGAGTTCGTCGACATCTCATCAGTCATCATGGCCAGTTGTGACTCCATGCTTCGCAGCTCCTTCGTCATTGACCTGGTCAATGGCAACGACAATAAGGCCAAAGTCCGATAGGTCTCAATCTCCAGAAGACGTTGCGCCAGCGCCCCCGCTCGCGCGGGTTTCAAATCACGCGCAAGGATCAGGATGTGCGTCAGGCCGTCTTCATCCTGTCGGAAATCGGTCAGGATGGCAGCGTTCCCACTTTCTACCAGCGAGTAACAAAGGCTGGAAGGATCGAAGCGATCTACCTCCTTCTCAGTATCTGAATTCCATGGAAGAAAGGTCAGGCGCACGCCCGATACCACCGGGCCGGGAGGGATGAATCCATGCTTGAACGGATTCTCGCCGCATGGTTCTCCGGTTTCGGGATCAAGCTCGGCACACCACAGATACGTCGAATACTCCGAGTGCTTTTCACAATGCAGGTCTCCGTCTTCCCAGGCCAAGCCATGAAATGACGTAGATTGGTCAGGCTCAGCCACGCGGAGACGACCAGACAACTCATTCATTGCCAACTTATCCTTGGTCAGATCTCCTCCCCTCATGAAAGCGAACTGCAACATCTCCCTCGGGGCCTGAATCATGAGGAGTGGGCGTGCATGCACTTCGTTCACGGCCGCAGCCCTGTCGGCATAAGCCGGCATTCCATACACCGTATCGCTTGAGGCCGGCTGATCGTTCGGATTGTGGATCGACTCGGCCATAATGACCTCGGTTGACGGGTAAAGGAAATACAGAGCGGGACTCTAGTAACACTATAGCTCACTACGCGAAGGTAAACCCTGTGAGCGATTACGCCTCGACGTAACATTTGCCAAAGAACAGGGTCAAGGCAGGGAAAGTTCCCGTCTGATGGCCTATACTAAGTAGTGAAGAAACCTACACCAGCTATCGCGCCTCCACGGTGACACCACTCTGGACGCGTTCAGCGGATCGGGAGGTGTTTCTTGCAGCGCACGACGGACATGCCCGACAGCATTACCACGACGCTCACCTATCTGGTCAAGCACGACGCGAAGCCCTATGTGCATACCGAAGCCCTGACCGGTGAAAGTGAACCGCGCTACTTTGCAGAACAGGAGGAGCGCGACGTCACGATATACAACGGCCGACCACTGGTAGAGAGCCTATCTCTGGACAAGCAGGGGTTCGAATTTCATCGGCGGGGTACGGTGGTCGACGACCTTTACGATGATACGTCGGTGGAAAGCGTCTACTACGCCGAAGTCGAGGCGTTGATCAAAGAGCTGACGGGCGCGAGCCGGGTCGTCATCTTCGACCACACCCGGCGTACCGATGCCGAGCAACGGGGCATTCGCGGCCCGGCCAGCCGCGTACATAATGACTACACCGAGCGCTCAGGGCCTGAGCGTGTCCGCGATGTGCTGGGCAGCGAACAGGCCGACGCACTGGCGGCGATGCCGGTCGCTCAGATCAACCTCTGGCGCCCCATCAGCGGGCCCGTCAAGCGTTCGCCGCTGGCCCTGCTGGACGCCTCGACGCTCGACCCCGATGACCTGCTGGCCACCGACCTGATCTATCCGGACCGTACCGGTGAGATCTACCACCTAGCGTACAATCCGCGCCAGCGCTGGTACTATTTTCCGGACATGCGCCGGGACGAGGCCTTGCTGATCAAAGGGTATGACTCGCGTCACGACGGCCGTGCCCGCTTCACCCCCCATACGGCTTTCCAGGACCCCCATACGCCGCCGGGGGCCCCGCCTCGCGAGAGTATCGAGGTTCGCACCCTCGCCTTCTTCGGCTAGATTTTGAACACTGGCGATGGCTTACCCGTACAGTTCCCGGCCGGCTTTTATGCCGACATGGCGAAGTCAGGTAAAACGAATTGACCGATTTCCTCAACGACCTCGCCGGCAGGTCGTTGGCCGTATTTCAAATTGATAATCACATGGTTTACGCCGATCTCCTGCAAACTGTGGAGCAGCGCAATAAGGTGATGCCGTCCCAGTTGATACCCCAAATGGATCGGCCGTGGGGGTGTCTGCGGGTTATCTGTCAGGTCGAGGTAAAGTGACTGGCTGAAGGGTTTGAACAGCTCGCCACATTCATCACGAACCGCCGTGCGCCAGCTCTCGACAACCGCTTGCTGGGACTTCGGGGGGCGCGGATAACTGATCCACCCATGACTGTAGCGGGCGATCCACTCCAGCGTCTGGCGGCTATGGCCGGTCACGAAGAATGGAATTTCCGCTGTGGTTGGCTTGGGAATCAGATCGGCTCCCTGAAGCGTCCCGCCCGACCAGGTCAAAGGCACGAAACTGCTGAGCTGAACCTCGCGAAATACCTTGAGATATTCGCGGAATAGGCTGCCGCGTTGCTCCGGGTCGACACCGAACGCCGGGAACTCTACCGGACGGTCACCGGAAGCTACGCCGAGTAACAGTCGGCCACCACTGAGTTGATCGACACTCGTTGCGGCCTTGGCAGTGTGCAGGGGATTACGGATTGGCAGGATGACCGACGCGGTACCCAGCGCAATCGAGCGAGTATGTGCGGCCATAAAACCCAGGTAGACCCAGGGATCGAACACCTGGCCCGAATCCCCGAAGCTGGGGTCGCGTAACGGCACGTCCCGAAACCAGAGAGCAGAGAAACCCAGTTGCTCGGCACGTTGGGCCAAGCTTACCTGGTTGGTCATAGTCGGCATATCGCCGGTAAAGGCTTCGAGAGGGAAGAAAAGGCCCAGGCTCAGGCGGCCTTGGCGGTAGGTGCGCTGAAAGCCAGCTTGTTGCTGATAGGGAATGGAATTCGGGCTAAACATGCTCTGTCCTCCATTTGCTCCCGCTGCAAGTGAGCGAGATACTGCGCGACGGTCGAGTTGCACCCGGTCTATCCCATTAGTCTTTTCTCCCCTGCCCGTAGCCACCGGGGCTTCATTACTCCGGTTCGGAGGCAGGCACCTTTGCTTCCTTCTCCCAGCGAATCTCACTTCGACCCTTGTCGTAGACGAAGCGCAGACTATCACCTGCCTCTATGTCGCCCCGCAACACGGCACTCGCCAGGCGCGTCTCGACCAGGGTTCTAATCTGGCGACGAAGTTCGCGCGCACCGAATTCCGGCCGGTAGCCGACATCCGCCAAATGGTCGATGAGCGAGTCGTCGAACTCCACCGTCAAGCCCTGCCCGTGCGCGAGACGCTTCACGCGCTCGAGCTGCAGGCCTACGATGTCACCGATTTGCTTGCGATCAAGTGCGTGGAACACGATGATCTCATCAATGCGGTTGATGAACTCCGGGCGGAGATAACGACGGAGCACGTTCAACAGTTCCGACTTCAATTCCGCGTCGTCCTTGCGCTTGCCTTTCGGGGCCTCGAGGTTGTCCCGGATAACATCGGAACCGATGTTGCTCGTGGCGATTATGATGGTATTGGTGAAGTCTACGACACGCCCTTTGCCATCAGTGAGCCGCCCATCCTCGAAGACCTGCAGCAGCACGTTCTGGACATCCATATGTGCTTTCTCGAACTCGTCCAGAAGAACGACACTGTACGGTTTTCTGCGTACCTTTTCGGTAAGCTGCCCCCCTTCCTCGAACCCGACGTATCCGGGAGGCGCCCCGATGAGGCGCGCGACCGTATGCCGCTCCATGTACTCGCTCATGTCAATGCGGATCATCGCCTCTTCATCACCAAAGACCGTTTCCGCAAGGGCTTTGGTCAATTCCGTCTTTCCCACTCCCGTGGGTCCGAGAAAGAAGAAGGTTGCGATGGGACGGCGGCGGTCGCCCAGCCCGGCGCGAGACAAGCGCACGGCATCGGATACGGCTCTTACCGCCTCGTCCTGACCGACTACCCGCTGATGCAGGCGCTGTTCCATCTCCATCAGTCTGGTGCGCTCCTCCGTGGTGAGCTCTGCCACCGGAACGCCGGTCAGGCGCGAAACGATCTGCGCCACATCCTCGACGCCCACCTGGTTGGCGCTGGTGCTCCGGGTCGTGTTCCATTCCTCCAGGCCTTGGTCATAGTCGCCCTGGTGTTCTTCGATACGAGCTTCCAGCGCGCTCGCGCGCTCGAAATTCTTGCGGTTGGATGCGTAGTCACGCTCGCGCCGCAATTGGTCGATCTGCGCACCGAGCTCATGAAGCTCCGGCGGCCTTGAGGTGCCACCGATTCGTACCCGGGCAGCCGCCTGATCTATCAGATCGATGGCCTTATCCGGCAGGAACCGGTTGGTGACGTAGCGGTCGGCCATCTCCACGGCGGCGACAATCGCCTCGTCGGTGATAGTCACCTTGTGGTGAGCCTCCAGCCGATCCCTAAGCCCTCTTAGGATATTGATGGTCTGGTCAATCGTTGGTTCGGCGACGAACACCGGTTGCAGCCGCCGCTCCAGCGCAGCGTCTTTTTCGATGTGCTTCTGGTATTCGCCCAGCGTGGTCGCCCCGACCAAATGCAATTCACCACGCGCCAGTTGGGGCTTGAGGGTATTCGCGACGTCCAGCCCGCCTTCGCCCCCGGTCGATCCTGCGCCGACAATGGTGTGCAGCTCGTCGATAAACAGCACAATCTCGTTTTGATGGGACGTAATCTCGTCGAGGACTTGTTTGATCCGCTCCTCGAATTGGCCACGATACTGGGAGCCCGCCACCAGCGAGTTGATGTTTAGCTCAACCACCCGTTTGTTCTGCAACAGGTCCGGCACTTCGTTGTGAACAATTCGCTGCGCCAGCCCTTCGACGATGGCGGTCTTGCCGACCCCCGGCTCACCGATAAGAACAGGGTTGTTCTTGCGGCGCCGGGAAAGAACCTCGATCAGGGTCTCGACCTCGGCCGCTCGCCCGATCACCGGGTCGAGCTTGTCCTCGTTAGCCAATGCCGTAAGATCCCGACTGTACTTGTCCAGGGTGGGCGTGTCGCTTTGCTCCGGCAGTCGCCCCTCCTGTGCCCCCTTTCCGACCACCTGCACAGCCTTCTGCCGAAGACCGTGTGCAGAGAGGCCATAACGGTTCAGCAAGTCGCTGGCTAGTCCCTCCTCCTCGGCCAGACCGATCAGAAGGTGTTCGGGACCAATATAGCCATGCCCGAGGTCTCTCGACGCCTGGAAGGCGCGCTGTAGCGCGGCTTTCACCCGTGGGGAAACTCCGATCTTTGTAGGCCCGTCCGTTTCAGGTTCGCTCGCAGCTTTGGGTGTCAGTTGCTCAATCTGGGCCTTGAGTTCCTTGGCCGACAGCTGGTATCGCTTGAGGAGCGCCTGCACCACATCGTTATCGGCCAGCGCGTAAAGCAGGTGGCTGGTATCGATGAGCTGCGAACCCCACTCCGTCGCGGTAGCCGCGGCTTGCTGCAGAATCTGCTCGCTTTGCTCGCTAAGCAGGTCACCGAGGGCGACCGATTCGCTATCCTGCGGCCGGCCGTTCTCTCGACTGGCGACACTGCCAAAGCCGAAATTCTCGTCTCGCGCCAGCCGCTCGAAGAAATCGTCGGCGAGTAGCCCGCTTCCAAAAAGGGATTCAAACGGAGAGGCACTTCGTGCTCTCAGGCGCAAATAATCCGTTTGGCATACGTTGAGGGTGCGTCTTCGACCGGCTTGTGAAACGGTGACCTGCAGAGCCGCAGGGCGTTGCCGGCAGATATCGCATGATACTTGGGGTGATTGTTCCGCGCTCTTGCCCATGATGCCTCCGTTGTACCGTTGTGTGGCTTACAACAGTCGTATAGGAACGGCTAAGCCTTGGAGAAGGGGCGGAGCCCAGTGAAACCTGGGAGGGGGCAGAGCCCGGGAGAAGATTAAATAAGTATAGCCCGAGGTAGACTGAAAGCAAGGCGGCACGAAGCAGCAGGGCCCCGCCATCCCGGGCGAATGAACCGCCAGCACCAACTCCATACCCTGGTTCTGTTTTACTGCTGGCCGTGTTCGAACAAGCCGCATCAACACAAACCGCGTCAGAGGTGCCTGCCGACGTGCCCCACACGCAACAGTTTAGTTAGATCCTCTGTCGGCACCGGCCTTGCGAACAGGTAACCCTGCATATACCGACATCCACTTTCACGCAGCAACCGGCATTGCTCCGGGGTCTCCACGCCCTCGGCGATGACATCCAGACCCAGGCGTTGGGCCATGGCGATGATGGCGTCGGCGATCGCAGCACTGGCCGGATCGCTGGTGATTTCGCGAACGAACGACTGGTCGATCTTGAGCGTATCGATCGGGAATCGCTTCAGATAGCTCAGGCCGGAGTATCCGGTGCCGAAGTCGTCCAGCGCGATGCTCACGCCGTAATCCTTGAGGCACGTCATTGTCGCGATTGCAGTATCGACGTCCTCCATGAGCATGCTTTCGGTCAGTTCGAGTTCCAGGTGTTCCGGGTCCAATCCGGTCTCCTTGAGTAGTTGCACCACCCGCAGCGCGAGGTCTGCGTGCCGGAACTGTCGGGCGGAGAGGTTCACGCCGATGCGTCCGGGCATCAGGCCACTTTCGCGCCAAAGCCTGTTCTGCTCGCATGCCGCTCGTAGCACCCATTCCCCGATCGATTCAATCAGGCCAGTCTCCTCCGCAACAGGGATGAACCGCGCCGGTGAGATCATGCCCATGTGGGGGTGATGCCATCGCAGAAGTGCTTCAGCGCCGACGGGGGCACCGCTGTCCACGTCAATACGGGGTTGGTAATACACGCTGAACTCGCCGTGCTTCAGCGCGCCGCGCAGCGCCAACTCCAGGGCCAATCGCTCCGGATCCCGATTGGCCGCCGCCGAGGCATAGGCCAGGTGCATGTTGCGCCCCCGGCCCTTAGCGCGGCGCAGTGCTGACGTGGCATTCTTGAACAGCTCTCCCGAGTCCGCTCCGTCGAATGGATAGGCTGCAGAGCCGATGCTGCAGGTTACGCAGATCTCCTGATCGTTGATCCGCAAGGGCTCGGAGACCGACTCAAGGATGCGTTGAGTCCAATACTCGGCATGGAGATCCTGCTGCGTATCTGTCGTGTACATGATCGCAAATTCGTCCCCGCCTATACGGGCCACGGTCGCGGGTGTTTCCGCGCCTGCGGACAGCCTCTCGGCGATGGCGCGGAGCACCTCGTCTCCGCCCGCATGCCCCAGGGCGTCGTTGACCAGCCCCAGGCGGTCGAGCCCGACAATCAGAAGCGCCACAGACGAGTTGCTGAGTTTCGCCGACTCGATGGCCTGTTCGAGGCGTTCGTGGAGTGCCGTCCGGTTCGGCAACCGGGTAAGGCCGTCGAATCGGGTTAGATAGTGGATGCGCTCCTCGGACGCCCTGCGGGCCGTGAGATCGTCGACATAGGAGAAGCTGACGGGCTCACCTTCGTACTCAATGTAGGTGGCGGTTACCTCGATGGGGATCAGTCCCCCGTCGCTGCGGCGGGCGAGTGACTCAAGTCGTGCCGAGCCCTGCGCCTTCAACTCGTGCAAATGCTCCCGCCAGGCCGCTTCCGTCATGGTGGGATCGATATCGGAAAGCAAGCGTCCTGTAAGGTCTTCGCGGGCGTACCCGAGCATGTCGCAGGCCGCGCGATTGGCATAGCGTACCCGCCCGTCGGCATCGATCTGGAACATCGCGCCCCGCGCGTGATCCACTGCGAACTGGGTCAGCCGCAGCTCCCGCTCAGCCTGCCTGCGCTCCGTGATGTCGCGCGCGGAAGGTACCATATAGGTGACGTTTCCCTTGTCGTCGTAGACCGGGTGCAGGGTGAAATCCATGATCCGCACTCGACCGTTGCGATCGAGGATAAGCACGTCAAAACGGGATGTATGCCCCTGTCCGGCGGCCCGTATCGCATCGCGCAGACGTTGCCGGCTCTGGTCTGAGAATCCCCACCAGGGGGTGGCATCAAACGGTCGGCCCAGCACATCCTCAGCTCGCGCGCCAATGGCATCCAACGCGGCTTTATTGGCGTACGTGAGCACACCATTGACGTTCAGTAGTCCGGCGAAGATTGACGGAGAAAGCCGATCCATGACCTCATGCACGGGCTGGTCAGTCATCGGATTGTCCCCATAAATTTACTGTTCTCGACGAGTTTCAGTGCCGGATCTTTCACTGATTGAAGATGGACATTGATAGCACTGACTTCAGTCTCAAGGGACTCCGGTGCAACGGATATGGTAACCGGTAGCTCAACTCTCTCCCCTGCTCCTACAGACACAGTCGCTACAGAGCTCAGTTGCAGGCCGTCCACTCCAGACACACCGATGTTATAACTCTGGCTGTGCTGACCCTTATTGAGGATCTTCAATTCAGAAAGGTCCCATAAGACCGCCTGGCGGTCTCCGCTGGTTAACCAGACAGTTCCAAAATACAGGGCAAAGAGGAGGGCTCCACCAGGGATTCTCAGGCGCCTGAAATAGCCCTTGAAACTGCGGGTATGAATTTTATCCATGAGCCTGGAGCTGTAAGGCTTGGTATCGATATTGCGAAGCAGTTTATTCTGGCTCATTACTCACTTACATTCGTTCTATTTGAAAGTGAGATTATCCAGTTTCGCCGGATCGGTGCAGGTTCAAATTTTTAATTTTCGATAGGGACAGATGGGCTGTCAGGTGAGATTCAGCAACTCTGGTAGTTGATTCAGGGCATGGATTCTTCGCTCATCCCAGGGATGGGAAAAGCTGACCCTCAGACAATTGCCATACTTACCCGATGCGGAAAAAAGCGGGCCGGGCGTGATCACAACACCTGCGTCAAGCGCCTTGGGGTATGCAGCCAGGGTGTCGACCGTTGCAGGCAGTTCCAGCCAGACCGCCAGGCCGCCCTGGGGCGCCGTCACTCTTACCGACACCAGCCATGCGAGCAGTGAAGCCAGTAGGCGGTCGCGTTGCTCACTCATCAACTTCCGTTGCCTGCGAAGATGGGCGGACAGCTCACCCTCTTCCATATAGGCTGCAACGCCCTGTTGCAAATAGCGGCTACTGGCCAGTTGAGTCACCATTTTCAGATGCAGTATCCGCTGATGCCAGCGTGCCCCTGAAATCCAACCCAGGCGCAGGTCCCGGGACAACACCTTGGAAAACGAACTGCAGTGGATGACCCGATTGCTCTCATCCAGCGCTTTAAGAGTGTCGGGAACCCGGGAAAACCCGGACTCGGCGTATATATCGTCTTCGATTATGGCCAGATCGTACTCTTCCGCGAGGGCCATCAGACGTCGCCGGGGAGCCTCGGACATCAACGCCCCTCCTGGCGTAGCAAACGCCGGAGACACGACGCATGCCTGGATGTTCCAGCGCCCCAGGGCTTCTTCAAGGGCATCCATATCCAAACCACTTGCCGTGGAGGTTGGTATTTCAATCACTTGCAAACCGAGTTGTTCCAGCAGTTGCAGTACCCCATAGAAACCCGGAGATTCCACGGCAACTACGTCCCCGCGTTGACAGCAGGCCATGAGCGCCAGGAACAAGGCATGTTGACAGCCAGAGGTTATACATAGTTCATCTGGCGTAACAGGCCACCCTCGTTTAGCCAGCAGAAGCCCAAGCTGCTCTCGCAACTTCAGATCGCCTGCAGGTTTGTCGTAATACTGGAAGTCGGCACCACGCTGCCTCCGAAGAGCCCTCCCAATGGCCCGGTTGAGGCTTACGATTCCTGGTGGCAGTTCGCCGGCATGCAGTTCGGGCAGAAGGTCGAACGCGGCATTTCGATCCATAATGTCCAGCAGTAAATCACTAACATTGACGGGGCGAGGCGCTTCAATACGGGAGGTGGTTCTCGGCGGTGCAGTGGCTTTAGGCGCCAGGGTAACGAAATGGCCTGCCTTTGGCCGAACCTCCAGAAACCCCTGCGCCTCAAGTCGCTGCAGGGCATGCTGGACTGTGGCTTTTGACACGCCCTGTTGTGTACATATCTCTCGAATGGATGGTAGACGATCCCCCGGCGTCCAACGACCGTCAATGATGCCTTGCAGTATCCACTGCTGCAGCTGCTGATAGCGGTACGTTCCTTCAGCCAAAGAGAGTCTCCCCCGGAACTTAGTGTGGACCATGCCATCATCGGCGTAATAGATTCAGTAATCCACCCATTTTAAAAGGGGTTCAAAGGTAGTGCATAGGCCATCATGGCCAACTTCTGTTGAGGGCTTTGGGAGAATTGGGCTTTTGGCCAGGACGACGAATTTAGTACTTTGTGTGGAATTTTAATTGTAACACTTTGATTCTCGGTTTCACGGGTTCGACTCAGAATCAGTATTGCCTCGGGCGTTTTTTGTTCTTCTTTCGCTCGATTTTCGTCATATTTATTCAGAATTTCATCCTTTCGTTTGAGCAATCCCCTCCAAGCGAAATCCGCATGGATTGCCGCTTTGACCGGCACGTCCGCTCAGGGTCGAGCCCTGACTGTAAATTAAATTTAGCATATGACGAGCATGAATTGAGCCATTCTTTGTCCTCCGCCTGATGGAGGAACACGCCATGAACGTTTTGACTGAAATTTTCTGTAAACCTATACCTTGGAATAAAGGCAAGTTGGTTGGACAGAAGGCGCCTCTGCGCCTTCGAGACATCTGGGCCATCCGTGTTCGTCTACAGCTTGCCAAAAAGACGAGAGACCTCGCCCTCTTCAATTTAGCCATCGATAGCAAATTACGGGGCTGCGATCTTGTCAATTTACGAGTACGGGATATAGCTCATGGTGCGTGTATATCCCCACGAGCAATCGTGATGCAGCAAAAAACGCATCGACCTGTCCAGCTCGAAATAACCGAGCAAACTCGTATCGCTATTATCGACTGGATACAGCTTGCTCAGCTCCGAAGCGAAGACTTCTTGTTTCCCAGCTGAATCAATAGCGCAAAGCATATCTCAACGCGCCAATATGCCCGTATTGTCAAAGCTTGGGTTACCGAAATAGGTCTAGATGCGTCAATTTATGGCACGCACACGATGCGTCGTACGAAAGCATCGCTGATATACCGTCGCACGAAAAACTTAAGGGCAGTGCAGCTGCTCTTGGGTTACACGAAGCTGGAAAGCACCGTCAGGTATCTAGGGATAGAGGTAGATGACGCGTTGGAAATGGCAGAACATACAGAAGTTTGATGAGGATGAACGACGGCCTATTTCGGGCCGTCGTTGTCCGGCCAAGAGCGGTCTTTGAGGTAGTGCTGATATAACGAGGCTGTAGAAAAAACCGATTTCGAGCCGTTTCCACCGCCTGTTGTCCTTATTTATTTACCCAGCCGGTCATCTGGCTGAGTAATCTTAATATCGGCATTTAGCCACTTTAGCGCCCAACTAAAGCTTGTTGAAGACGGCCTTTTGCTCTTAAAAAGCAACTTACTCCGCTCTAAGCCCTTCATGACGCGGCCATGTGGCCGTAATTCGCCAACTTTTCAATATTGTGCACTAAGCAGTAGAGCTGCCACTGACTTTGCACCTTTTTCTTACCCCGAAGGCTGAAGCGGTTCAACCTTTTCGTCGTGCCAATGTTACCGAATACAGACTCTACGACTGACATGCGATGGCTGTAAATCTCTTTGCCCTTCGGGCTATCAACCCGATGCTTCATCCAGTCCGTATAATTGGGTAAGCGTTTGTTCTCGATAATAAAAGACACTTGTCGCCCTGCGCCGTTGTGATGGTCGGCCGAACTCGGGTTCTGCATGCATCGGTATTTCTTTGGGCAATGCCGACATTGCAGCAAACGCCCTTCAAAGTGTACCCGGATCTTGCCATTGTCTGTTTCTCGTTGCCCGCGATAGGACAGCTTTTCACCGGTGGGGCAGATACACGTTAGGTTTACAGGATCAAACTGGAACGCGCTGGCGGGCGTCGTCTCTCGCCAGCCTTTGTCCGGGAGGTTCTGGTGGCGCTTGCCGTATTTGTCTTTCTGGTCGGCGAACTTCGGATCTCGGCTGCGGAACTGGTTATCGGGGATGTAGCCGTTGATCTGCTGTTCGTACAGATACTTCATGTTAGCTTCATTGGCAAAGCCAGTGACAGCGGTCACGACGGTGCCTTTCTGGTAGATGTTCTCGGCGATGCCCAGCTTCTTAAAACGCGCTTCTACCTGCTCCAGAACTGGCTTCAGGGTATGATGCTCCTGGCCTTCGCCGAAGGCCTGAGCATCAATGACGATCTGGTGCTTTTTATCCACCGTGGCTACGCCGTTATAGCCCTGGATCGTGCCCTTGCTGGTGGTCATTTTGGCACTTTCGTTATCGGTCAGATTGCTCTTCACTTCCTTGATTCGCTTCCCCTGGCCCATCCTTGGGCTGTGCATCTTTAGGAAACGATCCACTTTATTCATGGCGGCATCTAGCGAGAGAATCGTCTTGGCTCGGCGAATGTCCCGATCCAGGTCGGCTTCCGTTTCGGCTTCATCACGCGCGTAGTGCTCCAGTAGGTGATGACGAATCAGGCCTCTCAGTTTCTCACGTTTCTCATCCAATTCTTTGAACGTACCCGACCACTCTTTGGAGGCATCGGAGAACATCTTGCAGCCGTCAATGGCAAAGAGTTCGTTGCCCAGTAAGCCTTGTTCGTGGCACACCAGCAGCACTTGTTCGAATAGCGCATCAATCTCATCAGCATGGCGACTGACGAAGCTTGCCAGTGTGGTGATGTGGGGAACGGTATCGCAGGAAAGGGCTTTGAAAATAATATTGGTCTCGCAGCTCCAATGCATCTCGCGACTAGAGGCGATGCCTTTTGAGTAAGCAAACAGGATAATCTTAAGCAGGATAGCCGGATCATAGGCCAGCCGACCGGTCGCATCGTTGCGGTACTTGGGATGGAAAACGGATAAGTCGAGCTTGTGCTCGATCAGGTAATGCACAGCGTGTTCAAAGGTGCCTAGCTAGAGCTGATCCTGGTAGTTGATCCTGATAGTTGATCACCACCATGACGTTCTGATCGTAGTTATAAGCCTTGAAGCGCGGCATGCTGACCACTCCTCGTCTGTTTCCTCGATCCTACCAAAACTTAGCCGTCAGCGGTTTTTTTTCTACAGGCTCAACACTCAAATCAGTGGCGCGATTAAGCGTCCGCCTGACTTTAATTGTTAGCAGATGCTAAAGATGGGAATATATATTTTTCGATAGCCATGAGATTGCAAACTTTATTTTCGTTATAAGTCCAGCATCTACTATAAGGATCGACCTTGACGGGGTTAATCAACAAGATTATCGCATTAGACTCAAACGCATGTACATCGTTATTTGAGTTCCCGACAAATAATACTTCATTAGCAGGTATGCCATGATGCCTTATTTTCATTTTTATAAATTCAGCCTTCCCCTCAAAGTCATACTCTGTGCCAACGATTCGAGACAACTTACTAGCATCAAAAATCAAATCATTAGAGCTAATCTCTTTGATATATTTGACATTCTCACCTAAGACCGATCTAATAATAAACTCTATAGAACCGGATAATATATATATTGCTATGCCTTCAGCATGCAACTTCTTCAATAGCTCGGATACACCGTCAATTAGCTTTATGGAGTTAGCAACATTAATTAGATTTTTTTGAGAGATAGCTTTGTCATTGAACTTTTCCTTCGTAATTTGACACCACTCTGAATGATTAATTTCGCCAGCAGTAAACTTCTTATGATATCTTATACATTCACTTTCCTCATACCCTAGCTCGATCCATAGCTTCTCCCAAGTTGAGTGCCCGTTATCTTGAATGGTTAGAGTTCCATCAAAATCAAACACTACAACTTTTTTATCTCTATCCATTGATGCATCATAAGTTGGCTTTTTCTTTTTATTTATATAATAAAAACTTTTATACTTTTCTTCATGAAATAAAGAGCTACTGCCAATCAATTCTCCAGGTTCAAGGCCAAGGTTGCTTTCCAGTGCAGATATCTCATTCATGCTAGCCATGTGAAAAACAGTTGTATGACGCTTTTCATTTTCAACTTTTCTTAACCAACGTAGGTCACATCCAACCTCAGATGCAAGCTCCGCCTGAGTGATTTTCTTCTGACATCTGTAGTAATATAACTTATAGCAATCAATGAAGTAGTCCCTCTTTTCGATATTAGCCGATCTTGATGACCTTCTATCATCTAGAAACTTCTTTAATAGTCCAGATGATTGCTGCAAGAAAAAATTCACGATATGCTCAGGCTTTTCATACGGTTGCACTAAATTATTCATCTTTTCTGAATAAATTTCATCAATCAGCCTAAATACATTAACATCATCCACATTAACGCATTTGTATTTTCTTGAATCCTGCTTCTTGTAAATATGATATTCAGAAAGCACTTCTAACTTTACAAATATATATATAGGAATGTCGTTTCTTTTAGCTTCAACCCACTCTTCTCTAGTTACAGAATTAAATTCGCATGTCCCAACATCATCTAGTATTTCCAATTGAGACGACCTGCTTCCGTAGCGAGAACCAATAATTAATATATATAGATCGCATTCAGAAACACGCTTATAACAAGAAGTATCAAGAGGACAGTCTGGGTCGAAAAAAACTCCCCCTTTCTCAAAGAGAACGGGTTCTAACATGTTTTTTCCTAGAGCATTACAAACGGATTCTCTTGTGCTTTTTAGATCTAAATATGTAGAACTTACGAATACTTTAGCCTTCATCTCATTTCCTTATTTAGTTATTAAACATGCTAACAGTTAAGCATTTATTCGCCGTGCGGAGCATGGCGTATAAATGCCTGTTGGACTAAGGCGCGTCCATCAGGCAGCTATTTAATAGGGGATTGTATTGACTGGCATGCGGCCGGAGGCAAAAAGCCGTCCATAGGCATGTCTGTGGTAACGCGCTCTAATGGTGAGATTAGCTATCATTTCAGTGCCTCGGAACCTAAGTTAACCCAATGTAGCGCGCTTGATGGCTAAAATCCATCACCGGGACGAGTGTAGCCGTGCCCCTTGAGCGGGCCGGATAACCAAGTCTGCTGTAAGGGGTTGGCATTACGCCATGCTCGATAACGGCGTTCCTTATGGTTGTGTGGTTGGCCGAAGGAACGCTGGGGTATGAGCTTCCCTATCATCCGCAATGTGGGTTGCTTGCAGTGTGGGCAGGTGTAGGCACGTTCCTCATCGCTGCCAGTCATATCGTCATCCGTCCCTTGCTCAACAACCGCTAACGCTTGACGGATCTGTACCAGACGCTGCCGACGGCAGCGATTGGCCAGAAAACCGCAGTGACGAACCCGCATCAGTCCCTTGGGCAGGACGTGGAGCAAGATGCGACACACGAACTCCTCGCCATTGAGGATGCGTGCATTGTTGGGCGATCTGGCGCGTGTAGCGCGCCAGGTAACGAACTACGGCGTGGGTGTGTTCAAGACAGTCCTTGCTGTACCCCCCACTCAGTGGCCATCAGCATGTTCAGTTGTTCATCGACCTCTACGGGCCGGGTGACCCGGTGGAAATCGCCTGCATTAGCGGTCTTGCGAAGAACGCTCACCATGTGCCCGCGAAAGTGGCGTGACAAGTGCACGGGGAACAAGTAGTTGCTATGTGCTCCACGCCAGCGGTCATCGTCACCCAAGGCTCCGCCTGGAACCAAGCAGTGCAGATGCACATGCTGGCTCAAGTTCTGGCCCCAGGCGTGAAGCACGGCAATAATCCCCTTCTCGCCGTCAAGGCGTTTGGGATCGCGCCCAAAAGTGCGCAGAGTGTGCCAAGCACTCTGGAATAGCATCCGGTGAATCACCTCGGGATGGAGCTGAACCCAGCCATTAAGGCTGTATGGCAGCGTGAACACGACGTGGTAATAGCGCACAGGCAGGATATTGGCTTGCTGACGCTCGGCCCATTGTTTTATGGCGCGGCCTTGGCACTGTGGGCAATGATGATCGCGGCAGCCGAAGTAGTGTGGCTGTACGTGGACGCAGTCGGAGCACTGCAATACCCTTCCGCCCATCTCCTCCGTTCGGCAGACTAGCGGATGAGTACACACCCGTTGGCGCCGGCGATCAAGACCTGTCGGATCGAGAAAGTAGATCAGCGCCTGTTGAAAGGTAGCGGCCTTAGTCATGGCGCAGACTTTGGACGCCCCACCCTGACAAGGCGTTTGGCCTGGGTAAAGGCCTTCTGGAGCGCACTGGGGTGCAGTGCTTGATCGGGAAACAGGGCTCTCGGGAAGAGCATGTTGATGGTCGGTAGGCACGCCAGTACTCGCGCAAGCGATCGATCAGGGTCACCGGAAGCAACACCATGCGATCTTTCGCGCCCTTGCCCTAAGCGACACGCAACTGGCCGCGCTGACTGTCGATTTCACTGACCCGCAGGTGGCAGACCTCGCTCACGCGTAAGCCGCAGCCGTAGCACAGTTCAAGCATCATGCGATGCTTGGAGTTTTGGCTGGCGGACAGTATCCGCCGAACCTCGTCGCGGGTCAGAAGTTCTGGAATACGCTGCGATTTTTTTGGGGACGGTGAGCGGCACATCAAACGAAGACCACTGCAACAGGAACCGCACGCCTTGCAGGTAAACGCGGCAGCCAGCGGCGGATAAACCGCGCTCATGGACCAGGTGATTGAAAAAGTGTTGCAGGTCGTCGGTACTCAACGTGTCTGGTGGTCGGTGGAAATAACGTGCCAGATCAGTGACCACCATCAGATAGGTGTTGTGGGTACGTTGCGCAAAGCCACGCTGACGCATGGCCGCGATCATCTTCTCTCGCAAGGCTGTCATAGTCGTCACTCCTGTTTATTGACCTATGTGGGTCAATAAACAGTGTGGCCCGATGAGGCGAAAAATGTGGTTCGTCGCCAGCTACCGCGAAGCGGTTTAGTTCAACGCCTTGCTCAGGGGCGAAACGGAGTGGAGCCAATTTGTGGTAATGTGAGCGCAGCGAACCACAAATTTGCGGAGCGTAGTTTTGTCCCTTGCAGCAATTTGATACTCATTGAGCCTTCTCCCCCAGCTCAGCCTGTTTGGCTAAGCTGAAAAGGCGACCAAACCTAACAGGAGAAGACTCAATGAACTTTTACAATAGCACTCACCGTCACTACTGTGGAATTGATCTGCATGCCCGTAGCCTGTATGTCTGTATCTTGGATCAGCAGGGCGACACCCTTCTGCATAAAGAGATTCCAGCCAAACCAGAACCTTTGCTCCATCTGATCGAACCCTACCTGGACGAGCTGATCATCGGCGTCGAATGCATGCACTGCTGGTACTGGATC
>NZ_VCQL01000089.1:0-528 GCF_005937175.1 Halomonas sp. ATBC28 | reverse complement strand
CCGCACCTGGGTGTACATCCGTTAGGTTTTGAGGTTGCCAGCGTTAATGGCGTCCAGTGGTTTAAGTCTGGCAGCATGTTGACGGTAAACAGTAGCGAAAACTATCTCGCCGCCGGTCTTGCCGGTCTGGGGATTATTCAGATCCCGCGCATTGCCGTGCGCGAAGCCCTGCGTGCCGGGCGGCTTATTGAAGTGTTGCCTGGCTACCGTGCCGAGCCGCTGTCCCTTTCACTGGTTTATCCGCAGCGTCGGGAGCTTTCCCGGCGTGTAAACCTGTTTATGCAGTGGCTGGCTGGCGTAATGAAAGAGTACCTGGACTGACCGACTATACTTTTAAGAATGACCACGACAGAAGGACAAAAGAGCGGATGACGCAGGAAAACGAGATCAAACGTCCCACCCAGGATCTGGAGCACGAGCCGATTAAGCAGTTGGATAATAGCGAGAAAGGCGGCAAAGTTAGCCAGGCGCTGGAAACCGTCACCACCACTGCCGAGAAAGTCCAACGCCAACCGGTTATTGCGCACC
>NZ_VCQL01000088.1:0-533 GCF_005937175.1 Halomonas sp. ATBC28 | reverse complement strand
GCGTTCCGGCAGTGTTCGTAAACGGGAAAGAGTTTGGTCAGGGCCGCATGACGTTGACTGAAATCGTTGCCAAAATTGATACTGGCGCGGAAAAACGTGCGGCAGAAGAGCTGAACAAGCGTGATGCTTATGACGTATTAATCGTCGGTTCCGGCCCGGCGGGTGCAGCGGCAGCAATTTACTCCGCACGTAAAGGCATCCGTACCGGTCTGATGGGCGAACGTTTTGGTGGTCAGATCCTCGATACCGTTGATATCGAAAACTACATTTCTGTACCGAAGACTGAAGGGCAGAAGCTGGCAGGCGCACTGAAAGTTCACGTTGATGAATACGACGTTGATGTGATCGACAGCCAGAGCGCCAGCAAACTGATCCCAGCAGCAGTTGAAGGTGGTCTGCATCAGATTGAAACAGCTTCTGGCGCGGTACTGAAAGCACGCAGCATTATCGTGGCGACCGGTGCAAAATGGCGCAACATGAACGTTCCGGGCGAAGATCAGTATCGCACCAAAGGCGTGACCTACTGCCCGCAC
>NZ_VCQL01000087.1:0-535 GCF_005937175.1 Halomonas sp. ATBC28 | reverse complement strand
GTTTATGGTCGATGGCACCACAACAGACGCCGTGGATCCGGCAGAGATCTGGCCGGAATTTATTGCCCGTCTGCCAGCGAAACTGCCGATCACCGTGGTGCGCAATAAAGCCGATATCACCGGCGAAACGCTGGGAATGAGTGAAGTGAACGGTCACGCGTTAATTCGTCTCTAGGCAAGGACTGGTGAAGGCGTGGACGTGCTGCGTAACCATCTCAAACAGAGCATGGGCTTTGACACCAACATGGAAGGCGGCTTCCTGGCGCGTCGTCGCCACCTACAGGCGCTGGAACAGGCAGCGGAACATCTACAACAGGGCAAAGCGCAACTGTTGGGAGCCTGGGCAGGTGAACTGCTGGCGGAAGAGTTGCGTCTGGCACAGCAGAACTTAAGCGAAATCACCGGGGAATTTACTTCAGACGACCTGCTGGGGCGGATTTTCTCCAGCTTCTGTATTGGTAAGTAACCGCGCTTACGAAGCCGCATTCTGACTGTCAGATGCGGCTTCGCTTCATTGTTACCACTCCTGTTATTC
>NZ_VCQL01000086.1:0-535 GCF_005937175.1 Halomonas sp. ATBC28 | reverse complement strand
CAATCGAAACGGAGTGGAGATTGTATAAGTGCGCACTTCGTGCACTTCGTGATTTTCCGTGCATTATGCCAGCTCAGTTTTTAAACTACCAGTGACGCGCTAAAATGCGATTTTTCATCGCGCACGGAGTTACATCATGAGCAGAACACTCGAACAGAAGATTGCTGATGCTGAGGCCAGATTACAGCGCCTGAAGGCGAAGAGCAGGAGTCTGGACACAGCGCAGAAGGTCATTGTGGGTGCAGCATTGCTGGCAAAGGTCAGAAAGCCGGAGGAGGTGCAGTTGCGTGCCTGGTTACTCCAGTTCCTGAAGGCAGAGGTGACGCGACAGGCTGATGTGACGCGCATACTGCCGCTGATTAACGAGCTGGAAGCGCTGCCAGGACAGTGATTGTATCGTCCGCTCGCCGCAGTCCCAGCGACCGAGCGTTAGCGAGCGAGTGGGCGAGGAAGCGGAAGTGAATCCGTCGCCTGATTGAGCACATACGCACGGTTTTTCGGGAGGTGATATGCGCTGAACCCGCATGAATACTGG
>NZ_VCQL01000085.1:0-536 GCF_005937175.1 Halomonas sp. ATBC28 | reverse complement strand
ACGACTGACACGGGAGGAAACGATGAGAGTTCTGGCGCGTGCACTCGCCGCCGCCCTCGCGCTGGGCGCCGCGGCCCAGACGACGGCCCGGGCCGCCGACGTGAAGTTCGGCGCGCTGTTCCCGTTCAGCGGGCAACTCGCGCTCCTGGGCGAGGAGAGCGCACGGGGCGTCGAGATCGCGGTGGACGAGATCAACGCCGCGGGCGGCGTCCAGGGCCGGTTCGCCGGGGTGTCGAGCAGCTTCGCGTTCCTGACCCCGTTCCTCGGCTACGAGCCGAACGCCGTGACCCTGACGCTGGCGCGCAACGACCTCGACTTCGCCGCGGTGGCGCACACCCGCAACCAGCGCGCGGCGGCCGGAGCCGTGCAGGCCGGGGCGGTGGGCTCGACGCTCTACGACGCGGTCGCGACCCTGTCGGCGCCCCAGGCCCGGGCGGCGTTCGCCGGGATGGCCGGCGACGCCCATGCCGGGCTGGCCTCGACCGCCTTCGCCACGGCCGGGCTCAGCCGCGAGGCGGTGCTCGACCGGCTGCGCT
>NZ_VCQL01000084.1:0-559 GCF_005937175.1 Halomonas sp. ATBC28 | reverse complement strand
CATATGTTCCGCATAAGGTTCCCAGTCGGTCGCCATATGGAATACGCCCCCCAGCTGCAGTTTGCTTTTTACCAGTTCGGCAAACGGCACCTGAACGATACGGCGTTTATTATGGCGCGCTTTGTGCCACGGGTCAGGGAAAAAGAGCTGCACCATGCGCAATGAATTGTCAGGAATCATTTTATGCAGCACTTCAACCGCATCGTGACACATCACGCGCAGGTTGCTTAAACCTTCTTCATGCGCAGAAGCCAGGCACGCACCAACGCCCGGTGAATGCACTTCAATGCCGAGGAAGTCCTGCTCAGGGCGATCTTAGCCATTGCCACCAGCGACGCCCCCATGCCAAAACCAATCTCAAGCGTCACCGGCGCTTCACGGCCAAAAAGCGCGGGGAAATCCAGCATATCTTCGCTGAACTCAACGCCCATCACCGGCCAGTAGTTTTCCAGCGCATGTTCCTGGCCTTTGGTCAGTCGCCCCTGGCGGCGCACAAAACTACGGATACGGCGCAGTGGGCGGCCGTTTTCATCAAATTCCGGTGAAATGACGTCGTTTT
>NZ_VCQL01000083.1:0-571 GCF_005937175.1 Halomonas sp. ATBC28 | reverse complement strand
TGGGGACTCCCTCCGATTTGAAACAAATGATGCGCCAGGAAACGATTTTCCCGGCATTCGCATTTTGGCGTTTATTTCGGCAGGAACCCATCCATGCAGCGGATTTCAGCTTTTTCGCTCGGTCGCCGCGGCGAAGGCATCGATGATGCGGCGCAGCGGCTCGCGCTTGAGCTTGAGCGCGGCCTGGTTCACCACCAGGTGCGAACTGATATCCATGATGCGCTCCACTTCCACCAGATGGTTGGCGCGCAGCGTGCTGCCGGTCGAGACCAGATCCACGATGGCGTCGGCTAGGCCGGTGAGCGGCGCCAGCTCCATGCTGCCGTAGAGCTTGATCATGTCCACGTGCACGCCCTTGGCCGCGAAGAAGTCGCGCGCGATGGTGGTGTATTTGGTGGCCACGTTCAGGCGCGCGCCCTGCCGGACGGCACTGGCGTAGTCGAAGTCCTGCCGCACCGCCACGCTCACGCGGCACTTGGCGATCTGCAGGTCGAGCGGCTGGTAGAGGCCCTGGCCGCCGTGCTCGATGAGCGTGTCCTTGCCGGTCACGCCGAGGTCGGCGCCGCCGTAC
>NZ_VCQL01000082.1:0-577 GCF_005937175.1 Halomonas sp. ATBC28 | reverse complement strand
CTCTTCGTCTTTATCCAGATCTTTACCGCGGAACCAGCTGAAGATACCGATCGCCAGGATACCGATTAACGTCGATGGAATGGTGATTGCCAGCAGATCGAGGAACTCAAGATGGCGGCCATCAAAGGTGACATTACCCAGCATCGCAACCAGAGACACGACCGCAACCGATACCGGACTGGCGATAATCCCCATCTGTGCACCGATAGAACTTGCCGCCATCGGACGTTCCGGACGGATGTTGTTCTTAATGGCGACGTCGTAGATGATCGGCAGAATGGTGTAAACCACATGACCCGTACCGCAAAGAATGGTCAGTGTACAGGTCACAAACGGCGCGACAATTGAGACATATTTCGGGTTGCGGCGCAGCAGCTTCTCGGCAATTTGCAGCATGACATCAAGACCGCCCGAAGCTTGCAAGGTCGCCGATGCCGCCACCACCGCGATGATAACCAGCATGACATCAACCGGTGGTTTACCTGGCTGAAGGTGGAAGACGAAGACCAGAATGACCAGACCGATACCGCCTAATAAACCCAGCGCGATACCACCCTTTCTGGCACCATAAAACAGA
>NZ_VCQL01000081.1:0-594 GCF_005937175.1 Halomonas sp. ATBC28 | reverse complement strand
GACGTTAAGCTGGCTTTCGATGCTGTATCTGCCGTGGCCTTTTACTTTCATTATTGTGCTGTTGATGTGGAGCGCCGTGCGTCTGCCACGAATGGAAGCCTTTTTGATCTTCCTTACCACGGTGATGATGGTGTCGCTGATGATGGCCGCGGATCCCTCCCTGCTTGCTACGCCGCGTACGTACCTGATGAGCCATATGCCGTGGCTACCGTTTTTGCTGATCCTGCTGCCCGCCAACATCATGACCATGGTGATGTATGCCTTTCGTGCGGAACGCAAACACATTTCCGAAAGCGAAACCCACTTTCGGAACGCGATGGAATATTCCGCTATCGGTATGGCGTTAGTGGGCACCGAGGGACAATGGCTGCAAACCAACAAAGCGCTCTGCCAGTTTCTCGGGTACAGTCAGGAAGAGCTGCGCGGACTCACCTTTCAGCAACTGACCTGGCCGGAGGATCTCAATAAAGATCTCCAACAGGTTGAAAAGCTGATAAGCGGTGAAATAAACACCTATTCAATGGAAAAACGCTACTACAACCGCAATGGCGATGTTGTCTGGGCGTTGCTTGCCGTCTCACTGGTGCGCCACAC
>NZ_VCQL01000080.1:0-611 GCF_005937175.1 Halomonas sp. ATBC28 | reverse complement strand
CTGTTAGCCCGGCAGGCAAAATATCTGCCATGCGTACCAGAATTACGCGTCGAACGGGTCGCGCAGAATCATGGTTTCAGTACGATCCGGACCGGTAGAGATGATATCGATCGGCACACCAGTCAGCTCTTCAATACGCTTGATGTAGTTCAGCGCCGCCTGCGGCAGACCGCTACGATCTTTCACGCCGAAGGTGGATTCAGACCAGCCCGGCATGGTTTCGTAAATCGGCTCTAGACCTTTCCAGTCGTCAGCTGCCAGCGGAGTGGTAGTCACTTCACGACCATCCGGCATACGGTAAGCCACGCAGAGTTTAACCTCTTTCAGGCCATCCAGAACGTCCAGTTTAGTCAGGCAGAAGCCAGACAGGGAGTTCAACTGTACCGCACGACGAACGGCAACGGTGTCCAGCCAGCCGGTACGACGACGACGACCCGTAGTTGCGCCGAATTCGTTACCCTGCTTGCAGAGGAACTCGCCAGTTTCATCAAACAGTTCGGTCGGGAACGGACCTGCCCCCACACGAGTGGAGTAAGCTTTGAGGATACCCAGAACGTAATCAACATAACGCGGGCCCAGGCCGGAACCGGTCGCCACGCCACCAGCAGTGG
>NZ_VCQL01000007.1:0-237770 GCF_005937175.1 Halomonas sp. ATBC28 | reverse complement strand
CTCTGGCCCACAAGTTAGGGCGTGCGGTCTATTTCATGTTAAAGAACGAAAAGGTATTTGATGAACAACGCTTTTTAACGAGTTAGTCACGCAGCAGGATGATGATCAACGTCTAACTGGATCATCATGGAGTGTGCTGAAACAGGGTGTCTGCTGACTGATCTTGATATCTGAAACCCGATTTCTACACCCAACTCGAAGCCCGTCGCTTTGATTATCCATCCTGCTGGCGTGCATCAGTACCCTGAGCGAGTGGGCTTACACCGGCGCTGAACCTGAAACTAACTGGGACTGTAAAGTAACCCGCTTTTTGAATAGGACAGATGCTGGTTAACCGATGAATGTCTAGTGCCCCAGACCCACCTGCAAGGAGCAACTCGGTTTGGCAGTGGTGAACTACCACGTTAAAGAGCCTCAATAGGTGTTTGCTGTAAGCCACCAACAGCCAACGATGACAGATGAAGTAGGATCATTGGCTCAGGGACTTGATATTGACCGCTTACGCGGCCAATAAAAAATACTGCGGGCTATTTGACAGGCAGAAGGCTCATAGGTGTTATATTTTGGCCGGCAACCTTGAAGCCACGATAGCTCCGAACTCGTCAAAATATGAAAAGTTCCTTATAGTAAGTGTGTTGTTTGAAATCTCATAAGCAAACTCACCCTTTTCACCTATAAAATCATTTCTTTCATGGCTGTATGGCGATAACAGAACTTTTCCCGTTCCAGTCGTGTAATAAATACTAATTCCAGCTAATGCGGCACTTCCAGACTTAACATCTATATTTCCTAGCTGATCCACAGGCATCGTAACTGAGTACATTAGCTGGCTAAAAAACCTCCCATCATTACTAAAGTGGAAGAAAGGCTCGCTCGTATTTACTGCGACAAGCTCTAAGTATTTTGCCAGTTTATCGTTGTCATCTATTGGTATTTTGTCTCCATTATTTAAACTCATGCTGACTAAATACCAATTACCTACAAGCGAATGGTTCTCGGGTTCAGGCGCGTTACTGCTAGGAAAGTTGAACGATATCAAGCTGATTATTAAACCGATCAAGCCAGCATATGCACCAACGGCAGTAAGCTTGCTCGGCAAAGACCATTTTTTCCACTGATTTCG
The DNA here is from genome assembly GCF_005937175.1 of Halomonas sp. ATBC28. Lineage (NCBI taxonomy): Bacteria > Pseudomonadati > Pseudomonadota > Gammaproteobacteria > Oceanospirillales > Halomonadaceae > Halomonas > Halomonas sp. ATBC28. The sequence continues at coordinate 236,647 of NZ_VCQL01000007.1, read as the reverse complement.
AGTAGGTATCATTGGTCGCGTAACTCCAAGTAGAAAAATATAACAGGTATTAGGCCGCATATCCAAAATTCGAGCGCCTGCTGCATTATCCTGCACCGTCACCTTGGGCCACGACCTGTCTTGCTGCTTATATGATCCACCCTACCGAATCCAGAGAATCCAGACTAACATAGGATGCTTAAGACGGCTGATTACCTTAGGTCTGGGGTTTTCAACGTCGATGTTGTCAGGTAAGCAAGAGTTACTATGGATAAGAAGGCTCTCAGTCAGAGCAATATTTGCACTCGTTCCTTACCCCTGCGAGGACGCAGACCGGGTGCGATATGCAGATGCGGGAAGAAGTAACGTTAACACTGGGCGGGTTAGCTGCTCAGCTATCTCAGCAATTAGCTTATTGCAGGCAACAGCCATCACCTGGGTGATGGCATCGTTGCACGGGATGGGAATAACGCGGGATTGGAGAGAGTGGTGGTCGGCTGCTTACCGTTTTCCCCTCCACTTACGTGGATCAATGCGGCCTTCGTACATCGGTAATTCCAGCACTGGGTCATCGTCTCGGAACTGAGACCACATGCAGTTCAAGCCTGCAGTGCCGAAGGTTCGCACACGCTCCACCTCACCCAGGTTGAGTACATCGGTAAGGATGCCCGGGGTAGCGCCGGACATCCTCGCGCGGATGCGGCCTTCGGGGTCGACGATCAAACTCTGACCCTCCCCCGCAGGCGCGGCTGAATTAGCGCTCACCATATACACCTGGTTGAAAATAGCATTGGCCTGCACAAGGATTTGCTCCTGGGCGCGGTCGCAGGTGGTGGTGGCCACTTGGTTGATGATCACCTCCGCCCCCAGCCACGCTAGCTGACGCACCATCTCGGGAAACCAGATGTCGTAGCAGATGGCCAGGCCGACCCGGCCTATGCCCGGCACTTCGAACACTTCAAAGCGATCTCCCGGCTGATAGGGCTCGTAAGGCCGCCAGGGGAAACACTTACGGTAGGCGGCCACTCGATCACCTTCGGGCGAATACACCGGCGCGGTGTTGTACAGATGCCCGTCCTCTCCCCGTTCGCATACCGTGCCGGGCAGCAGCCATACCCCCAGGTTGCGGGCGATACGTGATAAGTGCTGGTCACGGGAGCCATCGATCAGTTCAGCAGCGGCTTCCAGTTGCTCCTTGCGCTGCTGAGGCGTACCGGTGGCACCGCATAGATGAAGCTCCGGATAAACCACCATCCTTGGCTGTTCAAAATCAGCACCGAAGTCACTCAGGTGTACCGCCAGCTCGGCCTCGAAGTCCAGCAGTTCGGAGTCAATGCCGTGCGGCCGCGAGGCCTCCTGCACCACAAGGACAGGCAAATTTCTGGACATTGTAGATCTCCGTTTAAAGGGTAGCTTTTACTGAGGTGGGCGCTGACTCGGGCTCGGATTCATCAAAGGCCACTTCCGGCGGTTCGCGACGGAAGAATCGGGTCAGGTAGGCCAGCTGGGCGAGACCGATGGAAAGCCAGATCAGGCCAAGAATAAAGGCGTTGATATCCAGTTTACTCATCAGCCAAAGGTTAACCAGGGCACCGATTAGCGGCACTACCATCCCTCGAATCACACCATACTGGCGCCTTGCGTCAGCGTCTTTGCTTACTAAAAAGATCACTGACAGGTTAACCATCGTAAAGGCGATGAAGGCACCGAAGTTGATGAACGAGGCGGCCGATAATACATCGAGAAACAAAGCGATGATGCCAATGGCGCCCGTTAACACAATATTGAATACAGGCGTATGGAAACGCGAGTGCAGCGCACCGAACAGCTTAGGCGGCAGTACCGCGTCCCGCCCCATGGCAAACAGCAGCCGAGAGGCACTCGCTTGGGCGGCCAGGCCAGACGTGAATTGGGCAAGCACCATACCGGCCAGAAAGATAGCTCCGAAGAGATCCGCACCGATGGTCGTGGCAATTTCGAAGGCAGCGGAGTCAGCATTTACGAAACTGCCACCTGGGTGAACCAGTTGAGTTGTGTAACCTACCAGCACGTAGATACCGCCACCGATCAGTGCAGTCAGCATGATGGCTCTGGGAATATTACGCTTTGGCTCGATGGTCTCCTCGGTCAGCGTGGTGACGGCATCAAAGCCAAGAAAAGAGTAAGCGGCCACCGCTGCGCCCGCGGCAATCGCAGTGAAACCAGCCTCTTCACCCAAGAACGGCCCCAGGCTAAAAAGCGAATCAGTGCCACCGGTCGCAAATACGTGACGAATTGAAAGCAGTACGAAGAACGCGATCACCAGTATTTGGAAGACCATCAACAACGAGTTCACTTTGGACGCGAGCTTGATGCCGTAGATATTCAAGAAGGTGGTGATACCAATGAAGCCGAGCAGGAATATCCAGCTCGGCACATCAGGAAAACGCGCGTTCAAATAAGCAGCGCCGATCAACCAAATCACCATCGGCAGGAAGAAATAGTCCAGCAGCACGCTCCACCCCACCATAAAGCCAACACGCGAGTCGATGGCTCTGCGTGCGTAAGTATAGGCAGACCCGGCTACCGGATAAGTACGCGCCATAATGCCGTAGCTGTATGCCGTGAATAGCATGGCAACGGTAGTGATGAGGTAAGCAGTGGGTACGGCGCCATTGCTAGTGCTGGCAATCACACCGAAAGTGCCCAGCACGATCAATGGCGTCATGTAGGCAAGGCCAAACAACACCACGGCTTTTAGGGATAGGGTTCTTTCCAGTTTGATATTGTTATCCGTCATGATCCATCTCCAGGAAACGTTGGAACCGACAGCTGGCAATCGCTGAGTCGGCACAAAACGAAGAGGTGGTTTATCAAGCCAGCCGCCGAGGCTAGACCAGCTTGCTACCGTTAATGATCGGCTAATAACCCTCAGTTGCTGGCGTTGCAGCTGTCCAGCTAGACTGAGATGCTTAGTAGCCAACCTATCTAGAACGGTATTGGCAGCTCATCGGATCGTATATAACCCCAGCGTGGTATGGGCCTTCGGATGTGGAATCGGTGACTCATAGCGAAATTGACGAAGTACTGGCCAATACCCTCATGGCGTTGGCGACCCCTGCGTTGCCTCAACACTTCTCCACATTGGTGAAACGTCTAGCGGCATTCGATAACTTGATCATCATCGCTTATCACGGCGAACACCGGCCAGCGGTACTCTATCGGGAATACACCGACCCTGTCGTTTATCTACCGATGGATAGCCAATATCTAGGGGGAGATTACCTGCTGGATCCGTTTTACCGCGAGCACCTCAGAGGCGGTGTTCAGGGTATACGCCGATTGAGGGATATAGCGCCCGATCACTTTCGACGCACGCATTACTATAAGAATTACTACCAGCAGACCACACTACTGGATGAAGTAGCGGTTTTCGCTAATATCACTGAGAGTGATACGATAACCGCTTGTTTCGGTAGGGATCGTTCCAGTGGTAAGCCCTTTAACAGGCGTGAGCTTGAGGTTCTGCAACAGTACGAGTTAACCCTCAGCTCGTTGCTGAAAAAACACTGGCAAGATTACCGCTCTGACGATGTGATGAAAGCGGCACCAGCCCCTTTAGAGGAACGCCTGAGAGAGACGCTGAATCAGCAACACAGCATCCGGCTAAGCCCGCGCCAGGCAGAGGTGGCGCTGTTTATTCTAAGAGGCCACTCATCCCTATCGATCAGCCTACACCTGGGCGTCAGCCTTCAGACAGTTAAGGTCTTCCGCCGCCAACTCTACGCCAAGTGCTGCATCTCCTCCCAGGCGGAGCTGTTCGCGCTGCTTATGCCGCTGTTCGCTCGGCTGACCGAGCACGGATGACACCTTTACCTCGGGGCAACGGTTTGCATTCTAGCGCTTGACCGCCGTTTACCGAGAGCAGCTGAGATCGCCCTCTTCACAACTAGCATGCTCACGCAGTTGCTCGGTACGTTCCGCTGTCAGCGTTTCCAGACAGCCGTTACGCACCATGGGTTGGGCGCTACCGCCTTCCACAGCACTACTTTCAAACGCGCACTCAGCATCACGAAAGCCGATCCACGCCCGCTGCGCCGCTCTGAGCTTTTCGAGTGACGCTGAATTGTCCTCCAGACGGCTAACAACGGTTTGGTAAACCGCGTTGAGCTCGTCATCCGCCGCTTGATAGGCCTGCGCCGTGCACTGGTTTAGCTCGGTTTGCGTATTGGCGCTAGCACACGAATCATCCGCGGTAGCAAAGCTATTTGATAGCAAAAACCCGACACTCAGAAAGAGAGACGATAAGCGCATAGTGACACCTCTTGATGCTGGTTAAATCCGAACCGGAAAAAGTTAGAACATGTCCACGAAGCTGTATTTACCCTGTACTAATAAAGCAAAGCGCTGGCATCTCGGCCAGCGCTTTCTAGGTACACATCAAAAGATGTTTTTCGCTTAGGCGGTAACCGCTAGTGCGCAATCATTTCTTCGACAATCTCTTCACCGCTCAACTCGTATGGGTAATAAGTCGGCCAGTTGGTAACTTCTTCTAACAGCGCCTCACGGTCATCGCCCCAATAGAGATGGAAGTGATGCGCATCGGTGGGGTAAATACTGTGGTCACTAAATTGGATGTACTGGGGTAGATCATCGGATGCTTCTTCAAGCGCGTAGATGAACCGCACACCCCGGTTACCGGCTTGGTAAGTTAAAATTTCATAGCCATCGTATTGGTATTCACCCGTGCGCTCTTGGCCATTTTCAAAGAAAGTGACGTCGCTTCCATCAATAACGATACGCTCTACATCCGTTTGATAACCGGTATCGTAATACGCTTTATACTCTTCGGCGATCTTGTCGCCATTGTCTGCTTTATGCGCAAACACTTCGTCAAGGGTGCCATCTTGTAGGTAGGGATAAACGGACTGCCAATCACCCTCCCAGTCAGATAGCGCGCGATCCTCAACCTGGTCGTCATCAAAATAGCCCGAGTAGATATCGCTATCGTGGTCGTGGTCGTGGTCGTGGTCGTGGTCGTGGTCGTGGTCGTTATGAGTATGGTCGTGATCATGGTCATGATCGCTGGCGCTAACGCCTTGAACGCCCGTTAGTATCAGTGCACTCAATACAAGCGCGCTGGCGGCCTTAAGTGGCAATGGTGTCATATTCGGTTTTCCTTTGGCTGCTCGTGAAACAAGTCGCCAAAAAAGATACAATATAACATACCAACCAATCAAGCTCGTTTTTTACATTACGCGAATAAACACCTATAAAGCTAAGGGATTGATCGCAGAGCTTTTGCTGATCTAATAACAGGCGCAGCTGTGCTTGATGGAAAATATTTTTTGGCGGGCACAAACGCATCGGGCCCCGCCTAAGCGGGGCCCGATCATCGAATCTAAACGATTCGAGAACTTAAATAATCGCTAGGATTAAGAAAGCAGCTTAATGTTTGAAGCTTGAAGGCCTTTCTGACCTTGGGTAACGTCAAAAGAGACGTTAGCGCCTTCAGGCAGAGTTTTGAAGCCATCAGACTGAATTTCAGAAAAATGAGCAAAAACGTCATCGCTGCCGTCAGAAGGAGCAATGAAACCGAAACCTTTAGAATCGTTGAACCACTTAACTGTGCCAGTTGCCATGATATTAAATCCTTTTCGCAAGTCGCGAATTGTAGAAATCCTGGTATTACCCAGATAAATAGTGAGTAGAACAAGGAATACAATTACAGACTACCGAAAGAATTCGAATGTTTCTGGAACCATGCTTGCTTGCTAACTTACTAACTGCCGACATCCTGCCACGTGGGCAGTCGCAGGTCAAAGCCTTTGTGCTTTTTAATTTGTTGTTCTGCCTCTTATAGCCGTTTAAAAACCGCGCAAATTCGCAAAAATAGCCTTAATCTTGCCAATGAGCCAGGCACTACTAATCCGACCGCCTGGCGCGCTTTGCTTGCTCGCTAAAACCCGCTTCATTCGCGGCCTGGTGAGCATTCTGGAAGAGGTTTCAACATGCTATACGGACTTAGTTTATTGGCGGGTATCGCCCTTTTGACACTTGGAGGGGAGTCGCTTATCCGCGGCGCGGTGGCGGGTGCGCGAAGAGTCGGCGTCTCGCCACTGCTAACAGGGTTGGTGGTGGTTGGTTTTGGCACCTCGGCCCCTGAACTTGTCGTCTCGATTGATGCCGCGATTAACCAGCAGCCTGACATTGCGGTTGGCAACATCGTGGGCAGCAATATCGGCAATATCTTATTGATTCTAGGCCTATGCGCGGTTATTTGCCCAATGGTGGTTCAGCCTTTAGCACTGCGCCGGGATGGGCTGGTCGTGGTGTTGGCCAGCCTGCTGTTTATTGGGCTCTCCTTCGGCGGCGCACTGGGTCGCATCGATGCAGCAATTTTTATAGCGGGCCTGGTCGGCTATCTTGTTTGGGCCTACTTAAGTGAAAGCCGTCAGCACATTCCCGCGGCGGAAATGCACGCTTCAGAAGCGGAGGAGATGACCAAGCTCCCCACTACAGGCTGGATGATCGCCGTAGCGTTAGTGATTGGTTTGGGCATGCTGATTGGCGGGTCACAGCTACTCTTATATGGCGCCATTGGGTTGGCACAGGCCATGGGCATTTCCGAAGCAGTCATCGGCTTAACCATCGTCGCTGTCGGTACCTCACTTCCAGAGATGGCGGTGTCGGTGATTGCTGCGTTACGCCGCCATGCGGATGTTGCCGTCGGGAATATTCTGGGTAGCAATATTTTCAACCTGCTTGGCATCCTGGGTATCTCCGCGTTTTTACAGCCGCTACCCCTTGCGCCACGCGTGGCCCTGTTTGACCAATGGGTAATGCTGGGAGCCGCTGGCATACTGGTGCTGTTTTTGTATACCGGTATGCGCCTGTCGCGCTGGGAGGGAGCCGCACTGCTTGCAGGCTATACCGCTTATATAGCGTTAAGCTTTACGATCTTTTGAGATGGCCTAGTCGTTGATTGCGCCGAGCCAAAAACCCATCGTTTTTGGCTCAATGACTTGATTGTTTATCGTGGAGAAACGTCACCGTGCACATTGCAACCTTGGGGCCTAGTGGCAATAACCATGAACTGATTGCCAAGCGCTATCTCAGAATGCGTTGCTCAGGCGAAGGCATCGTGACTCTGTTTAGCCAGTTTGAGGCGGCCTTTCAGGCGCTCCTCGCGGGTCATGTGAGCCACGTTCTACAGTGCACCGCCCATGCAACGCATAGCGACTGCGTGGGCCGCTATATGCATCGAGCCTATCCCGTAGACACCTTTATAGCGGGCAGCAAGCCGCTGGCGCTGATTGCCCAGCGCGACTCTGTTCGCCCCACCCAAGTAGCGCTACAACCAGCGACCCGCTACTACACCGACTTAACGGCTTATACAGAGATCATAGACGCTCCCACCACAGTGGCGGTGGCAGAAGGGCTTCTTGCGGGACGTTTTGAGGCGGGCATTTGCGCTGAAGAGGTGCTAGGCCAAGCCCCCGAGCAACTGCGTTTGGTGCAATCACTGGGGCCTGCGCTGGATACCTGGGTAATGTTTGCCACCACTCCACTGGCAGCCTCTTCGCCGCTACGGTTAGACGCTGACGTTTAAACAACCAGGCTAAACCACAAAGATCAGGATAATCCCTCCCACGGCCAACGCGCTCCGCTGCCAAAGTACTTTGCGTGCAATCACCCCGTAAGAGATCGCCCCTAAACCAATCGCCACTTTTAGCGCATACAACAAGGCGCCGGAAGGATTGAAGGCCAGCTGGATCATCTCTGGGTTGGCCACCATGGCTAGAGGAATAATATACAGCCCTATTCCTAACGCCATGGCTTTGAATGCGACTTTTAGCCAGTTCTCCCCCACCATGCCCGCAGCAATGAACACGCCGCCACACACCGGCGGCGTGATCGTCGAGAGCAGCGCGTACCAAAAGACAAAAAGGTGCGCCAGAAGCGGTTCCAAACCTAGCGAGGTCAGGGCAGGCCCGGCGACAGAGACACAAATCACATAGGCGGCGGTGGTGGGCACCTCCATGCCTAAAATCAAGCAGGCGAGCGCCGTTAGTAACAAGGCTGGCCAGAGCATGTCGTTGGAGAGCGATAGAATGCCCGAGGTGATCTTGACGCCCAACCCTGTCAACGACAGCACGCCGACCACCAGCGAGGCACATAGAATAATGGAACCAATGACGGCAATCTGACGCCCAGCGGTGACCACTGCGTCGAATAAACGGGTGGCAAAGCCGGGGAGCGAAAAGCGCAGCGTCACGTTAAAGAAGAGCAGCGCAAAGCCCGCGAAAATCGCAACACTGGCGGCGTACTGAGGGGTAAAACCGCCATTAAAGATGCGCTCTAACAGCAGCACGAAGGGGATGGCAAAAAACAGCGAGGTAATCAGCACCTCTTTCGCGCTGGGTCGCTCGCTTTCGGCCACGGGCTTTAGATCATGCCGGGTCGCATAGGCATTAATACCCACCCAGACCGTCAAAAAGTACAGCACCGCTGGAAGCATCGCCGCGGCCATGATCTGGGTATAGGGCGTGCCCGTCAGTTCCACCATCACGAATGCCCCGGCGCCCATCAGCGGCGGCATAATTTGCCCGCCGGAGGAGGCAACGGCTTCCACCGCACCCGCCAGCGAACGCGGGTAACGCAGGCGCACCATGGAGGGAATGGTAATTGCCCCAGTGGAAGCGACGTTGGCAGACGCCGAGCCGGAGATAGAGCCCATCAGCGCCGACGAAATCACCGCCACTTTAGCGGCCCCACCGGTGAGCCGCCCCGCCACCGCACTGGCTAGGTTCATAAAGCCCTGGCCCGCCTCTCCCGCATTGAGCACCGCGCCGAAAATCACAAAAATCGCCACCACACTGACGCTTACCCCCGTCAGCGAACCCCATAATCCGCCTTCGGCAATCGTGAGCGTACCCACCATACTGGCCAGCGGCAGCCCAGGGTGACCAAAAGCGCCTGGAATATATTGACCAAAGGCGCCATACATCAACGCCAGCAAGGCCACCAACGGCAAGGGCCAGCCAATGGCTCGGCGTGCTGTCTCAAGCGCTAAAGCCATCAAAAACAGGCCAATCCCCATCTGTAGGTGGGTATCAATAAAGCCGTACTGGTTGGCTAGCGCAGCTTCGTTAAACGCAATATAGCCACAGGCAGCAACACCCAATACCGTCAGCAGCCAGCCGCTGACTCGCTGCGCTGGTGTATTGGCCATATAAATCAGTACCCATGGCAACAGCAGCGCCATATGCAGCGGCCGGCTGACCAGCGCAGGCGTTAAGCCATAAAAAATCAAGCCAAGATGGAATATTACACTGACTGCGCCTAACGCCATCCAGCCAGGCGCTACTGAGCGATCATCCTCAGGGGTCGACGCCTGTGAAGAGGTAAAAACACGCATGCCACACTGCCTATCAATACTGTATCAATACAGGACTGCCACAGCGCAAGCACCGTGGCAGCAAGAAGATGGATAATGGAAGAAAACGGCTAGCGCAGAGCGTCAGGTACCTCGATACCCGCTTCCTCGTAGTAACGCAGCGCACCTGGGTGAAGCGTGCCGGTCATGTTTTCCAACATATCAGGGCTAATACTGCTCCACCACGCCGCCTCTTCAGCCATGGCGTCGCGGCGTTCCCAAAACGTTTTGGTCAGCGTGTAGGCGGTGTCATCGTCCATATACGTTGTGGTGTAGGCGATCACCGGTAGCGATGTGGTTTCAACGTCTTTATCCACGCCGGGATAAGTGCCGCCGGGGATCGTTTGGCGTGGCGCTCCCGTTTGCTCGATTTGTTGGTCAGTCAGGCTAACCAAGGTCACCGGCATGCTGGCGGCTGTCTCAATCACATTGGGTGAGGGGAAGGAGCTGGCGGTCACAAAGCCATCAATCTGGCCGTTTTTAAGTGCATCGGGGCCGCTGCCCATCGCTGCATCGGCAATTTTCACGCTCTCTTCCAGGCCAAACAGTTCCAGGTAACGAGCCGCTTCACGGGCGCCAAAGGTGCCTCGACCAATCAATAAGTGCTTGCCTTCCAGCGTGGAAATATCGGTCACACCGTCATCACCCGCTAATACAAAGTGCATGGTGATAGAGGGGATCGGGAACAACCCCCGGATCTCTTGAAAACGCGGATTCTGACGCTCGGCAAAGGCTCCCTCCCCACCCATGGCCTGATCGACTAACGCGGGCGGCGTGGTAAATACATAGTTGCCCTGGCGAGCCATGACTTCCATCACGTTCTGTACCGAACCCTGGCTTTCTTCCAGGGTAAGGATGATAGCGTCATCGGTTCCCTGGCGAATCGCTTCTGAGAGTTCTACGCCCATTTGATAATAAGCGGTACCCGCTGAAGCCGATTTATAGGTCACACGCGTTTCTGCGTGGGCGGAGAAGGCGGCACTTGTCAGCACTAACGTAGTAGCCGAGACGAAAAGCGTGCGGTGTAGGGAGCGAAAGGGATTGCGCATCGTTATATTCCTCAACGTATCCAGCGGCCACTTCTAATCGGCCTCGTTTTTATCTTACCCAGTTGTTATATGACCAAGCTGAGAGCGTGGCGCGCATTAAAATAGCACGACTACCCTCGGACAGGCACTCTCCGCGGTCGCCCTCCCCATGCCCTCCAGGGTGTTTTATTGACATCTAATATTAGCTTAAAAAGATATAAATTCTGAATCTTTTTCAACAATGCTATGCGTCAATAGTATAATTCTTAAACCGCTATTAACTTTTTTATAAAACTATTACTGCACGATTTACCATTACCTAAAAGATTAATTTCCTAAAAAAAGATGCTATTACCTTAAGAAGAACTACTTCCGTTCGTTTTAATAAGGTATTGCGGCGCAATATAGACTGATAAAATGAGGCCGCTTTTATACCACTCCTGACAACTTAACCATGAGGAAGAACGTCACATGCCTACGTTGTGCCAACCCTCTTGCCAGCCTCGATTATATCGTCGCTGGCTTTTTTTGTTAGCGGCCTTACTATTAGGCGTAAGTCCCAGTGCATTTGCAGTGACCGGTGAACTAGATCTAACCACCTCTACCGTTGGCTTTTTTGCTGTTGCGATTTTCGTCCTGGCGTATGCATTAGTCATGGCGGAAGAAAAGATCCATATGCGCAAGTCTAAACCGGTGTTGGTGGCAGCCGGTATCATCTGGAGCCTCATCGGCTGGGTGTATGTCCAAAACGGCATGTCGGACGCGTCTGAGTACGCTTTCCGCGTCACGCTGTTGGAGTTCACCGAGCTGATGCTGTTCTTGCTGGTGGCCATGACCTATATCAATGCCATGGAAGAGCGTCGGGTCTTCGATGCATTGCGTTCCTGGATGCTGCGTAAAGGGTTTAACTACCGAACCCTTTTTTGGCTGACCGGCGGTCTCGCCTTTGTGTTATCCCCCATTGCCGACAACCTTACCACCGCACTCTTGATGTGCGCGGTGGTGACCAAGGTGGCCGAAGGCAACCAGCGCTATATCAACCTGGCCTGTATCAATATCGTGGTGGCCGCCAACGCGGGGGGTGCGTTTAGTCCCTTTGGCGATATCACCACTCTAATGGTATGGCAAGCGGGCATGGTGGAGTTCCAGGAGTTCTTTATTCTGTTCTTCCCCGCCCTGGTCAACTTCATGATTCCAGCATGCATCATGAGCCTGTTTATCAAGGATGAAAAACCCGCAAGTGTTTATGAAGATGTGTGGATGAAGCGTGGCGCCCGGCGCATTGTGCTGCTGTTTTTACTAACGATTGTCACCGCCGTACTGTGTCACGTGGTGCTCCATCTACCCCCGGTGTTGGGCATGATGACCGGCCTTGGCTACTTGCAGTTCTTCGGTTACTACCTGCGCCGCAGCCTGCCCCGCTCCTTGGAGCGCAAGCGCGAGCGGTATAGCCGTGAAGGTGATAACCGTAAGCTGGCGCAACTGGGTAGCGTGGTGCCGTTTGATGTTTTTAACCGCGTTGCCCGGGCTGAGTGGGACACACTGCTGTTCTTCTACGGGGTGGTAATGTGCGTTGGCGGGCTTGGCTTCATGGGCTATCTAGGCTTGCTGTCGGAAGCGCTGTATACCGGTTGGAACGCGACTGCTGCCAATATTGTATTAGGCATTGTTTCGGCCGTGGTAGACAACATTCCGGTGATGTTTGCAGTGCTGACCATGGAGCCCGATATGTCCCACGGCCAGTGGCTACTGATTACCTTAACCGCTGGCGTTGGTGGCAGCTTGCTATCGATTGGTTCCGCGGCCGGTGTGGCGGTCATGGGTCAGGCAAGGGGCTCCTATACCTTTATGGGCCACTTGCGCTGGTCGCCGGTTATTCTGCTCGGCTACATCGCCAGTATTCTGGTGCATATGTGGCTCAACGCTGAGAGCTTTGCGCTCTTCAGCTAAGCCCGATCAAAAGAGAAATAGATGGCACTATTTCTTTTCCTTGTATCTCTTTACCCCTTTTCAGCGTGCTGGAAAGGGGTTTTGGTATAGCCGTTTAATAGCTTTCGAAAAGATACTCAATGGGTGTCGGGCGGCCAAATAGATAGCCCTGATAGCGGTAACAGCCGTGGCCTCTTAGCCAATCGAACTGCTCTTTTTTCTCCACTCCTTCCGCGACCACGGTTAAGCCTAAACTTACCGCAAGTAGAATCGTGGTATCGACAATCGCTGCGTCTGTCTTATCGGTCAGCAGCTCGCGAATAAACGATTGGTCAATTTTCAATTCATCCAGCGGTAAGCGCTTCAGGTAACTCAGCGATGAGTAACCGGTACCAAAGTCATCCAACGCAAAGCGAATCCCCCTAGCACGCAGTTTCAACATCGTGCTACGCACCCTCACCGGCTCGTGCATCAACAGGCTCTCGGTGACTTCAAGCACCAAGCGGTTCGGCGGCGCCAGGGTTTCTGCTAATAGCTCTTCAACATCACGTACAAACTCCGGCTGCTGAAACTGCACTGAACTCACGTTGACGGAAATACTTAACGGCGCATAGGCCGGTTGATGAGACCATTTCGCTAGCTGCTCGCAAGCTGACCGCAGCACCCAGTAACCGATCGGCACAATCAACCGATTCTCTTCCGCAAGCGGGATAAACGTTGCGGGGGATACCCAGCCACGCTGAGGATGATACCACCGCAGCAGCGCTTCAACGCCGGTAGTCACGCCCTGATGGTCGACCTGCACTTGGTAATGCAGCGCCAGCTCGTTGCGCTTGAGCGCCTGATGCAAATCAGCTTCTAAACTGGCCCGTTCCAATACGCTGGTCTGCATTTCGCTGTTAAAAAAGCGCAGCGTATTGCCGCCCGCGCTTTTCGCCTGCTGCAACGCCATATCTGCCTGTTGCAGCACGCTATCCATACTGTACTCACCAGCTCCCGTAAACAGCGAAATGCCAATGCTGGCACTGATCGGTAACGAGTGACTGCTTCTTAATTGAGCAATGACTTCCAGCAGTTGCCGCCCCACACGCTCGGCTTTTAGTGCGGCGTCTTTTTGCTCCTCGCCCAGGTTCTTGATCAGCACCACAAACTCATCGCTACTGAAGCGGGCCAGCGTTACCTCTTCGTCAAGCCGCTGGCGTAGCTGTTCAGCCACGCTGACCAAAAGCTGGTCACCGCTCTCATGGCCCTGAATATCATTCACTAAGCGAAAATTATCCAGGTCGATCACCAGCACCGCACTGAAAAATGTGGCCCACTCATCATGATCAATGGTTGCCGTTAAGGAGTCCATCAGTAGCCGTCGATTGGGCAGCCCGGTTAGCGAGTCATAGAAGGCCAGGTAGTGGGTGCGTGACTGCATTTCGAGGTAGTCAGTCAGTTCGGTCGAAATACCGCACAGGGAGGGAGGTGCGCCAGGGGACATGGAAAGCGGCATTTTAATCGATAAGAACGTTCTTACCCGGCTTTCACCCCGCAAAACGTTGCTCTCTTCTACCGTTACTTTTTTCCCCGAATCTAATACGTTGCGATCAACCTGGTTGATTTCCGCAGCGCTCCCGGCATCAAAAAACGCCGCATCGCGCTTACCGATAATTTTGTCGGCTGGCAGGCCAAATAGATCGCTCATGCGGCGATTAACGTATTGATACTCCAAGCTTGGGGATTTGATATAGATAAAGGCATCGACGCTATCCAGAATAGTCGCCAGCATCTCTTTATTGGATTGCAGTAACGCCCGGTTATGCTGCATGCGCCGCTTGAGCAACAGGTTGCCCAGCAGCGCCAAAAGAAGGAACACAAGCAGCAAGGCGATGCCCCATCGCCCCAAGTAGCTGTCAATGCTGCGCAGAAGCTCCGCCGGAAGAGCTGCAGACGAGGCAAAATAGTACATAGTGGCTGTTCACTGACCAGGCATGGTCAACGGGCCTGCCCGCTCGACCACTCGCTGCCAGGCAGCGTCTTTTTCAATACGTGACACAAACGCAGCGATGGCAGGATACTTTTCCAACGACTGCACGGCGGCCATGGCCTGTAACGGGAAACTCATTTGAATATCAGCACCACTGGGCCACGGCCCGGCAAAATTACCCTGCGCCAACAAGTGCTGGTTTATGAAGTTCAGGTGCTGTTTAAGCTGCGGTGCTAAGAAGCGCTTGCTTACCGTATCGCTAATTCCCTTAGCCAGTGGCTTAATCAGCCAGGGCGACTGTTTGGGAATTTGACTAAACACAAGCTGCATCACCAGCAGCGGCATTAATGACCCTTCGGCATAGTGCAACCAGTAGCGGTAGTCCACCCACGCACTCATATCATCGATGGGAGGCTGACAGCGCCCCTGCCCATAGCGTTGAACAAGGTAATCTATGATGGCGCCTGATTCGGCCACGGTAAAATCGCCGTCGGTAATCACCGGAGATTTACCCAGCGGGTGAATTTTTTTCAGCGAATCTGGCGCTTGCTGGGTTTTGCCATCGCGTTGGTAAACCACCAACTCGTAGTCCAGTTCAAGGGCTTCAAGTAGCCACAGGATGCGATGCGAACGAGACTTTTCCAGATGGTGAACGTGGATCATAAACACTCCGTGGGGCTGAGTTGCGCGCCAGCATTGCACTGGCGACACGTATTCCTTTTCTAATGGCACATTTAGCTTAGTACCATAAAGCCCATCATCATAGGAGCATTAGTATCAACGCAACGTCAAAATTAATGCTTATTAATTAGGTGCGTTATAAACGGTGCGCATGGCGCCAACGCGCCAGCAGATCCAGCGGTGACCACTTACCTTGCAGCCAGGGCGCAAGTAAACGCATAGAGAGCGGAATAAACACAAATACCATCACTGGCGTCAGCATTAGGGTGCTCACCACCACCCGCGGCAGCAACGCCCAATCGGCCAATACGCCGCCGAACACGAACTGAAAGATCAGCGAGATAGGAAAGAAAGCCAGCCAGACAGCCACGGCCTGCTTCCAGCGCGGCGGTGCACTGCTGCCGGTTTGAAACCACGCATCCAACCCGGTGGCCCGGTGCTCATGGGGCGCCTCATATAAGCCTTTACCACGCGCCAACCACGCATGCCGTGAAGCGGAGTGCTCCCAAGCGGCTAAGGTCTCGCTGCTGCTAAAGCGGAATATAATCTGGTATTCATCGTCATCAGCCGGTGGCGACAGTACGCCAGAACCGAGGTAGCCAGCGAAGTCGGCCGCCAGTTCGCGTCCTTCATTAAGCCAACGATTAAAATCGGCGTAGCGGCCGTGCTCAACGCGACGAGCCACCATCAACGTGACGGGTGAGGCAGACATGGTATATCTCCTAATGTGTCTACAGCCAGCGCCGGGTAGGCAGGCTGTTTGCTTTCAAGGGGATAACCCTGAAAGTCCAATTGGCACATTATACAAGCAATGTTGATGCCATGTGATGAATGATTCGCTATACCCGTTGGCGCGACATGGATTCGCGCCCAGGCACAGGGTGGGGGCGCTCGCCGCGCTGAAAGGCGCATACATGAACATAGATATCCACAGCGCTGCGAATGGCATCGGCCTCTTGGGCGTCGGGCTCTACTACCGGGCCGGTATACTCACCTTCGCTACGCAGCACAGCCTCTAACTCGGTGCGGTAACGGTCGAGCAGGTGCTCCAGGTTGATGCGAATACGATGAACTTCCAGACCAAACGCTTGGCGTTGATCGGTGCGTTTAAGGATGTCCAAAGGATTTGAAGCGGCTTCGATCAAGCTTTCTAACGTAGCGAAAACTAACTTTTCAGCACTGTTTAAATTAGGAATAATGGAATAAATGAGGTCATTTAAAGTGATCGGTGTTCCATGGCGGTGCATAGGCGGTTCAACGTCCGGTTAAGGGGTCAATGCTAATAAATCGGCCCTGCTCAGAAAAACTTAATCGATAAATGCCGCGCACACCGTCCCGGCCCACCACCCGCCGAATTGCTTCGGCGGGAAATATCACCCAACGGCCATCTACGCTGCGGGTTCGCACGTTGGCGATACGCCCTTCGTAATGGGCTAGACATTCATCATAATTAAGATTAATGACCACATCAATGGTTTGCATAGGGCAGGGATAGACTTGGCATAGGCTGGCATCGTGTCAGAAAAGTGTTGGCATCGCACAGCGCAAACTTGCACTGTCGGCGTTGCTCGCTAATACTTCATGGTATCCCAACTCGTACTTAGTCGGTAATGACCTATGGCCGTTTCTTCCATTAGCACTGTTTCTCACGCTGCCGGGACGTACCCTTCAGCGAATACAATGTCCCCGCGCGTTGAGCAAGCCGCTAAAGGCCGTGCTCTAGAAGAAGATACGGCGTCTACCGACGACCCAAAAACGACTAGTGCTAGTGAAGAGAGCAGCAGTGCCGAGGCTGGCCCCAAACGGGCTGACGGTACGCCCATGGCGCCGGATGAGATTCGGCTACTAGACCAGCTTAAACAGAACGACCGCGAAGTTCGCCAGCACGAGATGGCGCACCAAACCGTGGGCGGTGCCTATGCAGGCGGCGCCAGCTACGAATATGAAGTTGGCCCCGATGGCAAGCGCTACGCGGTCGCGGGAGAAGTACCGATCGATTATGGCCCGGTACCCAATGACCCCCAAGCCACTATCGAAAAAATGCAGACCGTGATCGCCGCAGCCATGGCGCCTGCAGATCCCTCTCCCAAAGATCATCAAGTGGCTGCCCAAGCGCGTCAGTACTTGTTGGAAGCCAAGCTCGAAGCGTCCATGCAGCGCAGTGAAATGGAGCAAGCCCGCAGCAACGGCGCCGAGGCAACTTCTTCTGCTGATGAATCAGCCGCTAACGAGCAACCTTCAGAGGAACAAGCCGCTTAATTGTCCGCTAGCGCAAGAGAGCTCCACTCTTCACGGCTAGGCCAATTTGCCAACCAGGTAGGTAATGCCTCGGCGGGCATAGGCCGCGCAATACCATAGCCTTGGGCTAAATCGCAGCCTAGCGCCATCAAGGCTTTGGCATGGTCTAAGGTTTCTACCCCCTCTGCCAGCATGGGCCGCTTAAAGCGATTAGCCATGTAAATGACGCTTTCTACAATCGCCATATCATCCTGATCGGTGAGCATATCGCGGACAAAGCTCTGATCAATTTTGATCAGGCTGACCGGCAACTGCCGCAGATGGGTTAACGACGAAAACCCGGTGCCAAAATCATCAATAGCAAAACTCACCCCCAGCGACTGGCAGCGCGCCATATTTTGCAGCGCAGCCTGGATATCGTGCATTGCGGCGCTCTCCAGCACTTCGAGCTTGAGCATTACGGGCGGTACATCAGGGTAGCGTGCCAATAACTCGCCAAGCCGCTGGCTAAAATCACTCACTAACAGATGCGTAGGGCTTATATTCACATTGATCGGCAGCGCGATGCCCTGAACTTGCCACTCACTCAACTGACGCAGCGCTCGTTCAATGACCCACTCGCCAAGATCCACCTCCAACGGCGTGGTATCGATGATGGGTAAAAACTGCCCAGGTGCCAGCAGCCCATCTTCAGGGTGCTGCCAACGAATCAGCGCCTCTAGACCGACCACTTTGCCACTGCGCATATCGACCTGGGGCTGATAGTAAAGGCACAGCTCATTGTGAGTGAGGGCATCAATAAAACGCTGGCGCTGCTCATGGCGCACCTGCAGCAAGCGGTCATGGTTAGGGTCAAACAGGTGGAACGTGTCGCGGCCACGCTGTTTGGCACGATACATGGCCTGATTGGCATGCCGCAGCAGCACATCGCCCTGAACGTGGTCATTAGGGTAGAGCGTAACCCCCAGGCTCGCCGTCAGATGAACACTCTGGCCCTCAATCATCATCGGTTGTCGAATGGAGCCCAGCAACTTCTCGAAAAAGTCATCGTCGACACCGTGGTGCAGTAACAGCACGAACTCATCGCCACCCACCCGCGCCAGCACGTCATCGCCAAACAGCAGATGGCTGATGCGCTGTGAAAAAGAAGACAGCAGCGCATCGCCTACGGTGGGACCCAGCCGGTCATTAATATTTTTGAAGAAGTCGATATCCAGCGAACACACCGCCAAGGGGAGCTGCTTGGCTTCTGCATGCTGCATGGACTCTTGAATCAACTGCGTCAGCAGTTGCAGGTTGGGTAGCCCCGTGAGGGCATCAAAGTAGACTTCTCGATTAAGGTGGCGGGCATGGGCCGGAATGGCCGAAAGATCTGCGAGCACAATCACATGGTGATCGATCTCGCCGTGCTCATTGCGCACACGATTGATCGACATCATGCCGGGATAAAACTGGCCATCGTGACTACGGTAGCTCACCTGGCTTTTGCTACGGTCACGCAACTGCAGCTCTTCCCGCATCAACCGCGTGGTGCGGCTATCGTCCAGCGGTAAAATGCTGAACGCTTCTGGTGTTTTGCCCTGTACATCGCCCTGCGTAATCCCCGTTAATTCACAAAAAGCGGGGTTCACCTCCACCACCCGATTTTCCGCATCAGTAATAATGATCGCTTCGTTGGCGTAACTAAATACCGATTCAGCGGGTGACGCCGCATGGCTTACAGATGCCGTTGGCATCGCATTCGAGCGGGGCAGTGAAGGCGATGGCTGGGAGTGCTGTTGAGACAAAGACTGTTCCTTCGATAAATTCAAGGATTCATACATATGTCTTTGCTCTCCTCGTCGTTTTTATAGAGCCGTCGCTATATAGGTTCGTTGTTATATAGAGCCGTTATTATGAAGACAGTAGTATTGCTAGGCATAATAACACCCTATGACGGCGAAGGTACTTTGCACTACAAAGTACCTTATCGGCTGACGAGGTAATTAGTTAAAGAGTTTGCTCAATATAATGGCAGGTAAGCTACGCGGGAGAGAGGGCTAAACGCTGGGTGGCCAACGCCGTATCGCGTACTTGGTAATCGCTCACTTTGCGGGTCATATCATCGGCCTGATCATCAAGAGAGCGGCTCGCCGCGGCCATTTCCTCAACCAATGCAGCGTTTTGCTGAGTCACCTCCTCTAACTGGGCCATGGCACGGTTAATTTGCTCAATACCCGCCGACTGTTCATGGGTAGCCGACGCCATTTCATCCATCAGGCTTGCCATTTGCCCTACCCGTTGAGCAATCCGCCCCAGAGCTTCATTGGTGGTAGTCACCAGGCTTTCGCCTTCTGAAATTTTGGTCACATTATTATCGATCAATTGGCGAATCTGGCTGGCCTCCTGGGCGCTGCGGCTAGCCAATTTGCGTACTTCATCGGCAACCACCGCAAAACCACGCCCATGCTCACCGGCTCTCGCCGCTTCAACCGAGGCATTAAGCGCCAGCAAATTGGTTTGGAAAGCGATGTTATCGATGGTCGCCACAATGCTAGTCACCTGCTCGTTGGCTTGCAGGATAAGCTGCATGGCTGCCTGGGTTTGAGAAGCGACTGCGGTGGCTTCTTTTGCCTCTTGAACCACCTCACCGGTCATCTGCTGGGCTTGCTGCGCGTTCTCAGCACTCTGGCGCACCGTGGCGGTGATCTGCTCCATGCTCGACGCGGTTTGCACCAGCGAGGCGGACTGCTCTTCGGTTCGCTGGGCAAGATCCTGATTACCCTGCGCCATTTGATTGCTGGCCACCGCCACCGACTGCGCATTGCGCTTAACGTCAGCGACCAGCGCTTCAGTAACTTCCGACGATTCATTAAACGCCTGATATAGCTTTGATAACTCATCGCTACCCGGCACCACTAAGCGCTGTGTCAAATCGCTACCCCGGGTCGCGATACTGGTTAGCGCTTGGTTAAGCGACTGGGTAATGACGCGTACGATCAATACGGCAGCGACAATCGCCATCAAGCTGGCCACGAGCGCAATTACCGCATACTGCCAAAGTGCCTGTTGGGCCGACTCACGCAGCGCGACAGTCTGGGCCACCACTGTATCTGCCACGCTATCCTCTAACGCTTTAAGGCGGGCAATTTTCACCGTTTGCCACTCAAACCACTGTTCCGGGTCGACACCATAACCGCCGGCTTGCGCTTGACTGATCGCCAATTCGCGCCGAGCCAAGAGACGCTCGATCTCTGCACCGCTCAATGCCTGGTCAAGCTGGTCGCGGCTTTCATCTCCAGCCAACAGGCGGAAGCTTGTCAAGAATGCCTGTTCCTCGCCCAGCAAGGACAAGAAACGGCGTAACGTAGCGTCGGGCATGCCGTCGCTGGCGAAGGCATTGGAAAGCAGAGCCCGCTCAATCCCCGCTAAATCTTTGGCTTCCAGCAGTTGGTAGTAGGCACTTAGCTGGCGAGCAATACCCCCTTCGCTGGTGAGATGCGACAGCGTACCCACAAAGGCCATTAGTTGGCCGTTGATGCCAGTGTAGTGGCTTAACGCATCGCCCATCGCCATATCCAGGTCATCGACACGTTTGCGCAAGGCTGCCTGGCGCTGCCACTGGGCGTCGATTTCGTTGAGTCGTTGCTGGGCAGCAGGCGTTAACAGCGCTGAATCCAAGGCATCACGCTGAGTTTGGAAAGCCTGCACAGCGGCGTCGGTGTTGGGTCGCTGCTCACGTAGTCGGTTGCCAAATGCTTCGCCTTCGCTGCCCAAAAAACCAGCGGTCATACCCCGTTCAAGCTGCATTTGGTGCACGGCGTCACCGGCACGTTGGGCCAGTTGGGTTAAGGCGTGCAGACGATCGAACTCCTGCACCGTCGCGCGCCGTTCCATAATGCCTTGCGCAGCAAACCAAGCCAGGGCAAGCAAGGGGAGCACCAACACACAGGCAAATTTAAACCGCATCGACATGCGGTTAACGATAGTTTTCATAGCTTAGCCTCAAATATATAGCGTCGTTGGGGTAAGCGGCGTGCTCAATTATTGTTGTCCGCATCAGCTGACGCGTTTAGCTAAGTCTGCCGCACTTTGCCGTTTAGTAAAATATGATTAATTTTAGGGGATGAAATAACGACAAGCGGCGCGAGTATAGGGCGTGTGAGGAACTCTATATTGATTCAAGTCATAAAGTCTGACGGATTTTCCGGCCTACCAAGCGGCTGAGTTGAGCGCCCCTTAAGGCGCTGGACTGGCGGCACCCAAAAAGCGCGCCTGCCAGTAATCGATCTCTAACGGCACGCTGACTACTGCACGGCCCTTACCAGGTGCATGAATCATTTGGCCGTTGCCACGATAAATTCCTACGTGGGTCGCTTTGCGACGGTCGCCAAAGAAAAGCAGATCACCAGGGCGTGGTTTTTTCACCTGTGGCAAGGCACGAAACTGTTCATCGGCGGAACGCGGAACACGAATACCCGCCGCCCGGTAGGTCATTTCCACTAAGCCAGAGCAGTCCAGACCATCGGGCGTATTTCCCCCAAAACGATACGGTGTGCCAATGGCCTGCTGAGCATGGGAGAGAATCAGCGCACGCTCCATAGAGAGTCCTGCGCGGTTAGGAGGCGCCTCAATGGGGGTAAGATCGCGGCTGGCACAACCCGCTAGTGCCAGTAGTAACAGGCAGGTAAGCAGCCACCTTCCAGAAGGTGCCAACCCGCAAGGTAGAGGCCACAGGCGAACCAGTAGCATGGGCAGCCGCTCCAATAAATCAACATGCTTTCATGATGGCGCAAAGCATGCCTAGCCGCCAATGGTTAGCGGCCAATCCACTCGACAAAGCTGGTTTCACCCAGCGCATGGCGTTCATGCCGCACCCGGCTCATTGCCGCGTAGGGTAAATCCATTGCCAGTACCCGCGAAAGCGGCTGCTCGATCACCTGGCGCAGCAGGCCATTGCAGACAAACAGATGCGCCACTACCAGCACATGCTTGCCAGGCGGGTTACTTAACAGCTGCTGCCAGGCCTCGGCTAATCGCGCGTCAAAGGCTTGCAGGGTTTCGCCACCGGGCGGCGACACCGCGGCAGGATCGAACCAAAAGGCACTCATTCGCTCGGTGCCCTCTTCGGCAAACACCTGGGCGTGGGTTTTGCCCTCCCACTGCCCCAAATGCAACTCGGCGAAATCGTCTTCCACCTGAACGGGCAGATCAAACTCCTCGCCCAGCCATAAGGCGAATTCACGGCAGCGTGTTAACGGCGAGGTAACGATCGCATCGTAGGGCAAATGCCCGTCGACCGTTTGCCTCATGACTGCATCGGTCACCTGCTGCCAGCCGGTTTCACTCAGCGGATGGTCGGTGGAGCCGCGGAGCATACGCCCGCCCACCGGCTCGCCGTGGCGCAGTAAATCTATCGTTGTTTGTTCGGCTTCAGGAAAGCGCATAGGGGTAACCTCGCCGACCTAGGCAGTTTGTAGATTAGGAAACCAATTACTAGATAATCGCGTGACGCACACGTGCGGAAATCCACTCCGACACCAGCACGGTAGCGAAAATCATAATAAAGATGACGCTAACTTGATCCCAGGCGAGGCTATTGATCGAGGCATTCAACTGCAGACCAATACCACCTGCCCCGACCAAGCCCAACACCGTCGACTCACGGATATTAATGTCCCAGCGGTAAACGCTAATCCCCGCGAACGCGGGCATCACCTGGGGCAGCACGCCGTAGTTCATCACCTGCAGTCGACTCGCGCCGGTAGCGCTAATCGCCTCAACGGGCGTGGGATGGATCTCTTCAATCGCTTCGTAAAGCAGCTTGCCCACAAAGCCGATGGAGCGCAGGGCAATGGCAATAATCCCCGCCAGTACGCCGGGGCCAAGAATGGTGACCAGTAGCATCGCCCAAATCAGCGAGTTAATGGAGCGCGATGAAACGATCACCATCAGCGCCAAACTGCGCACCAGCGGATGCGGCGTCGTGTTACGGGCGGCTAAAAATGCCACCGGAAACGCCATCATAATCCCTAACGCGGTGCCCAAAGTGGCGATATTGATGGTGTCCCACATGGGCTTCCAGAGCACATTGGCGTAGCTCCATTCGGGAGGGGTCATGCGGCTGATCAAATCTGCTCCCTGGCGGCCGGCATCTTCCACAAACACCCACATGGTGTTGTCGGAAATCATCTTCCAGCAGAGCAGAAATAGGCTGACACCCGCCAGCCAAGCCAGGTACTGCAACCATTGAGCGCGGGTGGTGCGCCGCCGCCAAACCGGCTGACCCTGGGGTGTAGTGGAAACAGGCATTTAAACTCTCGACAAATTAAGGGGCCAGAACTTACGGATCCAGCAGTTACTGAATCAGCGTTTACTGAGTCCAGCGGCGGACATGGCTTGAGCTGTACTCGCACAGCAGCACGATGGCGATGATAATCAGCAGAATCGCCGCGGAGGTGTCGTACTCATAGCGGCTCAGCGAGGTATTCAGCGTGGCGCCAATACCGCCTGCGCCGACAATGCCAATCACCGAGGACTCACGGAAGTTGATATCCAAACGGTACATGGAGAGCCCGATCAAACGCGGCATGACCTGGGGCTGCACGGCGTGGTTCATGGTTTGCCACCAACTGGCGCCCGTGGCGCGTACCGCTTCTACCTGCCGCCAATCCAAATCTTCAATATCTTCCGCCAGTAGCTTGGCCATAAAGCCAATCGTCGCGAAGGCCAGAGTAATCATGCCCGCAAAGGGCCCGAAGCCGAACATCACCACAAACAGAATCGCGATGATGATCTCCTGGAACGTGCGCGAAACGGCGATAATCGCGCGGCACACAAAGTAGATCGGCAGTGGTGAAATGTTACGCGCTGCCCCTAAACCCACGGGGATCGCCAGCAGCACACCCAGTACCGTGGAGGTGAGCGTCATGGTCAAACTTTCCAGCAATCCCGCGACGATATCGTCGTAGCGGCTGACAAAGTCGGGCTGCATAAAGGCGCCTAAAAAATTAACCGCACGGCCTGCGCCTTCCGCCACCCGCTCCCAGTTCACCTCAACCGAGGCAAGCGCTAAAGACAGATACACCACTGCACCAATGGCGAGCCCCCAGCGCAAGCGGGGACTGTCAATTAGCGGTAGTCGCCGCCACTGACCGTGCTGCGCCGCCTGCTGGCGTGCATGCTCGCTCATCGTGCTGCCCCCGCTTCGATTGACGACATCACCCGCGCGTAGGGAGGATTAATCGGAGCAGTGTTAGTCGCCTCATCGCCGCTGACTTCATCGTCCATTGGTTCAGGCGTGGTGTCCCAGTCCTCTTCACCGTAAATCGTGGTGAGGATCTCGCTGGTGAGGTCGCTGGGAAGGCCATCAAAGACGATTTCACCCGCCCGCAGGCCGACAATGCGGTCAGCAAATTGCTGGGCCAGCGCTACGTCGTGAATATTGATGATCGCCGCCAGTTCGCGCTCTGCGCACAGCTCACGAATCAAACGCATGATTTGGCGCGAAGTTTTTGGGTCAAGGCTGGCGGTGGGTTCATCCACCAGCAACAGCTTAGGACTTTGCAGGAGCGCCCTGGCGATACCCACCCGCTGGCGCTGGCCGCCAGACAGGGCATCGGCACGTTTATCGATGGCATGCGGCAACCCCACTCGCTCCAATAGACGGAAGGCTTCAATCACAGCCTCCTGCGGGTAGCGGCGCAGGAAGCTGCGCCAAAAGCCCACGTAACCGAGCTGACCTGAAAGCACGTTTTCCATCACGGTTAGGCGGTCTACTAACGCATACTCTTGAAAAATCATTCCCATGGAGCGGCGGGCATGACGCAGCTTATGTCCCGAGAGCTTCGTCAGTTCCGTGCCGTCCAGGCGAATGCTGCCCTGAGTAGGCTCAACCAACCGGTTCACACAGCGAATCAGTGTGCTTTTACCCGCGCCAGATGGTCCAATCAGCGCCATCACTTGGCCTTTGGGCAGCGTGAGTTCAATATCCGTCAGCGCTCGATCCCCGGTAGGGTAACGTTTACCAACGCCGGTGAGTGTCAACATGGAAGTGCCTCATCTACATAGCGGTTCGGCCAGAAGGTTGCCCTCCTGGCCGATCGTATTGGGGTACTGTTTAAAGATTAATCGCAGTCGTAGGTCACGCCGTTGGCGTCAGCGATAGTGCGAATAACCGCCCAGTTATCCTGATAAGTAATCGGAATAAACTGCGCTTCGCCGGAGTTGGCGAATTCTGACTCGAGGGCCGTGCCTTCCCAGTCGTAGCTGAAGAACGCATCCTGAATCTTCTCGGCAAGTTCCGGGTTCAGGTTATTCGCCAGCCCGTAAGCGGTGGTGGGAAAGGTTTGTGAGGTGTAGATAATTTCGTAATCACCTTCGTTAACTACACCGCGGGAAATCATCCGCTTGCCCACGGAGTTAGCAATCGCCGCCGCGTCGTAGTCTTCGTTGACCACGCCGAGAATGGAGTTGTCGTGAGAACCAGAGAAAGCGGTCTCAAAATCTTCCCCCGCTTCCATACCGTACTCAGAGCGCAGCAGCGCAGAGGGGGCGCGGAAGCCAGAGTTAGAGGTTTCTGAGGTAAACGCTAGTTGGCGACCCTGCAAGTCTTCAACGGCTTCAATGCCGCTTCCTGGGTAGGTGATAATCTCCATCTCATAGCCAAAACTGCCATCTTCCGCGGCCATCATGGCGAAGGGGCGGAAACCACCGCAGTTAACCGCGACCGGGACGCCACCGGTATTGAAACCGGCTACGTGGAGACGGCCAGCGCGCAGCGCTTCCTGCTGGGCAGCATTGGACTGCACCGGGAAGAACTGGACTTTTTTGCCCGTAGCTTCGCTCAGGTGATCCAGAAAGTCAGACCAGACATCCGCGTAAACCGCGGGGTCTTCAACCGGCGTGTAGGCAAACACTAAAGTATCCGGATCTACCCACTGAGACTCATCGCTGGGGACATCGGCGACCATATCGCCATCGTTATCCACATAGCGCGATGAAAGATCCGCAGAGGCGTTCACTGCGACCAAGGCGAAGGCACTGGCAACGGCGGCACTGATTAACGTGCGGGAGAGGGATAATGTCTGCATGGGTCACCTGTAGCGTTCTGTAGAGTTATTAAAAGATGACAACATCCTGACGACTCCAGATGACAAAAATGGGGCACTTATATGACCGCTTCGTGACGTTTTGGCGAAGGACAGTTAATCTGCAGTTTGAAAAGCCTCGTGACCGCGGCGCTCTACAAACAGGCTGTTACCGGGAATTTTTTTCGCCTGATGCTTCAGCTCAGAAAGCTCGCCTGCGATATCCAGCGATTGGCAGGTAGTCGTATCATGGATGGGTTTTACCGCAATCGAGACGCTCACAAAGGGAAAAAACGTCATTCTATTTTGACGGTTTTCGATGTAAATCCCGCCCTGAAGGCGATCAGCCTCTTCATAGAAGCCCGGTGCCATCACCTCGAATGAGTGCAGAATTTGCTGGCAAACACTTTCCCAGTACTCAAGCGGCAGCAACATCATAAAATCATCGCCGCCAATATGGCCAATAAAGCCCCCGGCATTCTCTACCTGTGCTTGCAGCAGCCGCGATAGCGAAATGATGATGTGGTCACCTCGGGCGTAGCCATAGGCATCGTTAAAGGCTTTAAAGTTATCCAAGTCAACATAGGCCGCAGCAAACCCATGCCCGGAGGCCAAATAAGCCGCCAGTGTTTCATTGATCAGGATATTACCCGGCAGGCCGGTGAGCGGGTTGGCATGCCGCGCTTGGCGCACCTGAATCGCGGTAATCTCACGCAAAAGGTCAACGATATTGCCCATCCCCAGGTAGTCTCCGTTAGCGTTAACGATGACAAAGTCCTCTTGCTCAATATCCCGGCTGTCGGTCAACTTCTGACTCAAAATCTCAAGCGGAGTATCCGCTTCGGCCACCAGCATGCGTGCATCAGCAACGTCCAGCACACGGCGCTTGGCATAAAGCGAATGGCTATAGGGGTTGGTAAATAGAGTTAAAAACGAGTTGCGTCGCACCACCGCCACGGGCTTACCATTCTCCAGCACGGCCACGCAGCGCAAGCTGGGTTGTTGGCGAAATCGCTCGGAGATATACGGCACTGCGCAATCCGTCGTTATGGCATCGGTAGCCCGTAAAATCGAGCGCGTGGTGCGACCCGCAGGGCTTTTTAATTGGGTGCTCGCTGGCAGCACCATATTGAGTTCTAAAGGCGGCTGCTGGTTGGGTCGGGCGAAATAGAAGCCTTGTAGTAGTGCGAGCCCACGGTCGAGTTCCCACAAGCAAAGATGCTCAGCAGCGGTCTCCACCCCTTCGGCGATCACTTGGCAGTCCAGGCTACGCGCCACATCGAGAATCGAACGCAGGAACTCTCGCTTGGCAGGATCCTGGTCAATGCCGGAGATAAAGTGTCGGTCGAGTTTAACGAAATCGGGGCGCAGCTCTGACCAGTGACGCAGGCTTGAGTGCCCTGCACCGAGATCATCCAGTGCGACTTGAAAGCCCATAGTGCGGTAGTGATCCACCGCTTGGCGCATTAGCTCGTAGTCGTGGATTGGCACGTGTTCAGTGAGCTCGATCACCACCCGCTCTGGGGGCAAGCCGCTGTCACGAATAAAGCCAAGCGTTAAGCCTTCACGAAAATCACGCTCTACGATCGTCAACGGCATAACGTTAAGAAACAGCAGGCCCGGCAGATCGAGCTCTGCAAAGCGGTAGATGGCTAACCGTCGGCAGAGTATATCTAATTCCACCAGCTTTCCGGCCTGAGTGGCTACTTCAAACAGTCGTAACGGCGAGTGAAGCGGCGATGTTTTAGGCCCACGAATCAGTGCTTCGTAGCCATAAATCGCCTGCTGGCTGGCATCCACAATGGGCTGAAAGAGCACGTGCAACTCTTCTGTTGCAATAATCTTTTGCAACCACTGCGATTCTTGTGCGGTCATTTGCCTGCTGCCCTATTCTGCCACCCTAATAACCAGCGGTGGTTCCTATGATGTGTCACCTTCCCTGGAGTTGGTTGATAAGCTGCAAGCAAGCGTGCGTCATTTTTGTGACGCTATAATGACAATCATCAAGGACATCAGTCAGTTGACGCTACACTGATGTTAAATGAGCGGTTTTTCCCGCGCCGGAAAGACCACCTCGCTACCGTCGGCGTCGAGCTGTCGGATATCGATAGGGTGGCCTTTTTCATCCAGCGTTACTAAGCCAATGCCGCTGGCGTTCCACAGCCGTTCACCCGCGCTGGCGCGGTCAGGATCGCGGGGGTGAACGCTTAGCTTGCGGCGCTTGGTGAACCAATTAAGCGGCGACCACGGCGCATAGAGCCAGCGATTGAGCCGGTCAAAGGTATTGAGCAGGTTTTTGGGAAAGGTGTTTTTGATCCCGCTTGAGGTGATCTGCCACAGATGGGGAGAACGGCGCTGATGACGCACCACAATGTCGTAGACAAACGAGTAGTGCACGTCGCCAGATAGAATCACGTAGTTGCCTGGGGTTTTGGAGTGCCGCCAAATCTGCAGCAGCGTATTGGCCGCTCCCCGGTGCGCCATCCAGTTTTCGGCATCCACCACCAACGGCTTACCGGCAAGGGTAAACAGCTTTTGGATTCCCTCTATCAACTTGACGCCGAACATCGGTGCGGGAGAGACAATCACCGCACTTTTGGCCCCCATTAGCGCCTGCTGCATTTCCATTAGCGCCTCCCAGTCCATCAAGCCTGAAGGCCGATGCGGGCTGCGTTCGCTGCGCCAGCGTCGGGTGCGGGTATCCAGCACGATTAGTGCGGGAGTGCCGGGCACCTGAAACTCCCAGCCCTGAAAACGCAGCAATCGCTCGATCAGCCCATCCTGTTCAGCGCAGACTAGCGGTTGTTCGCCATCACCCAGCAGGGTCAAGGCATGATGGGCTAACGGGTTCAATTTATCCGGATCGTTACCCCAGGCTTGGCAAAGCAGATAGGCCACCAGAGCGTTACCGATAATACGTTTAGAGAACGGGTGACCGTAGGCGGCGCGCTCCCAGTCGGCGGTTAGGTTCCAGTCGTCGGTAACGTCGTGGTCATCGAAGATCATCAGGCTGGGCAGGTGCGCCATCAACCGCGCACACTGGGGCAAGCCTTCAGCAAAGGCATCGATTACCGCCTGCTCCTGACGATAGAGCTCGGCGTCTTTTTCATCTAAGGCAGGCGCTTTAGGGGCAATCACCTGCCAGGGCACCGGCGACCACACCAGGCAGTACATGGCGAGCATTTCAGCCAGCGTCATCAAGTGATTATGGGCATTCGCCGAGGTAAACACTGGCTTTTTGACACCGCCGAAGAAGCGCTCGCGCAGTGCCGCGTTGCTGGTCACATCGGGCAGCAGCTCCGCGCGCCGATAGTAGCTATCCGGCGAGCGGTAGAGCGCCTGGCTATCGTCGACAGTCGCGCCTTCCAGCCGCTCATCCACCAGCCCTAACCGCTCAATCAACGCATGCACGGCGCGTAGCATCGGCCCGGCCACGTCGTCGGCGTACACCTGGTCACCGGTCATCAGCAGCCAAGCGGGCCACTCGGTGGGCGCTGACTGCTGCTCAGCAAGCCAACTGTCGGCGCGCACCAGGCCATCGGCACTGTCGTGATGGGGCTTGCGGCAGGAGCCATGCATCAGGCGGTGATGGCGGGATGCAATCACAAAGGCAGGATAGGCGGCGCCATCATAACAGAGCCACGGCGCCCACTCGGGCAGAGAGCGCCACTCGCCCTGCTGGGTTTCCACCTGCAGGTCGTACTCGATGCGCTCGTCACAGGGCAGCGCTGAATCAAGCTCACAATCAATTAGGTAGATAAAGGCCCGCTGACCGATGGGGATGCACTGCTGGTGGTGCGCTAAGCCGATTGACTGGCTATCGGCGTGCCCTGGGCGCAGCACTAATGCCATGTTCAGTGGCCGAGTGGCGACGAGCCAAAGTACCAGCCGTGTAGTGCTGATACGTCTTAATAGGGGGCCGGCGACTATATCGGGCAGCGTATCTGTACGATTCATTCGGTGCGGTCTCCATTATTTATACGAGACGATTACGCGCGACGACGGGCAGCTCCACCACGACTTTTAACCCACCAGTGCTGGCGCGGCTAAGGTGCAGTTGGCCGCTATACAGAGCGACAAGATCAGTCACAATGGCCAAACCCAAGCCACTGCCCGAACGCTGTTCATCCAACCGTTTACCGCGCTGCACCGCCTGCTGGCACTCTGATTCGTTCATACCGGGGCCGTCGTCGCTAACGGTCAAGGTTAACTGCTGCCCGTCACTCTCTAGCTGTAGCTGCACATCGCTATGCGCCCAGCGCAGCGCGTTATCCATTAAGTTACCCACCAGCTCTTGAATATCCTGCCCATCCATATGGACTTTAATCTCACCCGCCCAGGTTTGGCGCAGCTCAATGCCACGCCGCTGGGCAAGCTTGGCCAGCCCATTGAGCAGCGGCGCCAGGGTGGCATGTAAATCAATGGGCGCAAAGCGAACGCCTTCGCCCGCCGCTGAAGCGCGTGCCAAATGATGACGTACCGCGCTATCCACGCGTTCTAGCTCAACCTCCCAGGCGGCTCGGTTCGCTTCCGGCAACTGGCGTAGCTGCAGGCGCATCACGCTCAGCGGGGTTTTCAGCGCATGGGCAAGGTTGCCAGCGGTATGGCGGCCACGCTCAATCAAGCGCTGATCGCGGGCCAGCACCGCGTTCATTGAGGCAGCAAGCGTTGCCAGCTCGTCGGGCAAGCGGGTATCTAACTGCTCGGCGCGCCCCTGCTCCACCTCATGCAGGTTGGCGTGCATGCGGCGCAGTGGCGCTAGCCCCCAGCGTACCTGGAGCGCCAATACGCCAAGCAACAACACGCCCAGGCCCACTAAACCGCCCCACAGCAGGCGCTGAAATTCGCCAATGTCCCGGGCCAACACATCGTCCCGGGCGGCGACGCTAATATGTAGCGGCGTTTCTAACGGCGCCAAATAGATATCACGCTCCACCACGCGCAGCGACTGCCCCCGAGGGCCAGGTATCGAGCGAGCGCTAAGAGTGTCGCTATCAATCACCGGCAGGCGCTGATCCCACAGCGAGCGCGAGGCCAACGTATGCTGCTCGCCATCGGTGATTTGCCAATACCAGCCGGAGTAGACATTGTCAAAACGCGGGTCGCCCAGCGCCCGGTCATGGACAAGCTGTTGCTCTATGCGGTCGTAGGTAACGCCCGCCATGATGACGTTGAGGGTGGCCCCCAGGCGCTCATCAAAGGCCTGAGTGGCCGAGGCACGGTAATGATGAGAAAGCAGCGTGCCCGCAACGGGCAGCGCCAGCCCTATCATCACTAGCACCGCCAGCAGTAGCCGCAGGCTTATAGAGCGCTTTGCCCAGCGCCTTACCCAAAGTTCAGGCCAGACCGAATTGAGTCGACTCATTCGGTAGCGGGCTCTTCTGCTAATAAGCGATAGCCCTGGCCACGCAGGGTGGCAATTCGCCAACTGCCCAACTTGCGACGCAGGCGGCTGACCTGAACATCGATCACGTTGGAGTCCGGCTCGTGGTCGCGGTCATAAACGTGCTCCGAGAGCTCGGTGCGGCTCACCACCCGCGGTGCGGCGTGCATTAAATAGCCCAGCAGTCGGGTTTCCTGGGCGGTTAATCCCACCGGACGCCCTGCCAAGGTGACGTGCTGGGTGTGGGTATCCAAACTCAACTCACCCACTTTCAGTACTGGATGGGCATGGCCGTGGCTGCGGCGCACAAGGGCGCGCAGGCGAAACAGTACTTCCGCGGGCTCAAAGGGTTTTGTGACGTAGTCATCCGCCCCGGCAGTAAAACCCGCGGCTTTATCGGCCCAGCGTTCCCGGGCGGTAAGGATCAGCACCGGCAGGTCGATACCATCTTCCCGCCATGCCGAAAGCCAGCGAGTGCCATCGCCATCGGGTAGTCCGACATCCAGAATCAGCGTGTCGTAGGCTTCCGTGCGTACCAGAAAATCAGCATCCTGACCGTTAGCCGCATGCTCTACAAGCCAGTCGCCATCGCGCAATGCTTGGCTAAGCTCGCGAGCCAGCGCCTGGTCGTCCTCTACCAACAAACACTTCATCGGCTAACTACCCTTTTTTGGCAAGTGACATCAACAGGCTAGCGGCGCATATCATTGATACGCACCCCTTCAATGGCCATCAATTGGCCGTTATGGCCATCAAACTCGAACTCGACCACTTGGCCCTGGGGGCCAAGCAATTTGATCTCATACTCGACATAACCCCCTTCACGTTCCACCTCAACCTCCAGTACTTCCCCTATATAGTGCGCTTCCAGCCAGTCCAAAATAGTGTCGAGAGGCACAACCTCACCGCGGCGCACTTCACCGTGTAGCGACTCCCAATGCTGGTCACCCACCGCGCTACCCGCCAGCAACAGCACCAAGGCTAACCCAGTGACGTTGCGGCGAGGGACGCTGCGCAGTAGCTTTTTAAAGTGGCGTAGGATTTTACTCATTGGGTCAGCATGCCAAAGGCAACATGAACGTTAGATGAACAGCTTTGTCAGCTTAAGGAAAGTATCGGGGTGGTATAAATTCACTGTCGCATTCGCTGAATGCCGTTTATTCACTGTTGTATAAACATTGACGTACAGACATTCTCGTACAGATACGTAAAGAAGGAATTTGCTATGAACACCATGAAAAAAATGCTGCTGATCCCGACCTCTGCGCTGCTGCTTGCTGCGGCTGCAGGGAGTGTGCAGGCCGACGATTCGCTGCCGATGGATCGCATTGATGACGTATTGACCCACGCCAATGACTACGGTTTCAGCCACTACGAAGAAGTTAGCATTAAAAGCCGTGGCCGCGTAGAGGTAGAAGGTTGGCTGGACGATGAGTGGTACGCCGATGTGGAATTTTCTCTTGATAACGGTGAAACGCTACAAGAGAAACGCGAGCGCCTGATTACCGGTGCCTGGGGTATGAGCGAAGACGATATCCGTCAAGCACTGGACGTAGCTAGCCAGGAGGGTATGGTTGAATTTGAAGATCTCGATATCGATAAAAGCGGCATCATCGATATTGAAGGCCGCGGCGAAGATGGCCGTGAGCTAGAAATCAGCGTCCGTCAGGGTTCTTCCGAAGTGACTCAAATTGACCGCGATTAATTTATCCAGCTAATCGCTTTGCGGGCTCCCCACGGGGAGCCCGCTGCGTTTATGGTAGGCTGACAAATCATGTAGCTAAAGTGATAGTGCTGACCTTATGAGGTTGCTGAGGAGATATCCGTGCTGAACGAAGGCGTTGATGGCGCGCTGGAGAATGTAGAACTCGGCAACACGGTGTCAGTGCTAAGAGATTTGGCTTGGCTGATCTCCACGCCTGATCTTGTGGTGCTTCCTCCGCCGATCCCCTGTGGAGGGCGGCCCACCATTAAAGAGTTAGGGCTGGAGAAAGCGCTATTGCCCTGGCTACGTAAGCTTGGCCTATCACCGCTAACCGCGTTGAACGGCAGCCGCGCAACGCGCATGGGCCATTACCACGAACGCCTGTGGCATATGCTATTAGATCACGCACCGAATACACGGCTGCTCGCCCGGAACGTGCGCATCACCCGCCAGCGCAACACCCTGGGCGAGCTGGATATGCTGTACAGAACCCGCGACAACCCGGCACCGATACATTTAGAAGTCGCTATTAAGTTCTACCTGGGGCTGCCTGAAGGGCCTGGGGCAGCCAATAGTCAAAGCCGCTGGATTGGCCCCGGCGGGTTAGACAGCCTGGCGCTTAAGTGCTCTCACCTCAGACGTCACCAGCTCCCCCTTTCCACCACGGCGCCTGCGCTGGAAACGCTTACGCATTGGCTAACGCCACGGGATCTGGGTGTTTCTGATCTGCGTTTAGGCGAGCAGTTAACCCAGCGGTTGGCGATGCCCGGCGTACTTTACTACCCCTGGCACGCCGCCATGCCAGCGCCCGAAGGCGCGACGGCAGACCATCGCCGAGGTACCTGGTGCTACTTACGTGACTGGCCTGCGCTGGCAGCCCGGTTTCCCGCCATGCCGCGCATGGCGTGGTTGGAAAAACCTCACTGGTTGGCACCGCCGCCCCTCAGCGCTTTTCGCCCTGCGGCGGAGCAGTTGCCCGCCATTATCGAAAAGGTTCACGCCTGGCGCTCACCCCAGCAAGTGATGCTGTGCTTCTCAGAGCGGGAGCACAATGAACAACGCTACGAGCGGCTATTTTTGGTACCTGATGACTGGCCCCGGCAAGTGCCTCTACCGCCCCGCATTCGGGACTGAAAAACGACCAGAAGAAGCCTCTATATCACGACAAGGTTATCGCGATGGATCAGTTCATGGGCTTCCACGTAACCGAGGATGGCTTCGATCTGGTGGCTGGGCTGGCCCGCCAATTGGCGCGCTTCATCAGCGCCATAGTTCACCAAGCCTTTGGCCACTGACGCACCCTGCTCATCCACACACACCACCATATCGCCGCGTTTGAAACCGCCCTGTACGTCGCGCACGCCCACTGCCAGCAGGCTTGAGCCTTTATCGCGCAATACTTTGACTGCTCCCGCATCCAGCACCAGCGTACCACGCACCTGCAGTTGACCCGCCAGCCAGCGCTTGCGCGCCGCCATGGGCACTTGGTCAGGACGCAGCAGCGTGCCTAGCGCTTCGCCCGACATTATCCGGTTGATAACGTCGGGCTGGCGGCCACTGGCAATCACCGTGACCGCCCCGGAACGCGCCGCCAACTGCGCCGCGCGCACCTTGGTGGTCATACCGCCCCGCCCCAGCGCGCCACCGCTGCCTGCGACGGCGGCTAAGCGTGGGTCGTCGGCGCGCCCTTCGGCAATCATCTGGGCATTGGGGTTGTGCCGTGGGTCGGCGTCAAACAGGCCTTCCTGGTCGGTCAATAGCAGCAGCGCATCCGCTTCCAGTAGGTTAGCAACCAGCGCGCCTAGGGTGTCGTTGTCGCCAAAGCGAATCTCATCAGTGACTACGGTGTCGTTTTCATTGATCACCGGCACCACGCGCATCTCTACCAACGTACGCAGCGCTGAGAGCGCATTCAGGTAGCGCTTGCGGTTGGAAAGATCATCATGAGTAAGCAGAATCTGCGCGGTGAGCATGTCGTGGCGGGCAAAGTGCTGCTCGTAGCATTGGGTCAGGCCATTTTGGCCTACCGCCGCAGCCGCCTGCAGTTCATGCACGGCGCTGGGGCGCACCTGCCAGCCAAGGCGCACCATGCCAGCCGCCACGGCGCCGGAAGAGACCAGCACCACTTCAATCCCCTTCTGGTGCAAAGCGGCAATTTGATCCACCCAGCCACCGATGGCGGGTTCGTCCAGGCCGCGGCCATCGTTAGTCAGCAGCGCACTACCAATCTTCACCACGACCCGCCGTGCACGGCTGAGCGCGCTGCGGCCCAGGATTTGCTCGTTACTTTCCATGCGACCCACCTCAATCAGACGCTAACAACTTAATCAGGTACTCATCACTAAATCAGCCACTTGCAACTTAATCAGACGCCCATAAAAGGGGCCGCGCGAACGCAGCCCCCTTTTTGCATACTACCGATTTCAGCTTACTACCGAATGCACCCGCTCAATACCACTAAGGGGCGTATTCGACTTCAACGTCGTAATCATCGTCGTCGAAGTCTTCGTCATCTTCATCGTCCCGCTTACGCCGACGGCCCAGGCGAGCTTCGGTACGCGCAACCGACTCCTCTTCCATGCGGCGGCGCATCTCTTCTTCACGGGCCAACGCCTCTTCATCTTCGTGCTCAAGGCGGCGCTGCTCGGTCAACCAGCGGTAAGCCGCCTGAACCAGTTTATCGGTGCCGTCGCTGCTGATCGCCGAAATGCGAAACACCGGGCCTTCCCAGTTGAGCGCCTGAATAATCTTCTGGGCGCGCTCTTCACGCTCATCTTCCGGCAGCAGGTCAAACTTGTTCAGCACCAGCCAGCGCGGCCGCTCAGAAAGCGCCGGAGAAAACTGCCCCAACTCATGAACAATGGCTTTTGCCGCTTCCACCGGGTCGGACTCGTCAAACGGTGCGACGTCGACCACGTGGAATAGCAGCCGCGTGCGGGTTAAGTGCTTCAGGAAGCGCAGCCCTAAACCGGCGCCATCAGAGGCTCCTTCAATCAAGCCGGGTACATCGGCCATTACGAAGTGCTCGTGCATACCCAGTTTTACCACGCCCAAGTTGGGCACTAAGGTCGTGAACGGGTAGTTGGCAACCTTGGGCTTGGCGGCAGACACCGAACGAATCAGCGTCGACTTACCCGCGTTGGGCATGCCCAGCAGGCCCACATCGGCCATTACCTTCATTTCCAAGCGCAGGTTGCGGCGGTCACCGTCGGTACCCGGTGTCGTCCGACGCGGTGCGCGGTTGGTAGACGATTTAAAGTGGATGTTACCCAAACCACGACGACCACCTTCGCCCACCAGCACCACCTGGCCAATTTCGGTCACATCGGCGATGACTTCCAGGGTGTCTTCATCAATCACCGTGGTGCCCACCGGCACTTTGACGTGCAGGTCTTCACCGGCCTTGCCGCTCATTTGACGGCCCATGCCGCCCTGCCCGTTCTGGGCTTTATAGAAGCGCTGGAATTTAAAATCGATCAAAGTGTTAAGAGCATCGTCACCAATTAGGTAAACGCTACCACCATGACCGCCATCGCCCCCATCGGGGCCGCCCCTGGGCACATATTTTTCGCGGCGAAAGCTCAGACAGCCATTGCCGCCTTTGCCCGCCTCAACAATAATCGAGGCTTCATCGACGAACTGCATTGGATTCTCCCGGCCGCTTCCGCCGCCCTAATATATGCACTACTTTTTCTCCAACCCTTTATTCCCACCAGTATCTTGGTAAAACCCAGCATTCTGGTAAAGCGTATTGGAAAAGAGATTTAACCGACAAAAAAGCCCCGCCATAGCGGGGCCTTTTTCTCGCAACCGCGAGCATAGTACTAGCCGTTTAGGCAGAAACGATGCTAACGAACTTGCGGTTTTTCGGGCCTTTGGTCTCAAACTTCACAAAACCGTCGCTCAGTGCGAACAGTGTGTGGTCACGACCAAGACCTACGCCTGTGCCCGCGTGGAAACGCGTGCCGCGCTGACGCACGATGATGTTACCCGCAGTCGCCGCTTGGCCACCGAAGAGTTTTACACCTAAGCGTTTGGACTCGGAATCGCGACCGTTACGCGTGGAGCCGGCTGCCTTTTTATGTGCCATTGCAAAATCCTCCTAAGGGAATTGACCGCTTACGCAGAAATTCCGGTAATTTTGACTTCAGTGAACCACTGGCGGTGGCCCTGACGCTTCATGTGGTGCTTACGACGACGGAACTTGATGATGGTGACTTTATCGCCGCGCCCGTGGGAAACCACTTCGGCAGAGACTTTAGCACCACTGATCATCGGCGCACCGATGTTGAAGTCATCGCCGTCAGCGACCATCAGCACTTCGTCAAACTCAATCGTTTCGCCGGTAGCGACTTCGATTTTCTCGAGCTTGAGGGTTTGACCTTCTTGAACGCGGTACTGCTTACCACCGCTTTTGATAACTGCGTACATGTCGCTCTCCGGACTGTCGTTAATGCCGTTCTAACGGTTAAACGGCACTCATCTCCTACGCTCTTTCGAGTCGTGCTCTTATCGACCTGCTGCGAGTGGCGCCCCTTTTGGAGCCATCTGACAGGGAGCAAGATGAGTGGGTCGCGGATTATAACGACTATCTTCTCTTACCACAAGACCATAGGCCGTTGTCAATTGACACGACCATCTCCTTATAACGGCATATCATAGCGTGACCACAGCGCGTGTCTTGACGCCTAACAGGCAGCCCCATAGCATGACCTCCACTATGGGCGGGAGTTACCGCCTCAATCTGCCGCGATGAACGTATCCCATGACCGCTAACGTCTCCTCAGCCCAGCCTGACAGCCCAACGCCTTCACCGCTGCATGCCGTGGTGGCCGATGATTTCGCAGCCGTCAATCGGACAATTGTCGAGCAGCTCAATTCTAAAGTGCCACTGGTTGAAACGATCGGCCAGTACATTACCGAAAGCGGCGGCAAGCGCTTGCGCCCTTTACTGGCACTCCTAGCCGCCCGCTCCCTCGACTACACCGGCGACAAGCATATTCCGCTGGCCACATTAATAGAGTTTATGCACACCTCCACGCTGCTACACGATGACGTGGTGGATGAATCGCATATGCGCCGGGGCAAGAAAACCGCCAACGACGCCTGGGGCAATGCGCCCTCGGTACTGGTCGGCGACTTCCTCTACGCCCGCTCGTTTCAGATGATGGTCGATGTGGGCTCGATGCGCATTATGGCGATCCTTTCCGGCGCTACCTGCATCATCGCGGAAGGGGAAGTGCTGCAGTTGACCAACATCGGCAACCCCAGCATCTCCGAAGAGGACTACTTCGAGACCATTTTGGGCAAAACCGCCATGCTGTTTGAAGCGGCTTCCCACAGCGGTGCTGTGCTGGCAGAAGCAACGCCGGAACAGGAGCGCGCTCTCCAATATTATGGCCGCTACTTAGGTCTCGCCTTTCAGTTGATCGATGACCTGCTGGATTATCAGGGCGACGCCGATGCCATGGGCAAAAACGTTGGCGACGACCTAGCCGAAGGTAAGCCGACACTGCCGCTGATCCACGCCATGGAGCAAGGCACGCCGGAACAGGCCAAGCTGATTCGCCAGGTGATTCGCGATGGCGGGCTTGAGCAGCTCGACGCCGTACTGGAAATTATTCACGCCACCGGCGCACTCGACTATACCCGCCAGCGCGCCGAAGAGATGGCCGATAAAGCCCTGCAGCAACTGGACGCCCTACCGCCCAGCGTCTACCGCGACAGCATGGCCCAATTGGCCCGCTTAGCGGTTGATCGCCAAGCATAAAAATTGCTAGATCTCACCGCCGAGGACTTGAAAAAACACGTCTGGCTAAGTATGATCCACCTCCGTTGTTGAGCACAGATAAGCATTGCTCGGCAACCTTCGGAATATAGCTCAGCTTGGTAGAGCGCTGCCTTCGGGAGGCAGAGGTCGTAGGTTCGAATCCTGCTATTCCGACCAAAAATTCCAGAAAAAACGGCCACTTAGCTAATGCAGCAAGTGGCCGTTTTTTGTTGGTAGCAACACTAGGTTCCATATAGGTTCCAAGCTGAAACATTAGAGGGCTAGCAGCAAATGGTTAATCCATCGCAAAAGCTCACCCGCTTCACCTACCGCCTACGCCAGGATAAGAACAGCGACCATTACGCCTGGTTTGAAATCCGCTCACAGAATCGGCGCGCCAAGATCGGCTTACTACCTTCAGAAACTGAAGAGCTGTGGATTACCTACGCTGAAATGCCCCACTCCCTGGCTCATATGGTTGATGATCGAACCTGGGATGCCCACCGAAAACCTATCTTAGAAATGCTTGCGGCTCACTACCTCCCACCATCTCACTGACCACCTCTAAAACTGCAAAAATGCGCATGAAAACGCATAAAAAACTGTTCCCTTAAAACTGTCCTTCCGCCCAGCACTGGCGTGGCTTGAGCCGCTGCCGCACTGGTGCATAAAAACCACTACATTTAGCGCGCGGGCGGGGCGGGGTGACGATGGCGCGTGTTAGCACCTATTCACTCCAAAAAAACGTAGCACCTGATGATATCGCATGATATTTTCAAAGGACTTAGTTAATTTAAATGAGATAGAGGGACGCGATATGGCTAGACCTTATGACTTTCCAGACCCGAATGATAGAAGCCCAAACCACCCTTCTGAGCTAGCAGAACGGGATCGCATAATCAGTTTATACAATTCTATTCATCCAAATGAACCGGCACAAAGAATGTCCAATTCTGTAAAAACTTGGTTCAACACAGCAGCTACTGAAGCTGGATGGAGTGATATTCAGTTTGTTGGCGACCAAGCAGTACTCACCGCTAGCGTTACTCTCAACAACTAGTCTAGACGTTATCAACGGTTCATGGCTTACAAAAGATTTATATAGGGTCTACTTTCACCTAAATAAGATCGCTTGGTAATCAAACCGTAGAATGAGTTAATTTCTTACCTACACTAAAAAGCCGCCTAGCTAGGCGGCTTTTTAGTGATCGCGGTTAATCAACACTGGCTTATTCCAACAAATACGGATCGAACCTCACCACCTCTTCCCCCACGTGCTCGTTGATCTCTTTAAAAGTGGCTTGGAGTGGCTCTAGCTCGTTGGCCACATATACCTTGGCGGCTTTTTCCGCGTCGCCAAATCCGGCGGCGTTTTGCGGCACCACACCCATTAGCTGTGGCGGGATTCGATGCCCGGCCAGTTGATCGTCGCGGGTGATATTTTTGATGTTGTAGAACTCGTCTTTCGCCGCGACCTCTGAGACCGGGATGATCTGCACCCCGTCCTTTTTGCCCCTGGGGGAGTAAAGGAACAGGTTGCGGAAGTTACCCGGCCCTTTGCTCTGTTTGAGCGCTTTACGCATGTCGTCGATGTCTTTTTGATCGTGGGCCGGGTCGTTGACGTACATGATGAAGCCCGCGTGGCTGCCGTTGAGATAATACCGGCGGCGGAACAGGGTGGCGGATTCGTTAAGCCAGGCGCTTTGCAAGCTGCCGATATAGTCCGGCACCCCATAAATGGTCTGATCGATATCCGGCTCAAGCAGATGAACGGTGCGCCCTGCAGGCAGCTCTACCCGCTCCATGTAGTTGGGTACCCACCAATAGCGGTCATTCTCACCGCGACGCATATACTTAGCGCCGCGATGCTGCAAACCCAGCCGCCGCCCTAGCCGCCCGCGAACATCCTCAAGGTAGCCATTGCCAAACACCAGGTAGTCGAGGGCCAGCGAGCTAAAGGTGCGGCGGTTCAACAGCGGGTGGGGAATAAAGGTTTT
This sequence comes from Halomonas sp. ATBC28, assembly GCF_005937175.1. NCBI lineage: Bacteria > Pseudomonadati > Pseudomonadota > Gammaproteobacteria > Oceanospirillales > Halomonadaceae > Halomonas > Halomonas sp. ATBC28. The sequence goes on along the minus strand of NZ_VCQL01000007.1, from coordinate 195,479 downwards.
CAGCAGGATATTGCGCTTCACCTGCAAGGCGCTGCCGTGGTGGGCGGTGGCCCGGTAGCTCTTGGCCAACACACTTAGCGGGATCGGCGGCTCATACCACTCATCCGGCGTTAGCCACACCCCCTCATACCAAACATCACGCATGCTGGTGACCGGCTCCGGGTCGCCAAAAGTGAACGCCTCCATACGGCCACTGTCGGTGGCCACCGCCGGGGCGGTATCGTTTTGAACCTGATACGCAGGCACGCGAATGCGCGGCTTGGCCGCCGCGGTGTTAGTCGTCATCGTCAGAAAACTCCATGATGGAACGCCCAGCGCCTTCACTGGCTGGGCCGTCGAGTGGCTCGAAATGTAGGGCGTGCATGGTGGCCCACGCGAGATCCGCGTGGCCGGTCGCCTTGCTGCGGCCGGAAACATAAGTGAACTGGCGGCCGCTGCCGGTCAGCTCTTTTTTGATCGCCATAAAGGAGGCGGCCAGATCCGACCAGCCCGCATCAAACTCCAGCCGGTCTTTACGCATGATCTGCTGGGCTTGCAGCACCATTGAGGTTTTTAGCGAAACGTCATAGCGGTAGCGTACCACCGTGGGGAACCACTTCTCGACGTACTCGGCCACCGCGCCGCCGATGCCGGTGGTGTCGATACCGATGTGACCAATGGTGTATTTGTCGCGGAAGGATTCGATAAAGGCGGCCTGGTCTTCGTAGTCCTGGCCCTTCAATCGGTGCCGCTCCAATACCCGGTGCTTTTCGTTGCTCGAGCGCGCAGGCAGAACCACCACCAGCCCCGCTCCATCGCCATCTTCGCCAGTACCGGTCGGGTCATAGCCAATCCACACTTCCCGATCGCCCACCGGGCGAGGCGCAAAGGGCCGGTAGTCGTCCCACACTTCCCAGCTATCGACCATGCAGGCTTTCATCACCGCCAGCGGGAAGGCGCTTTGACTGTCATCGACAAAGCCACACATCAGCAGGTTGTCGAACTCTTCCGGCGAGTACTCCATGCGCAGCTGCTCAAGATCGAACAGGTGGCAGCCGCCCTCGATAGCATCCAGTACCGTCACGATCTGCCGCCAATGGCCATCCGGGCACAGCTTGCCGTTCTTCAGCGCCTCATGGCTGACATCAAACTCGGCGCGCTCGGATTTTTTACGCCGCTTGTTGAACAGCTCACCGTTCCAGAACGGATACCCCTCATGGCCAACGCTGGAAGGCGTACTGAAATACGTCTGCCGCCACTTCTTGTGCATGGCCATGCCGCTGGTGACCTTGCGGAACTCGGCAAAGCGGTGAATCCAGAAGTACTCATCCAGGTACACATCACCGTGATAGCCCTGGGCGGTTTTGGAGTTGGTACCCAGGAAGTGCAGCTCGGCGCCGTTATCTAAAACAATCGGGTCGCCTTTAAGCTCCACATCGCACACCTCTTTGACGAACTGCACGATGTAATTGCGGAAGATATGCGCCTGGGCGCGGCTGGCAGAAAGGAAGATCTTATTACGCCCGGTTTTGAACGCATCAACGATGGCCTCGCGGGCAAAAAACCACGTTGCGCCAATCTGGCGGCTTTTGAGAATATTGCGAATGCGGTGCTTATGCCCCGCTTCAAACCAAACCTTCTGATACTCGAACAAAGAATCGAGAAACGCGATTTCCAGCGCCTCCATTAGCTCTTCATTCAGCGCATTACGTCGCGGCTTCTTTTTCGGCCCAGCGTTGCGAGCTTCGATGTTCGGATTGAGATCCGCCTCACTACCCGTTTCTTGATACCGCCTTACACGTGCTAGTCGCTCAATCTGTCGGCCCAGCAGGTCAATCTCTTTGAAGTGCTTGCCTTCCTTATCAGGCAGCGCGATGAGCTGAACCATCCGCGCCTCAAGCGAGTGCTCAACGCGTTCGGTCGGCGTGGCATCTTCCCAACGGTCGCGCGCTTTCCAGCTATGCACCGTCGCAGGTTTCTCGTTAATCACCTCAGCAATACGCGCGACTCGCCACCCCTGCCAGTACAAATGGCGGGCGGTCATTCGCGGCGCTTCCTCGGCGCTTAAAGTCGGGGTGGGGGCTGTCGTCGTCATGTCGCCAGCGTACCCGCCGCGCGCGATGCCCACGCCTGCCGCGCCTTGTGCTAGCCCGCCCGCACAACGCGCAACCGTTGAGCCAAAACGCTTACACGCGGAACCTGAGCGCACATCAACCGCCGCCCCGCTCAGGAAGCCCAACATGTCAGGAAAAACTAAAAAATTCCGCGTCGCCACCGAAGGCGCAACCACCGACGGCCGCGAGATCCAGCGCGAATGGATCGAGCAGATGGCCGCCAACTACGACCCCAATAAGTACGGCGCCCGCGTCTGGATGGAGCACATCCGCGGCATGACCGCCGACAGCGTCTTTAACGCCCTCGGCGACGTGCTCTCGGTAGAAGCCCGCGAAGTCGAAGACGGCAAGCTCGCCCTATTCGCCGAGATCGACCCCACCGACGAACTCAAGGCCATCAACAAAAAGCGCCAAAAGGTCTACAGCTCCATCGAAGTAAACCCCAAGTTTGGCGACACCGGCGAAGCCTACCTGGAAGGGCTGGCGGTCACCGACTCCCCCGCCTCGCTGGGTACCGAGATGATCAAGTTCAGCCGCGAAGCGGGCAGCGCCTCACCACTGGCCAGCCGCAAGCAACACGCTGAAAACGTGTTCACCGAAGCGGTAGAGATTGAGCTCGACTTCAGCGAAGAGAAACCACCCGCCGCCGAAGGCCTGAAAGCCAAGATCGCCGCGCTGTTCAGCCGCCAGGACACCAAAACCGCCAAAGGCTTTGAAACCTTCCGCACCGAACTGGAAGGCACCTTGGAAGTGGTCGCCGAGCACTACAACGCCCTAGCCGACGAACTGGAAACCCGCCCCACCGCCGACCAGTTCAGCCAGCTGCAAACCGCCCATGACGATCTGAAAAAACGCTTCGAAGAGCTATACACCCAGCTCGACAACGAACAGGACAGGCCGCCGCGTAAACCCGCCACAGGCGGTGAGGCCCAGCTAACCGACTGCTAAGCGCTGGCCATACCTGCCAACGCCACCACTTCAAGGAAACCCAATGCGCAACGATACCCGTAAAGCCTTTAACGCCTTCAAAACTCGGTTAGCCCAGCTAAACGGCGTCGACAACACCGGCGAGCAGTTCAACGTCGAGCCCAGCGTCCAGCAAACGCTGGAGAGCAAGATGCAGGAATCCAGTGCCTTCCTGGGCCAAATCAACGTCATTGGCGTGGATGAGATCAAAGGTCAGAAAGTCGGCCTGGGCGTCTCCGGCCCCATCGCCGGGCGTACCAACGTCGATGAAAAAGACCGCAGCACCCGTGATGTCACCGAACTCAGCGATACCACTTACGAATGTGTCAGCACCGAATTTGATACCCATATTCGCTGGGCACAGCTGGATGCCTGGTCACGCTTCCCCGATTTTCAGGCGCGCATCCGCAACGCCATCATCAAACGCCAGGCGTTGGATCGCATCATGATCGGCTTTAACGGCACCAGTGCCGCCGTGGAAACCGACCGCACCACTAACCCCATGCTGGAAGACGTCAACAAAGGCTGGCTGCACCACTACCGCACTCACGCCCCCGCCCGCGTGCTCACCGGCGGCGCCACGGCGGGCAAAGTCATCGTTGGCCCGGCGGGCGACTACAAAAACCTCGATGCCCTGGTATTCGATGCGGTGAGCGAAATGATCGACCCCTGGTTCCGGGAAGACACCGCCCTGGTGGCCATCATGGGCCGCAAAATGCTGGCCGATAAATACTTCCCGATGATTCAGCAGTACGCCGAAACGCCTAGCGAAGCCCGCGACCTAGACATGATGGTCAGCCAAAAGCGCGTCGGTGGGCTGCAAGCCGTCCGCGCCCCCTTCGTGCCCGACGGCTCCCTGTTGATTACCTCCCTGGCCAACCTCTCGCTCTACTGGCAGTTGGGCAGCCGCCGCCGTCATGTCATCGACAACCCCAAGCGCAACCGCATCGAAAACTACGAATCCAGCAACGACGCCTACGTGGTCGAGGATTACGGCTTCGGCTGCCTGGTTGAAAACATCGAACTGACAGAAGCCGAATAAGGGGAACCGATGAAAAGCCCAGCCCGTAAACACTACGAGCAAGTGACCGCCGCGAAAGCGGCGGGCGCTGCCACCCCCGGCCAGCAGCAGGCAGGCGAGCAGTACGAGCTCCACGCCGCTGCGCTCTATGACGCCACGCGCACGCTGAAAAGCATCAAATCGATCCAAGCCAAAATCGAGAAAAAGCGCGAGCTGCTGCCCGACTTTCTGCCCTATGTGGAAGGCGTATTAAGCGAAGGCAACGGCGCCAAAGACGACGTGCTCATGACCATGATGGTCTGGTGCATCGACGTGGGGGATTTTGAAAAAGCCCTCGCCATTGGAGCCTATGCCGTGAAGCACAACATCGACACCCCCGACCGCTACGCCCGGGACACCGTCAGCATCCTGGCCGAAGAGATCGCCGAAGGCGTCAAAAGCGCCTTGGCCAAGGAAGATGCCGACGCCGATGCGCTCGCCAACGTCATGGCCCGCGCCGCCGCCATCGTGGATAACCACGATATGCACGATGAGATCAAAGCCAAGCTGCACAAGACCTACGGCTACGCCCTGCGCGCCGCCGAAGATACTGAAGGCGCGCTTGATCAACTCAAGGCCGCGTTAGCGCTGGATGAACGCATTGGCGTCAAGCAAGACATCCAACGGCTGGAAAACCAACTCAAAAAACAGGGTGGCCAGGCCAAGGCCTGACACCAACCGAGTCGCACCCCGACGGCAAGGGGGCACCGCCCAGCAAGGGCTTTTAGCCTCGCGCGAAGCGGTCCACCCCCTTCTTAATCCAGTCGGTAACCACAGGTCGCCATTATGCTTGGCCACAGCACCAACCCACCCAGCCCAACGCTGGACATCATCATCAACAACGGCTTCTGGCCGGATATCGACCCCAACGACTTCCGCGAAGAAGAGCGCGTGCACAACGTCACGCCTCCGCGTTTACGCCAATCACTGCGCGCCGCCGTGGCCGATGTTAACCGCCAGTTGGCCAACTACCAGCACGCGCACCAACAAGCGGGCCGCATGGCCTGCGATGCCATACCGCCAGAACCCTGGCAAAGCCCAGGCGATATCCAACTGCTCTACCTGCGCGCGGTTTACGCCCAGGCCCAGGCGGATCTCCTGGAGCGCTACCGCGACGCCTCCGCCACCGGCAAAGGCGACGAACGCGGCGAAGCCAAAGACCTGGCCGCTGATGACTACCGTGCCGATGCCCGCTGGGCCATCGCTGAGCTCGTCGGCCGCCGCCATACCACGGTCGAGCTGATATGAAGCGCACCGTATATGCACACCAGGGTGAAACGCTGGACGCCCTGCTCTACCGCGTATACGGCAAAACCGCCGATATCACCGAGCAGGCGCTGCGGCTAAACCCGCACCTGGTCAACCAGGGGCCAGTCCTGCGCGAAGGCACGCCGGTCACGCTGCCGCCACCACCGGAAGCACGCGACACCACCCAACCGCCCATCCAGCTTTGGAACTAAGCGACCATGAGCCACCCGTATGAAATCACCACCGAGAGCGTCAAGGCCGCCCCACCGGCCATCGTCTCCCTACTGCATATGGGCGGCATGACGCCCGCCGATTGGGTCACGGTACTCACGCTGCTCTATCTCGCGCTGCAAATCGGCCTGCTGTTGCCGCGCTACCTAAAACGCATCCGGAACTACCTAGAGGAGCGCCGCCGTGAGTCTTAAACGCCGCCTTGCCATCGGCGCGACAGCCGGGGCGCTCAGCATCGCCACCGCCGTGGTCTCCTATTACGAAGGCTACCAGCCCACCGCCTACCGCGACCCGGTCGGCGTGCCCACCATCTGCTTTGGCCACACCGCCACGGCACGAATGGGGCAAACGCTTAGCCAGGAACGCTGCACCGAACTGCTGCAGGCGGATCTTGGTCACGCCTTTTCGGCCGTGGATCGACGCGCCCAGTTGGATCTCCCCCCACCCACCCGCGCCGCGCTCGCCTCCTTTGTTTACAACGTGGGGGAAGGCGCCTTTGCCCGCTCCACCCTGCTGCGCAAACTCAACGCCGGAGATCTACGCGGCGCCTGCCATGAGCTAAGCCGCTGGGTATACGCCGGTGGCAGAAAGTTAAACGGCCTGGTCAAACGCCGCGCCACAGAGCGCGAGCTGTGCTTGCAAGGCATCGAGCAGGAGCCAGCACCATGACCCGCCTACTCACTGCCTTGGCCATTCTGCTGCTGGTGGTGCTGGTCACCTGGGCGCTCTGGCAGCGCAGCAACGCCGCGGATGCCCGCGCCGAACTGGCCGAACAGCAACTGGCTGAATCCCACTACCGGGAACAAAAAAGCCTGGTGATTATTGATGCGCTTTGGGAGAACGCCCGCCGCCTGGAAGCCCAACGCCGTGCGCTGGATGAACAGCAAGCGGCGCTTAGCCATACCGCCGCCAACCGCTTGGCCACCATAGAGGAACTGCAACGTGAAAACGCCACGCTACGCGCTTGGGCCAACACTCACCTGCCTAGCGCTGTTATCCGCCTGCGCAAGCGCCCCGCCGTCACCGGTGCCAGTGATTACTATCAATCGCTGCGCGACGCCGAGCCCCTGCAGCCTGCCAGCGAGTAACCCGCAAACCAACGGCGAACTGCACCTGCAGTTGGAAAGCACCGAAGCCGCCTGGGCACAGTGCGCCGCCGAAGTGGATGCCATCATCCTTTGCCACAGCGAAGCACCGCAATGATCAAACTCCAGTCCCTACGCCAACACCTGCTCGCCTCAATCCCAGAACTAAAGCGCAACCCCGAGCAGCTCCATACCTTCGTCAATGACGGCAAGATCAAGTTTGCGCGCGGTACCAACCTAAGCCACCAATACACGGTCGATGCCCAAATCATCATTACCGACTACAGCGGCAGCCTCGACATGGTGATGGTTCCGCTACTGCAGTGGCTCAACAGTTACCAGCCCGATTTAGTCGAAGATGAAGCCGTTCAGATTGAGGCCGAGATACTCAACAACACCCATTGGGATCTCGCCTTAACCGTCCGCCTCACCGAACGCGTCGTCGCCAAAGTGGATTGCCAAACCGGCGACATCAACGCCGAACACCGCATGCCTGAATACCCGGTGGACGCCTGCCCGGCGAAAAGCTGGCAGCTGTACGTCAAAGGCCCAAGCGATGCCGAACACGTACTTAAAAGCGAATGGCAAAGCCCAGGTGGCGGCGAATGAGTGACGACCTCCAACAGCTGGAAAGCTGGCTAACGCCGCTAATCAACAAGCTCAGCCCCAAAGAGCGGCGGGTGCTGGCAAGGGAAGTCGCGCGGGATCTGCGCATTGCCAACCGCAGCCGCATCAAGGCCCAAACCAACCCCGACGGCGCGCCGTTTGAACCCCGCACCCAACTACGCGGCCGCAGCGGAGCCATCCGCCGCAAAGCGATGTTCACCAAGCTGCGCACCGCTAAATACCTTCGCATCAAAACCACGGCAGACACCGCCGAGGTGGGTTTCCTGGGCCGCATTAACCGCATCGCCCGTGTACACCACTACGGCCTGCGCGACCGCGTCGAGAAAGGCGGCCCACAACACCAATACGCCCGCCGCGAGCTGGTGGGTATCACACCGGCCGACCGAGAACGCACCGCTGAGAACGTTCTTAACCACCTAATGCCTCCCAATCGCTAGGTTGCGTTTCTTGTGAGCGGTACTACAATTCAGTATCATTTTAGTATGAAACGAAAACACGCCAAGACACTGGCTGCTATTTTTAGCCGACCCACTCCCGGCACCATTGCCTGGAGTGATATCGAATCGCTATTCAAGGCGATGGGGGCAGAGATCCAGGAGCGGGAAGGGTCGCGTATTGCCGTTGTATTGTTTGATGAAGTGCGTGTTTTTCATCGCCCGCACCCATCACCGGATACCGATAAGGGCGCAGTGGCCAGCATACGCAAATGGTTAGAAGAGAACGGAGAGACGCCATGAATAACATCATGATCATTGACGGCTATCGTGCCGTCATCCAGTACGACCCCGACATTGAAATGTTCCGTGGCGAATTCATTGGGCTGAGCGGCGGGGCCGACTTCTACGCCGACAGCGTTGCCAAACTACGCGACGAAGGCGAAATCTCGCTGCGTATTTTTCTGGAGGAGTGCCAGAAGCGCGGCATTAAACCCACCAAGACCTACTCGGGCAAGTTCCAGGTACGCCTACCGGAAGACCTACACAAACACGCCGCCGATGCCGCCACGGCCAAAGGACAAAGCCTCAATCAGTTTGTGGCCACCGCTATTGAGCACGAACTATCTGCGTGACTGCGTCGGTTTTGGCCCCAGGGCGTAGCCCTAATCAAAGAACCAGACCCATAACAGCCTAACGCTCCCAGCCAAGCCTGGGGGCGTCACTTGTCCTACCCACCCCGCACAACGCCCGCCGCTACCCATCCGCGCGTAACGCCACCACCATTAGCGGCATGACTAACGCCGCCGAACTACTCCGCCTAATACATAACCTGATCCGCATCGGCACCATCGCCGAGGTGGATTACGGTGACCCAAGCGCCGAGCCGCCAAAACCACCCCGCGTGCGGGTCGACATTGGCGATATGAAAACCGGCTGGCTGCGCTGGATCGAAAGCCGCGCGGGTACCACACGCACCTGGTGCCCGCCTACGGTCGATGAGCAGGTCATCGTTATTTCCCCCGGCGGAGATCTCAATGCAGGCGTAGTGCTAACGGGCCTGTTTCGTAGCCTTCACCCCGCCCCCAGCGATAACGGCGACCACTTCCACGCCGTGATGCCCGACGGCGCGGTGATCGATTACAACCACATTGAGCATCATTTGAAGGTCGACATTCCTGGCGACATCACCATCAACGCCACCGGCGAGATCCGCATTACCGCCAGCGGCGATATGCACCTCAAGGGCCGCAACATTTATGAAAACTAAGCCTGTAAAAGCCAGGGAGCAATCACATGGGCGTTAAAACCAGCGATGAAAACGCTATCGACTACACCGACGACTTCGCGCAAATGATCGCTGTCGGCGAGCAGATCCGCGACGAACTCACGCTGATTCGTGAGGCGCTCTATGCCGGCGAGCAAGCCGACGGCAATTCACTGGCCACCAGCCAACACGCCATTGCCCAAGCCATTGAGCAAATCCGGCAACGGGCTAGCCAAGAGCAGCTGGGCATTTTCACGCGCCCCATCACGAAAGGCGACGGCGGCCTCAGCCGCGCCGCCATGATCAACGCGCTCAAACAGTCAGACCAACTCGACAACGTGCGCCAGGAAATGGCGGCCCCCACGCCGCTATAGGAGAACTCCATGCCCGCTGCTACCCGTCTAGGCGATATATGTACCGGCCACGGCTCATGCTCACCACGGCCGTCGGTATCTGGCTCGCCCAATGTGTTTGTGAACAGCATCCCCAGCCACCGCGTGGCCGATGCCTGGGCGCGCCACTGCTCCCATGAATCCGTGCTAGCAGCGGGCTCCAAAACGGTATTCGTCAACGGCCGCCCCAAAGGCCGCGTTGGCGACCCGGTCGCCTGCGGTTCGCTGGTGGCCACCGGCTCGCCCAATGTGTTTGTAGGGGGCTGACCATGGCAGGCATGCGCACATCAAACGGCCACCTGGTCAGCGGGCTGGCTCATATCCAGCAAAGCATCCGCGACATTCTCACCACGCCCATTGGCACCCGCGTGATGCGCCGGGAGTACGGTTCGCTGCTGCCGGAACTGATCGACCAGCCGCTAAACGACACCACCTTGCTACAAGCCTACGCCGCCAGCGTCATGGCCATAACCCGCTGGGAGCCAAGAGTGCGCGTGCTGCGCGTCAACCGCCAAGTGGATGCCAGCCAACACGGCCGCGCCATGCTGGAGATCGACGCCCAAACCCACGATGGCCAGCGCTTCCATGTGGAGGTACCGTTCACATGAGCACCCCCATCGATCTTTCCCAGATCACCCCGCCGAATGTGATTGAGCCGCTGGACTTTGAAGCGTTGCTGAGCGAACGCAAAGCGCGCCTGCTAGAACTCACCCCCAGCGATGAACGGGAAGAGCTGGCCAACACCCTAGCCCTTGAAAGCGAACCGCTCACCAAGCTGCTGCAGGAAAACGCCTACCGCGAACTGCTACTGCGCGAACGCATTAACGACGCCGCCCGCGCCGTGATGCTTGCCTATGCCGCCGGTGGGGATCTCGACCAGCTAGGCGCTAATTTCCAAGTTACCCGCTTAATGCTCGACCCCGGCAACCCCAACGCGGTGCCGCCGGTACCGCCCAGCTATGAACACGACCGCGACTTTCGCGCCCGCATCCAATTAGCGTTTGAAGGGCTATCGGTGGCCGGGCCGGTGGGCGCCTACCAGTTCCACGCCGCTGCCGCGCATCCCGATGTGCGCGATGTGGCGGTGGAAAGCCCCGAGCCGGTGGATGTGGTGCTGACCGTGCTATCACGCAAAAACGACGGCATCGCCACGCCCGCGCTGCTGAATATCGTGCGTGACTACTTGGAGCCATACCGTCCCCTAACAGACCGGCTCACCCTGCAGCCCGCCGACCGGGTCGATTACACCATCAACGCCACGCTGACCCTACGCCCCGGCCCCGATGCGGAGCTGGTGATCGAGGAAGCTCGCCGGGAGCTAAACACCTACACCGACGCCCGCTACAAGCTGGGCACCTGGGTGACCCGCTCCGGCATTAGCGCCGCGCTCACGGTGCAAGGGGTGGAAAACGTCACACTGCATAACTGGCAGGATCTACGCAGCCAACCCCACCAAGCGCCCCGCTGCACCGCGATTCATATCGCTACGGAGCGGCAGCCATGATCCACCTGTTACCTCCCAACCGTAGCCAGTTGGAAGCCCGCGTTGCTGCCTCGCACCCGCTGGCCCTGCCGGTACCGCTGCGCACGCTGTGGAACCCGGCCACCTGCCCGGCGGAACTGCTGCCGTTCCTCGCCTGGGCGTTTTCCGTAGATGTATGGGAAGCCGACTGGCCAGAGGCCACCAAGCGCGCCGTGATCGCCGAAAGCTTTGCCGTCCACCGCATCAAAGGCACCCGGCTGGCGGTGGAAAAAGCCCTGTCGGCCATGGGTATCAAAGTCACGCTCACCGAATGGTTTGAGCAGCAACCGACTACCAAGCCAGGCACCTTCCGTGCGCGCCTGCACCTGAACGACAACCGTGAAGTAGCCGACCAGCTCAGCGGCACCTTTTATCAGCAGATCCACCACGCCATTCAAAGCGCCAAGAACCTGCGCAGCCACTACGATTTTTCGCTTTCCGCCCAGTTCGGCCCTGGTCGTGTTGGCGTGGCCAGCGCCCAGAGTGCCGCCGGTTTAGCCCGCAACGATGCCCGCCCGACCCAACCGCCACTTGAGATCACCGCCGAAATCGCCGTTACGGCAACGCATGAGGCCGGTGCACTGACTCGCCGGGCGGCACAGGTAACGGCTGACGCCACGCTTTCACCGGCATGGCTCGCCATTATCAGTGCCTGTCGCGGGCTGGCCGTTACTCGTCGGCTCATGGCCAACGCCCCCAATACCGACCTACCCGATGCTGTGGCCCAGGCCAATCTCCCGGCAGCGTCGCTGTTAGTCGCCGGTGCCTATCGCGGGCTGGCCGTCACTCGTCGGCTTATGGCTAACGCACCCGATACCGATCTGCCCGACTCTGTCGCCCAAGCTAACCTTCCGGCGGCTTCGCTGTTAGTCGCCGGTGCCTGTCGCGGATTTGCCGTTACTCATCACACCATGGAGAGCACCACATGACAGCTCTTGTACCCGTTATTACCACGGCGGGCCTCGCCGCCGTATTCAATGCCGAGAGCGATGGCCTCGCCGCGCGTATTACGCATATCGCCATCGGTGACAACGCCCGCAATCCCGGCAAGAACGAATTCAAGCTGGTCAACGAACGCAGGCGCGTCAGCATCGCCGATGGCCAACGCGTCAGCCCCCACCAAATTCACCTCACCGGCGTAGTGGATGGCGATGGCCCCGAGTTCTGGGTGCATGAAGTGGGCTTCTTTCTGGAAGACGGCACGCTACTCGCTGTGTGGTCGGATGCCCAGCCGCTAGCCTACATCTCCAACGCGGTACCGCTGCTGCTGGCGTTCGATCTGCGCCTGGACGCCCTGCCCGCCGAATCTGTCACGGTGGAAGGCACCGGCGCGAACCTCTCGCTGGCCGCCTGGGGCGAGCAGTACACCGCCAACGCGGCGGCCATCGTTGAGAACATGGCCCGCCAGGTCAATCTGCTTTATCGCGTGCACGAGTTAGAGAAACGCGCATGAGTACCCAGGCACCCACGATCAGCATGGTCGCCGGTACCACCTACCGCTTTAGCGCGACCTGGGCCAGCGACGACCCTAGCGCCGCGCCGGTGGATCTCACTGGCTGCGAAGCCACGTTCGTGGTGGCCACCACCCAGGGCGCGCCGCTGCTCAGCTGTGAAACCGGTAACGGCATCGAGCTGGTACCCAGCGAAGGCGGCATCAACGTGCATATCCGCCCCGAGCAAACAGCGGGCGCCGTATCGCCGGAGTGGTCGGGCGCCCGTTACGAGCTGCGCATCACGTTCCCATCCGGTGATGTGTACAGCCTACTGCGTGGCCACTTTCAGCTAACGCCGGGGGTAGTTCATGACTAACGCCACTCGCCTCACCGTTCAAATGCCCGCGCGCTCGGTCACGGTTCACCTACCCGCGCCGCCACGCTTCCAAGTGATTAGCCACGGCACGCAAGGCCCGCCCGGCACCCTCTCGCCGGAGATCCTTGCCCAAGTGGAGGAAGCCCGCCACGCCACCCAGCAGCTCGGCAGCATGATGGCCGCGCTCACCGACGCCATTAGCTACCACGGCGGCATGATCGCCGCCCAGGAGGACGCCACCCCATGAGCTTCGATGAAAACCTCATCGCCCTGCGCCAAGCCGTCACCCATACCCTGGGGGTGATCGACGGCAAGCTGCGCAATAAGGCCAACAAAGCCGACGTGCCCACCATCGAGCAGATCGACCAGCGCTTCAGTGCCCTGGCCGGTAGCGCGCCGGAAACCCTGGACACTCTCGCCGAGCTCGCCGAAGCCCTGGGCAATAACCCTAACTTCGCCACCACCATCACCGAAGAGCTGGCCAAGAAGGCTGCCAAAACGCAGGTAACCGAGTTGGAAAACCAGTTAAGTGAATCGCTCACGGCATTAACCGACGCCTTTGCCCAGGGCGCCGCCACTATTCAAAACAGCACCACCAATGAACAGGAGGCCACATGAGCCTAGAAACCCAAATCGCCGCGCTGGTTGGCGCTACCAATAACCTGACCAGCGAAGTCGCTAATAAGATGAGTGGCATTGATCAGAAGGTTGATCAAGCGACGGAGGCCGTTCCGGAAGCCGTTGCTAAACTTTCTGACCGCATAATTTGTGTTGATGCCGTCAACGGTAGCGATGCGAACAGCGGGGATGACTTCAATAGCGCAAAGCGAACCATTCCAGGCGCCCTTAACGACCTACCGGCAAAGATCAATATTGAAATTCGCTTGGCAGCGTCGCAGACACATGTCCTCGATGCTGTCGCCCAGATGAAGGGAAGCTCAATTCTCGCAAGATCGTACTATACGACCTCTTCAATGGGCATTGCGCTGCGCAGTGGTGATGATGCTGATCGGGCGACTATTGTTCAGTCCGGTATAAGCATTAGTGACGGAGCTACACGCGCCGCTAACTTTAGGCCTGGGTTTGGGGGTGTTTTCTGGTGCGTTCAGCTGAATTTTGAAACAGCAACGCTAACCAGTGATAGTGACGGAACCAGGGTTGAACCTTGGCAGTGTGGGCTTTTTCCTTCTATATCATCAACGTTCGTGTTCTTGTCTCAAAACATCGGCATTAAGATAAATAGCACACCGTTTTCGCATGTCCATGCATCGGGCAGTATCGGTAAAGGTGACTATTACATCACTAACTCAGATGTTGTTATTTCTGATTTAGCGACGCTCCCTTCTAGTGCGGCAGACCAAAAGCTGATCTCTAACAATGGCTCAGACTCCATCCCGTTTGACCTATTCGTCGTTAATAGCACGCTGGCTGGTGCTGCCGATTGGTCAAATGTTGTTTCCGCCAACACGGATAACGTGACCACCAACCTAGTATTTTAAGGGCGCATTCAATGATTATTAACATGAAGCACAATGGCACCACCTATTCAGAGTTTCATCACGCTGGCTTGCTGGAGAGAGGGGTGCCTATCGAGCTTGTCAAAGCAGCCGCTGCGAAAGTCTTAGGTCGTCAGGTCGACACCGCCGCAGGCAACGCCCGCGCCGCTTTCGTTAGCCCCGGCAGCTATATCGATCAGGAGTACCTGCTGGCCAAGCAAGAGGCTGAAGCATGGTTGGCTAACGGCAAGGATGAAACGGCCATCCCTTCCAGCGTCAGCGACCACATGGCCATGTTTGAGGTCAGTGCCGAAGCGGCCGCCCAAGAGATCGTCGCCACCGCCGAGCAATGGGAAACCGCCCTGCGCGATATCCGCAACTTGCGTTTGGGTGGTAAAGCAGCGGTGCAACGCGCTGACACCATCGAAGCCGCAGAAGAAGCGGCCCAGCAAGCCATTGAGCAGCTCAATCGCTACCGACCGCCAGAAGCGTAACACCTACCCTAAACGAATGAAGCCCGCCAATATTGGCGGGCTTCACTCTTCGGAACTAGAACGATACGTTACCTAATGCCACTGACATGGCTATCGCTCAACAAAGCATCCATAAACAACGGATCATCAAACAGCTCATCGAGCGTTTCTTCAATCGCCAATTCTACAGGCCTGGCTAGGTTAGACGCAGACTGGTACATCAGGCCTTTATATTCAGGGGCAACGGATATTTCTCTGCTGAACAGCACCTCATCGGCTTCTAACATCACCTCTAGCTGAATCGTAGACTTACCTACCGCCTTGCCTGTAAAGAAGGTGTCTATCAGGTGTAAGTTCGAGTACAGCTCGGTGATATCGCCTTGAATAATGACAGAAGCATCACCGTCTAACCCAAACCCTCTAGCTAACAACTCCTGCTCGATGGCAGCTTTCACGGCTTCTTCTACTGGCTCCTCACTATGAATCGATGCCATCGGAAAGCCCCAGCTGTGTCGTTTATGACTGATACGGCGCTGATCCTCACGCGCATCCTCAACCACAACATTGACCGCGACCTGCGAAGCACCCTCAACAGGGGTAACGTCTGGCTGCGGTTCATAGGCCAGCTTATGAGATTCGGGTACGGCCGCACAGCCGTGCAACAGCGCTAATCCAGCCAACAACCCGATAATTTTCAAGTACTTCATGTGTTCCCCTTGCTACGTCATTTTTTAGTTTTGAGGTTTAGTTTGCCGGGAAACCTTAAAGGTAAATTATGGTTAGTCAACTTTTTGAACGTATGGAGACTGTCAATACCATTGAAGTGACCAGGAGAGCTTGCATGCAGGCCATTGAGCAGCTCAACCTAAACAGCCCATAGTTAATCTGAGCACTTAGCAAAATATATGGCTCGCCAATGCACGAACCATATTGTTTTTCGATCAGCAATGATTAAAAATCATACAAAAGAACAACCACATTCAAAAATAAAATACAAAAAATAATTTCGACATTCTTGACGAGAACCTGAAGATTCATATATTGTGAGTATGCAAGAACGTAACGCCCCTAACCAAAGGAACAGCACGATGACCAACGATGAAACAAAAGTAACTTGCTTGCTTAGCTTTATAATTATCTTGCTAAAAGAGGTCAGGCATGAGCGAAACATACACCAAGCCCAGCTAGGAGAGATGGCGGGGAAGACGCCCAATGCATGGACTAAGATAGAAACTGGCAGAAGTCCTATGACATTTGAGGTGTATCTACGGATATGTAATGGGCTTCAATTGCCACCCTCTTATGTGTTGGCCGCTGCTGAAAGACATTCAATGCTGTTTACTCAAAATGGTTGGGCAGTGCTTGGCTCACAGCTTGAGTTCAACGAAGATGCTCTTTTAAAGTTGTCTCAAGAATATTGGTCTTCACCTGGATACCGTAAGCGTGCGCCGCACATGTGGGGATATCAATCTGTCCTTAACGGACCTATATACAACCAAGATGGTTCTATAACCATTGCCCCCGTCTTTCAATTTATATTAGACCCCACGTTTAGGGCCGAACAACTGACTGATTAAGCTGATTCAGCCCGCCTCGGCGGGCTTTTTTGTGTCCGCTATCCACAGCTTTCTGTCCCCCACCTCCCGCACAACGCCCGCCACTACCCTCCCGCGCGAAGCCTGCCCACCATAGCAGCACACCTCAACAGAACCCCGCTTGAACCTGCGCAGGAGACAAGCATGGCCCAGGATTACCATCACGGCGTCCGCGTCGTCGAAATTAACGAAGGCACGCGCCCCATTCGCACCGTGGCCACCGCCGTTATCGGGCTGGTGGCCACCGGCCCGGAGGCAGACGCCGAACGCTTCCCCCTCGATACCCCGGTGCTGGTCACAGATATTTACTCCGCCATTGGCGCGGCGGGCACCACCGGCACCCTGGCCCGTTCGCTTCGTGCCATTGTCGAAGAAACCCGCGCCCTATGTGTGGTGGTGCGCGTGGCAGAAGGCCAGGACGAAGCCGAAACCACCGCCAACATCATTGGCAGCGTGACCGCCACCGGTCAGAAAACCGGCATTCAAGCCCTGCTCGCCGCCGAACAGCGCTTTGGCGTGAAACCGCGCATTCTAGGCGTGCCGGATCTGGATAACGAAAACGTCGCCACCGCCCTGATCAGCGTGGCCATCAAGCTACGCGCCTTCGCCTACGTGGCCGCCCACGGCTGCGAAACCAAGGAAGAAGCGGTGATGTACCGCGAGAACTTCGGCGAACGGGAAGCCATGGTGATCTGGCCCAACTTCCAGAACTTCGATGTGAACGCCCAGGAAAGCCGCCCACTCTCCGCCGTTGCCAAGGCGCTCGGCCACCGCGCCCGGTTGGATAACGAAATCGGCTGGCACAAAACTCTCTCGAACATGCCTGTAAACAGCGTCACCGGCATTACCCACGATGTGTTCTGGGATCTCCAAGACCCCGCCACCGATGCCGGGTATCTCAATGCCGCCGAGGTCACCACGCTGATCAACAAAAGCGGCTTCCGTTTCTGGGGCTCTCGCACCTGTACCGAAGACCCGCTGTTCGCGTTTGAATCCTACACCCGCACCGCGCAAGTCCTCGCCGACACCATCGCGGAAGCGCATTTGTGGGCAGTGGATAAGCCCATGCACCCCAGCTTGGTGCGCGACATTATCGAAGGCATCAACGCCAAGTTCCGCGAGCTCACCCGCAAAGGCTACATCCTGGGCGGTGAAGCCTGGTTCGACCCCGAGCTAAACAGTAAGGAAGTGCTAAAAAGCGGCAAGCTCTACATCGACTACGACTACACGCCGGTGCCCCCGCTGGAAAACCTCATGCTGCAGCAGCGCATTACCGACCGCTACCTGGTCGATTTTGCCGACCGCATCAACGCCTAACAGGAGCAACTGACCATGGCACTCCCCCACATCCTTAAAGACTTCAACCTGTTCGGCGATGGCAACAACTGGCAGGGCCAGATCCCCGAACTCACCCTGCCCGAGCTGGCCCGCCGCATGGTCGAGTACGAAGGCGGCGGTATGGAAGGCCCGATCGAAGTCGACCAGGGCAATGAGCTGCAGGAATTCGAGTGGACGGCCGGCGGCATGATTGTCGATATCTACGAAAGCTACGGCAGCCCCATCCACGACGCCGCCATGCTGCGTATGACCGGCTCTTACGAATCCGACGAAGATGGCGGGATTATTCCGGTCGAGATCGTCATGCGCGGCCGCCACAAAACCATCGCCATGGGTGATGCCAGCAAAGGCGACAACAACCAGATCAGCGTCACCACCACCCTTTCGTACTTCAAATTAATCGTCGATGGCGAAGAGGTCATCGAGCGCGACGTCCCCGGCTTCATCTTCAAAGTTCGTGGCAAGGATCGCTTGGCAGAGCGCCGCGCCGCCCTGGGTGTGTAAAGCACCTCCACCCTACGGCCACCCCGGTGGCCCTACCCCTTTTCTTTTATAGGACACGACCATGATTGATAAGACCGAAAACCAAAACACCGACACCCAAGCCGTTGAGAAAAACGAAGAGCTAACCACCGCTACCGCCCCAGGCGTGCCGACCGAAGTAGTGCCACTGGAAACCCCGCTGCAGCGTGGCAAAACGTTGGTTAAAGAGATCACCGTGCGTAAACCCATGTCCGGCGGTATGCGTGGCGTCAGCTTGGTCGACATCATGAACTTCGAAGTGACAGCCCTGCATAAAGTGTTGCCCCGCATCACTACGCCATCGCTCACCGAAGCCGAGGTGAAAACGCTCGATATCGTCGACCTCATTCAGCTCGGCACGGCGCTCAACGGTTTTTTGATCCCAAAGAAATTCAAGGAAACCGAGGCCTAGCCCTTCAAAAAAGAGCCCTTCCCGAGTTCGTAGAAGACGCCATGGCGGATCTCGCCATGGTGTTCCACTGGGAGCCCAGCGCCATGGACAACATGGAACTCGAAGAACTCATGCAGTGGCGCGAACGCGCCCGCAAACGCCACGAAGGCAGCAAGCCCGGTAAACGCACCAAATAGGAAAAAAGCCGATGTCGCGTAATCTACGCCTGCAAGTCATGTTGAACGCGGTAGATCGCGTCACCGGCCCCCTAAAGCGGATGCGCCAAGGTGCAGGCCAAACCGCCCAAGCCATGCGCGAAACCCGCGACCAGTTAAAAGACCTGCAGCGGCAACAAAGCGACCTCACCAGCTACCGCAAAGCTAACGCCGCCCTGCGCACCAACACCCGCGCAATGCGCGACGCCCGCACCCGCAACCAGCAATACACCCAGGCACTCGATAAGCAGCGCGAAGCCCACGCCGGTATTAAATCCGGCCTGACCGTTGCCCGCCGAGAATACGACCGCCTAGCCCGCGAGCTACTCAAAACCAAGCAGCCCAGCGACCAACTGACCGCCTCACTGGAACGCGCCCGCGTTCGCCTGCACGGCCAGCAGACCGAGTTCGACCGATCCGCCCGCGCGATGCGGGAATACCGCAACCGAACCCGCAACGCAGGCGAAGAGGTCAAGCGCCTCACCCAGAACCACGCCACCCAAACCGAGCGGGTGCGGGGCTTAAAAACCCGGCTGGATGAGGCGGGCATCAGTACCGACAACCTCGGCCGCAGCGCCCGGGAGCTGCGCACCAAAGAGGAACGCTTAAACACCGCGCTGCAGGAACAAAAGCGCCACTTATCTGAAGTCGCCGAACGCCAGCGCCGCTTAACCCAGGCCCGCGACCGCTACCAGAATGGCATGGCCAACGTCGCCCGCGCCCAAGGGGTGGGCATGGGCATGTTCGGCACCGGTATCGCCCAAGGCTACGCCGCCTCTCGCCTGTTAACGCCTGGCGTTGCCTGGGCGGAACAGATGAGCACCCTACAGGCCGTTGGCCGCTTCGATGCCGACGACGAACGCTACCAGGGGCTACGCCAGCAATCCCGCAACTTAGGGTCAACCACCGCCTTCAGCGCAACCGAAGTGGGTGCAGGCCAAGAGTTCCTACTGCGCGCAGGTATGAGCGCCGGGGCCATTCAGGCCTCAATGAAAGACGTGCTCGCGCTATCGCTGGCCAATAATACCGAGCTGGCCCGCGCGGCGGATATTGCCTCCAACATCGCCGGGGCGTTCAAGGTCGATATGGAAGCGGAAGGCGCCATGGCCCGCGTCGGGGATATCCTCTCCGGTACCGCCAGCCGCGCCAACGTTAACCTGGAAATGCTCGGCGAAACCATGAAGTACCTGGGCGGCGCCGAAGACCTCAAACTCACCATGGAACAAGCCGCCGCCATGTCGGGCATTCTCGGCAACATCGGCATCCAGGGTAGCCAGGCCGGTACCACCATGCGCGCCATGATGAACCGGCTCACCAACCCTGCCGCCAAGGGAGCGGCCGCAATTGAAAACATCGGGCTCCAAATTTCCGACGCCAACGGCAACATGCGCGCCATGCCCGATATCCTGCGTGATATCAGCCAGGCCACGGCGGATCTGGGCAACGTCGAACGTAAAGCCATCATGCAGGATATCTTCGGCGTAGAAGCGGGCTCCGGCATGGCGGAACTGGTCGACGCCATGGGCGGTGGCCAGCTGGATGACATCATCAATGCCCTGGGCGACAACATGGGCGAAAACGCCCGTATGGCCGAAGTCATGGCCGACAACATCGGCGGCGATTTAAAGAACCTGCGCAGCGCCTGGGAAGAAGTCGGCATCAGTATCACCGACACCAACGACGGCCCCCTGCGCGACCTGGTGCAGAACATCACCGCCATCACGCGAAGCGTAGGCGACTGGATCAAAGCCAATCCCGAGCTGGCAGGCACCATCGCCAAAGTGGCCGCGGCCATGATCGCCCTGGCCACCATCGGCGGCGCGGTCACCATGACGTTTGCCAGCATTCTCTCCCCGCTGCTGTTCGCCCGCTTCGCCATGTCCACCCTGGGCATCCAGGCAGGCGTGCTAGCCCCGGTGTTAAAAACGGCAGGCGCGGCACTGTTTGCGGTGGGTAAAGCGCTCACGGTTGGCCTACTCGGCGCACTCAAAGCCACGGCGGTATTCCTGGCCACCAACCCCATTGGCTGGGCAATCCTGGCCATCGCCGCTACCGCGTTGGTGATCTACAAATACTGGGAACCCATCAAAGGCTTTTTCCTGGGCCTATGGCAGCAAGTGAAAGACGCCTTTGGTGACGGCATCGGCGGCGTGTCTCGCCTGCTCATCAACTGGTCACCGCTTGGGCTGCTGTATAGCGCTTTCACCAGCACCCTCGAACGCCTGGGCATTTCAGTGCCGGAAAACTTCCGCAGCCTGGGCGGCTTTATTATCGACGGCCTGCTGGGCGGGCTGACCGAAAAGCTCACCGCCCTGCGCGAACGGGTGACCAGCATCGCCTCCAGCGTGGCCAACTGGTTCAAAGGCGTGCTTGGCATCAACTCCCCCAGCCGCGTGTTTGAAGGCTTCGGCGTCAATATCGTTGAGGGCATGATCAACGGCATCGGCAGCATGATCGGTGCCCTGCGCGACCAAGTGATGGGCATGGCGGGCAATATCGCAGGCTGGGTGCAGGACGCCATGGGTAGCGCGCTGGACTCACTCAGCAGCGGTGCCAACCGCGCTATCCAACTAGGAAAGGATACCGCCGCCGGTTTAGGGCAAGGGATACGCGACGGCGCCAATCGCGCAACGGAAAGCGCCGCCAATCTGGCCAACGACGTCACAACCACCGTGCGCGGCTGGCTGGATATCCACTCCCCCAGCCGCGTGTTTGCCACCATTGGTAACTACATCTCCCAAGGCCTGGCCAACGGCATTGAAGCCGACGCCGATGGCCCCGTTAAGCAAGTGCGCAGCCTCGCCTCCCACCTACACAATGCAGCCGCTGGGCTAATGCTGGGCGCAGGGGTGGCATCGCCCGCTATCGCCATGGAAGTGGAGCGGCCTACGTTACCCCAGCTGGGCGCGTTAGAGATCCAACGCCCCGAGCTGCCCACGCTCCATAGCGAGGTGGCCAAGCCCGAAACACCCACGCTGGATGCACTGCGCATCGAGCGGCCAGCACTTCCCGAGCTGGGCGCGATGCCATTCGAGTGGCCAACGCCGCCGACCTTCGACCCGCTACGCATCGACACCAGCGGCATACAGATCGACGCCCGGCCACCGCTGCAGAGCCACGCCAGCCAGCCCAGCGGCGGGCTGGTGATAAACGGCGGCATCAATATCGAGATCAACGCCGCCCCCGGCATGGATGAACAAGCCCTGGCACGGCTGGTAAACGCCGAAGTACAACGCGCCCTGCGCGATGCCGAACGCCGCGCCCAGGCAAGCCACCGCAGCGCCTTCCACGACATTGATTAAAGAGCAGTGAGGAAATATCACCATGATGATGATTTACGGCATGTTCGTGTTCGCCCTCGACACCGCCGCCTATCAAGAGCTGCAACGCCAAACCCGATGGCGGCAGGAAGCCCAAGGCCGGGTCGGCCTGCTGCCCGCCCGCCAGTTTCTCGGCCCAGGGGAAGACACCTTCACGCTCACAGGCACCCTTCACCCCCAGTTCACCGGCGGCCAACCCCACCTGGATCAATTACGCGACATGGCCAGCCAAGGCCACGCCTGGCCATTGATCGAAGGCACCGGCAAAAACTACGGCTTTTTTGTCATGGAAAGCCTAAAGGAGCGCAAGGTCGCATTGATGCGCGACGGCGCCGCCCAGCAAATTGATTTTGATATGGTGCTGCATCGGGTAGAAGACGATAACGGCAACCTGCTGGCCATGCTCGGCCCGCTGGCCGGTATGGCCATGCGCGCCGTGCCAAGGTTGGTGTAAGCATGATTCCCGCCCGACGCCCCGCCTACGCCATCGGCGGCATGGCCGCCACCGGCCGCCTGCAAAGCCTGACTATCACCGACCGGCGCGGTACCACCACCGACGAACTCACCATGACCCTGGAAGACCACGACGGCCGCCTCGCCATCCCCCCGCGCGGCAAGATCCTGACCGTGGCCCTGGGCTGGGAGGGTGAAGCCCTGGTGGATCGCGGCAGCTTTACCGTGGATGAAGTCGAACACTCAGGCGCGCCGGATGTGCTCACCATCCGCGCCCGCAGCGCCGACCTGCGCAAAGAGAACCCCGCCAAGCGCTGCGAAAGCTACCACGAGAAAACGCTCGAAGAGATTGTGGCCACCGCCGCCGGTCGCCTGGGGCTGGCTCCTAACATCGCCTCAGCGCTGGCAGGCATATTCATTGATCACATCGACCAAACCGACGAAAGCGATTTACACTTTTTGCACCGCCTGGCTGAACGCTATGACGCCCTATGCATGGCCAAAAACGGCAACTTACTGTTTATGCCCATGAACGGCGGCGTTACCGCAGGCGGCACCCCCATCCCGATGCTCACCCTCAAGCGCGGTGTAGGCGACACCCACCGCTATCTCATCGCTGACCGTGAAGAGTTCACCGGCGTGCTGGCTTATTGGAGCGACCTGGAAAGTGCGGAGAGAAAAGAAGTGCTGGTGGGCAGCAGCGACAATACCAAGCGCCTGCGCCACACCTACGCAAGCGAGGCCCACGCCATTGAAGAAGCCAGCGCCGAACTCAAGCGCCTACAGCGCAAGCACTCCGAACTCACACTGGAGCTAGCCGAAGGCCGCGCCGATATCTACCCCGAAACCCCGGTCACTGCAAAGGGTTACAAGCCAGAGATCGACGCCACACCCTGGATCATTGACGAAGTGACCCACAATTTCAGTGAAAGGGGCTATACCTGCAGTATTCGGATGGAGACGCGGTGAGTATTAACGCAGAGAGGGCAGGAAGGACTATCGAGATTAGCCCTTAAAAGCAGCACCTAACAACACCCGGCCATCCGTTGGCCGAGGGCTTTTGGTATCCGTCTCCTTACAGAAAAGCTGGTTCCTTCCATCTCGCGCATCCAAGCGTCATAATCAGCATAGACCAAAAAATAGCCCCTGTTTGTAAGAAATTGCCGACAAGATTTGTAAGAGATATCTTACAACTTTGTGTTTAGCATCTTTGACGAAGTGACCCACAATGTCACGGAGCAGGGGTATATGTAGAAACAATGAGGCTCACCGTAGATTTGCCTAGTGAAAGGAAAGCAGCGTATCTCCGTGCCATAACACTCGGCCCGTTTGTAGGAGGCGGTATGGGCATTATTAGAGGAACATGCTATGCATTTATACGCGAATGATCACAGCTCACAGCGGCAGCGCAAGGCGGCAACCATTGAGGCCGCACGTAAGCGCTATCTTGCCGCGAAACGGCAAGGCAATGTGAGAGTCAGCCTGAGCGCTGAAGAAGCACGGAAACGCGCTCAGAAGTCCATTTTTCGCCTATCTTAATTTTCCAGCTTCCAAAAAACCCCCGACCATACAACATGGCCGAGGGTTTTGTTTGCCGCAATCTTCTGACGAAGCGTTTCCGCCACGCGTGCTATTAGGCGACCACACCACTATGCCAAATTAACTGAGCAATGCATGTAAGCATTTTGCCATCTGTTTGTAAGAAATAACCTACACCGCCCAACACCTAGCCTGCCTCACCACCACCCCGCGATACTGCTTAGCGGTGATAAAACACCCCTGGCCACCAGCAGTGGGCAATAACCGGCAACGGCTACCCACGCGGTGGGATTTAAACAATCGGTACTCCCCTTCCACCTCAGCCACCACCAGATCGGCATGGCCAAACGTGCGCGCCTCATCCACCACCAGCACATCGCCCTCCATCCACGGCCCGCCTGGCTGCGCGTCCTCACTAATCTCCACCAGAAAGCAGCTGGGTGAAAATTTTCGCCTGTCCATTTCGGCCACTGCTGGGTGCTCCACGCCCACCACTGCTGGCCCCAAGTAATTTACTCGCATGCTGTTGCCCTGTGCTTGCTCCACATTAAGCGACGTACATTAGCGTTTGCCTGTCGCTTCCCTGGCTGCTAATACTGTATAAATTAACAGTCTTACACAAGTAGTGGAGCTCAATATGATTGGCCTGGTGGACTGCAACAATTTCTATGTCAGCTGCGAGCGTGTGTTCAATCACAAGCTGAATGGGCGCCCCGTGGGCATTATGTCCAACAACGACGGCTGCATTATCGCCCGTTCAGAAGAGCTGAAAGCGCTGGGTATCGAGATGGGCACCCCCGCCCACCAGGTGCGTCACCTGGTCGATCGCGGCGAGATTGTGTTGCACTCCTCCAACTACGAACTTTACGGCGATATGTCCCACCGGGTGCAAGGCATCCTGGAGCGCGAAACCGCTGGGGTAGAGCCTTACTCAATCGATGAGATGTTCGTACGCATGGATGGCTTTGATCCTGAAGCGCTGCTGGAACACGCCAAATCACTGCATCGGATGATCCGCCGCGGCACCGGCATTCCCGTCTGTGTAGGCGTGGCCGCAACACACACCCTTGCCAAGCTGGCCAACCGCATCGCAAAAAAACACCCCGGCTACCCTGGCGTGTGCATCCTTCACGCGGAGAGCGACGAAGCCAAACACCTGCTAAAGCAGATCGAAGTAGGCGATGTGTGGGGCGTTGGCCGCCGCCTGAATGAGCGCCTGCAGATCCTTGGCATCAACACCGCCTGGGATCTCCGCGAAGCGGACGCCAAACGCCTGCGGCGTAAGTTCTCGGTGAACATGGAGCGCACGGTACTGGAACTACGCGGCATCAGTTGCCTGAAGATGAACGACGTTAACGAACCACGCCAGCGCATTATGACCAGCCGATCGTTCGGCCGACCCACTTCACAGCTTTACGACCTACAGGGCGCTATTCGCCAACACGCCCAACGGGGCGCCGAAAAGCTACGCGAGCAGAAAAGCCTTGCCCGCGCCGTGCTGGTGTTCCTCAAAACAGACCGCTTTAGGCCCGACCTGCCCCAATACTCCCCCAGCCTGGCGGTAGAAATGGAACGCCCCAGCCAGGACACCCGCGACATCCTCCACGCCGCCCAGGAGGCGCTGCGCAAGATCTATCGGCCAAAGTACGGCTACAAAAAAGCAGGCGTGATGCTGATCGACCTCACCGACGAGAACCGCCAACAGCTCAGCCTGATGGACACACCGCAAACGGAAGAAGAACGCCAGCGCAGCCAAAAGCTAATGGCCACCATGGACGCGCTAAACGAGAAGATGGGAAAAGGAACGGTACGCTTAGGGCTGCCAGAAAAGAACGCCCCCTGGCACCTACGCTGCGCGAACCGCAGCCCGCGCTATACCACTAACTGGGATGAGTTGATGGTGGCGTATACGGATGAGGGAGCGGCGAAGAAAAAGAAGGTGGCCATGCAGCCCCACGGGTACTAAAATGGCGTTAAATAACGCAATAATGAAATAACGCAATAAAGAAATAACGCAATAGGGGTGTGCCTGCGTCATCATAGGGCGTTAGAATCGCCACCATTTCGAATACCATCATCCCGTGAGGGAGTTAAGGTTTAGGACAACGTCATGCCAACAGCAGTGTCACTTTTCTCAGGTTGCGGAGGCTCAGACGCTGGCATCATCAATGCTGGCTTCGATGTGCTGATGGCCAACGATGTGTTGGCTTATGCGCAAGCGGTATATGAGCACAACCATCCAGAAACTGACTACCGCCTTGGAAGCATAAGCAAAATAGAACATTTTCCTGACGCCGAGTTGCTGGTTGGATGCTACCCATGCCAAGGGTTCAGCCAGGGCGGGGTGCGTGATGCTGGCAGACAAATTAATACCCTTTACCTTGAGTTTGCTCGTGCGTTAGGACAGATCAAGCCCAAGGCTTTCATCGTTGAGAACGTCTCCGGCATGGTGCGTAAAAATTACGCCCATCTTCTGCAGGATCAGCTGAGAGTATTCACTGAGGCTGGGTACAACGTTTCATTTCAAGTACTTAATTCAGCAGATTTTGGAGTTGCCCAAGAACGTAAGAGAATTTTCATCGTCGGTATTCGTGACGACTTTGGTATTGATTATACGTTTCCGCAGCCAACTCACGGCATAACAGGCGGCCCTGCCAAAGCAACGATTCATGATGCTATTGGCGGTATGCCCGAATGGCCTGAGGGTGAATTTTACGACCTAGATTTTCACTGGTACTACTTATCCAGAAACCGGCGTAATGACTGGGCAGAGCAATCAAAAACGATTGTGGCGAATCCAAGACACATGCCCCTTCACCCAATGAGCCCGCCGCTGGAGAAGTTGGAGCATAATGTATGGCGTTTCACGCACGATGGGCCAGCGCGCCGCTTTAGCTATCGTGAAGCCGCCAAGCTACAGGGGTTCGAAGACCTAGCTTTTCCAGAACACAAGTCGGGCAGCATGAGCATGCGATACAAAGTGGTAGGCAATGCGGTACCACCGCCCTTATTTCAGGCGGTAGCTGAGGCAATACCAGCTATATGGGATTAATAAAAAGAAATTTCGAGAGCCTCTTGTATCGTCTCTCTTTTTATAACCTCATGAATATTTACTTGATATTGCTTCGCAATTCTCATAATTCTAAAGCGATCAACTACAATTGACCTAGAAAAATCAGAGTACTTAAGCCAATCTTTACCATCATTGGTCAACATCGATTGGGGCATAAAATAATAACAAGCCCACTCATAACCTACCTTTAAATGAAGGCCGAGTTTACTAGGTGAAGCTTCTAACATTTTCATACCAAACTCCTCTGCTGTACATCCGCATTGAGCGAAAGCCATTGGTATGAGGTTTCGTTCATCTGACATAGGGTGCCAAGCTACTAAATCCAACCCACCATCACCTTGGTCGCGCTCACTAAAATGAGTTCGTTTTGCGGCCAATTCACCTCTTACGTCATCGGCAAGTAACGAGAGCTTGTCGTAAAGATGTCCACGATATCTACTTGATTTATCTTTGCCGAATGGATGAACAACCCACCCTTGCGGCATTAAACATTTGAATATCGCATAACTTACTTCTTCAAATGGGCCAGTGAGCTCATGCCGACGGGAACGCGGGCAATAACGAAGAGCAGAAGATATTAAAAGTTGAATATAAAAATAATGCCAATCAGTAAGTTCATCTTTAAGATATATTGATTGTAATTCTTCATCAAAATAAAATGGATAAAGTTCGTCTCCAAAATGACGCAATCTACTTTTTAGATGGAGAAATCTCTCATATGTTTTCTGCTGCAGTCGATCGTTTACAGCTGGAGTAGATTGATACATTTCATCATGTTGAAATTCATCAAAATCAAGACCTAAATCTTCAGCATATTCTTCATCTGAAATATCATCAGCATCATCTCTCGTATCTGTCATCTCCTCCTGAGTCTCCATTAAATCAGAACGAGAAAAGCTTTTATCTGGGTGTACTAGACAACGTAGCTCTATATAATCACACCAAACAAAAACATCTGACAATCGAGGCAGTAATGATAACTTAGTAAATATTTCATTACTCATCGTCTAACCGCCCCTTAATCACAGAACGAATGCTTTTAGATAAATCAAAAATACTCTGTATCTCATCCTCATGGCTTTTGTCGACTTCACTAACGGAAGGGAGGGTTTCATAGGCCAAATTTAGTTTCTTTTTAGCAGCCTCTAGCATTTGAGAAAAAGCCACCTGCGGGCCTTCAGTCATTAAGAAGGCTTCATTTAAATCGCCCTTTCTCTTTAAATTTGAAACTGCCTCTTGATTAGCGACAACTGCAGCAAGATCTTTTAGTTTTCTTGAATCAGAAACAATAGTATTTCCCTGTTGGTCTTGGGAGTAAATCCATGAAAATACATCTTTCAGCTTATCATCTTCAACATTTTCACATTGGGTATCAACCTTACTTTCTAAACCTAAGTAATCAGAAATATTTCTATATCCAATTGCGGTTGTGAGCAATGTAAACTCAATCCCTTTTTCAGTAATTCCTGGCAAATTAAAGAACTCACTATCTTTAGCTTTATCATAAAGCTCAAGGCCCGTGAGCATAGTTCCGACATAATCAGACCTACTACCAATCTCTTTGGCTAGCATTTTCAGCTGAAGCTCTTCTGGCTCATCAGCATATACATCTTCTCTTAATTGCTTTAAGTATCTTGCCTTTGCTAATGGCCCCCAGGCTTTTATCCCAGTAATATGCCTAAAACCTAAATATCTTAAAATATCTTTTCTTTCTGAAAATACGATACATGGTACTTTCGTAGGCTTCTCGGTAGCATCTTCAATAATTGAAAAAACAGTTTTAAGTCTTTTCGGTGTTTCAAGCTCACCATTCAGCAGCTTTAAAGCAGCCAGGCGGCGATTACCTTCAACCACATAGTATTTTTTGCTATCTGAAGCCTGGGCCACCAACAATGGTTCCCCTTCAAAATAACCTTGCACACCAATGCTTTGCATAACCTCCGCGACACGTTCGTCACGAATCATTTTCTCCAAAATAATATTTTCCGCGCCGGATGATATTTCCCGTGGAAAGCGGGGATTTTCTGGATCAAACAATAACTCGCTTGTATTAAGCGTTTCTGGATAAGGAAATTTAGCCATATCACCCCCTGCGCATAAACCTGTTTATAAATAATTATAAAATCATTGAGTAAATCAAAACTTTCGAATTAGCCGTCTTTATATATTCAACTTTTACACTCAAACCACCCGCCCAATACGAATCTCACACCGCCCAAGTATCTCCACATCATGCATATCCTGCGGCTTGATCATTTCCGGCTGGTAGTGATCGTTATCACTAATCAAGTACAACGCCCCGCCCGCCAGGCGCTGCACCCGTTTGATTCTTCGCTCCCCACTTACTAGCAACAAAAACACGCCTTCCTGTTTAGGGTCGCGGTTGCTGCGATCTACCAGCACCCAGTCCCCATCGGCCAGAGTTCCGTCCATCGAGTCGCCACGAACCTTAATGCCTACAACTTGCGCAGGATCTAGCCCCTGCTCGGAAAGCTCAGCCGTCGAAAAATACAGCGTGGTTTTTACCGGTTCGCCTTCAAAGCTGCGTCCAGCGCCCGCTGCCGCTTCAATGTCGTACATCTTAACGGGTGAGAGATCCGGCCCGGGCTCATTAGCCGCCAAGCTCAAAGACTCACCACCTGATGAAATCGAACGATTCCCTGTTAGCACGTAATGAGTGTTCACCCCGGCAGCATGCAAAGCCGAAAGGTAATCAGCCTTGGGGCTACGCTTCTCACTCTCATAGAGCATTTGGGTGTTTTTCGTGATGCCGGCAATGTCACCAAGCTCCGTTTGAGAGAAGCCTAGCCTTACCCGTTCCTCACGCAAACGCATCCCTATAGAACTCATTTAATTTCATTCCCCATTGACAATGAAATCATTTGATTCCATTCTAATGATGTCTTTTACTTCACAACACACCGCAAGGGAGCCACTGCCATGGCCACACCTGCTGATACATCACCGCTCATCACGGTGGAAAAACTGACCGTTAACAAAACCCAAGGGATGCTTACCGTCGAGAGCGCTCAAGAAGGCCTCGAAAGCTTCAATGCCCGTTGTCAGGAAAAGCCAATGCCCTTCCAAGAGTTCGTCAACGTATTGCTGATTCTCAGCGGCTTTGGCGCAACCGACATCACCGCCTCTTTCCTACCCAATCAGTCAGGGGCTCAAAAAGTGTCGTGGACGCTAACCGTCGCCTCAGCCTGACCCTTTTAAAGCCTTTTACTCCACTAAGGAAGCCTAACCCATGGCCACCGCTAACACCATTGCCCCAAAGCCGATTTATGCCCCCAAAGGGTGTAACTCGCCAATCATGACCTACCTCACCGAAGCCGAGCGAGGAAGCCTGGAACGCATTACCCAGCTGGAAATGCGTTCGATGTCGGCCACCGCTCGCATGCTCATGCTGCGCGGTATCGCCCAATACGACCAAGAAACCCTTTCCGCCGATTAACCCGTTGTTCGTGCTTCTGCATAAGGAACGCCGTCATGCACCAAGACACCCGTCGCATCCGTCAACGCTATGCCGCCATCAATTTGGACGACTACGAAGCCAAGTTGATTGACGCCCTGGTCGACTACACCGGCATGTCGAAAGCCACCTTGCTGCGCCAATTGGTGCTGAAAGAAGCGCTCGAAACACTCGGCGTTAGCGACATCGTGAATACCAGTATGGGCCAACGTGCGTCGTAAAAGCAGGCACAAAAAAGGCCCAAAAGGAGCACCCAAAATGCCCCATGAGTTTCGCTTAGCACTGGATGAAGAGCTGGACACCCAGCTGGAGGCAGTGCGGCAACAGCAAGGGCTTGAAACGCTCGACCAAGCCGCGGAGTGGCTCGCCCGCCGACGACTACGCAAGGGCACGGCCAGCCTCACCGGAAGAGGCCGCGCCCTTTACGAAATAAGGGGGCCGAGTGACTGAAAAAACAGATGTGAAACAGGGCTCCATCGAAGGGGAATACCTCGAAGGAGAAGAAACAGAAGGCGTAGAACACCAGGACAGTCGGCTGCGGTTCGATTGCCCTCACTGCGGATCACATATGTGGGTGCGAACTTCGAAGACGCATCTACCCATCTTCCGGGTGCTCTACCTGCACTGTAGCAACGTATTTGGTTGTGGCTTCCGTACCACAGCCGACCTTTCGTTAAAGCATGTGCTGGCCCCCAGTTTCAGGCCAAACCCAAAAGTAGATCTTCCGTACTCACCTTGGTTCAAGCGGCACGCCCGCTTGGAGAAACAAGGCCAGATGCGTCTGGGTATCGAAGATCAAACCAAGAAGGAACCACAACATGAACGTAGCACCCATTAACGCTGCAAAAACCCCCTTCGATATCGCCACCGAAGTGCTCTGGCAAAACCGCTGGGATAGCCGCGCCGAAGCGCTGCGCATCACCATCGGCACCCTGGTGCATGACTACGGCATCGCGGAAGCCACCGCCGAAGTGGCCGCCATTCAAGCCTTCGCGGATCTGGATAGCGTCAATCTGGATTCAAGCATCGACCTGAACGCCAGCACTTCCCATGTAGTGGTGCTGCGCACCCGTAACGGCTGCCCTGTGGTGTTCACCGCCCGTGACCTCGACCACATGATCCAGCAGGCCCGCGATGCTGGCCTTGCTCAAGTGGTCGATGCCGATACCCGCCGTCCCATCGTCCTCGAGCACTAAGGTAAAAGCCATGGCTAACGTAACGCCGTTACCCACACGCCAACCCGCGCCCATCGTCCACGCCGACCGCGCTGGGTTCGGTGAACTCCGCGCCGAGCTGCACAGCCGCGCGGCGGATCAAGACTTGATCAGCGTCTGGGCGGATCTCCCCTTCCCTGAACGCCGCTTTGTGCTGAAAAGTGCCGGACTAACCCCGGATGCCACCCAACAAATCAGCCAGCTAGCCAAGCCGGAACGCGCCGCCGTGCGCGCCGCCATTCACCGCATGAGCGACTACGCCAGCGGCCTGAAAGACCAACTGCGCAACCGCGCCCAACACCCCAGCCGTGAACTGGCCAGCCACGCCCGTCAGGCGTTGGCGGAAGGCAACACCAAAGCCGCCCTGCACTGGCTCAGCCTGATCGAAAAGGGGGTGGCATGAATATCGATAGCACCATGTTGGCGATCTATCTTGCCCACGAGCAACTCACCAACCTAGCTGAGCAGCTAGAACAGCAGGGCTTCTCCATGGCCGCTGCTGAGCTTGTTCGCGAAACAAAAGCACTCGGACGCCAAGCAATGCAGATTGAAGGCGTGCTGGGCGACTACCCAACGGAAATTGCCGCCGCGCAAAACCCTGCGCCGTGCTGGCTCGGTATCGACTTTGCCAAGGTGCCCGCATGAGCGCGCTGGAACTCGCCTTTGGCCACAGCTCTGGCACCAAAGATTGCTACCTGTACTTAAAGGGCCACTTTGAGCGCCTGCCCTCGCTGGCGGAAAAGTTGGCGGGTGGCTATGTGCACGTTTCCAAACGCCACGGCCACGCCGCTGCTAACCGCTGGTTAGCGCGCAACACTCGCGAGCTCATCGACCCCGCCAGCGTGTACCGCCGCTTCCCTGCCATCGCCAAAGATCTGGAGCGCGGCTTTAACGGGCTGGTCAAACGCGCACCCACCACCATCGAAGGCTTGCAACAGGGCTGCCGCTGGCTGGCCAGCGTCGAAAAGGATCTGGTGCTGCACGGCCTGAACGTCACCCACGACGATGAAGCGGTCATCAATCACGCCGATGCTCAAGCCACGGCGATTGAGCGAGAACGCAGCAAGCTGATTGGCGGCATCGCCGAGCATAACCGCCGCCTGCGCCTGGGCTTGCTGCCGCCACCGCTGAACCTGAAAACGCCCAAGGCGCGCACCCTTTCCGGCCAAGCGCGGGAAGTCGCCCTGCAAATCGCGGATTCCCGCAATCCATTAAGCCCGCCGCTGGGCGTCATTCCATTGATGGCAGTGTTCAACTGGCACCGTGCGCCGGTCATGAGCCTATCCGTCGTCAATGAAATGGCGCTCGTCAAAGCCCGCCACCGGGCGCGCCTGCACGGCATCAACCCGCCCAGCCTCAAGCTGAAAAGCGCCGTGCAGCTGGCCAAGCTAACCGACCCCATTTGGTGGCGTCGGCAGCTGCGCCGCCTGGGCGGCCGCCGGTTGGAACAGGTGCAGCGGGAAGCCCACCGCGTACATAAGCGCGCAGGCATCTACTGCAGCAACGTCACGCTCGACCGCCGCCGCGCACAGAAGAACCGTAACCGCGCCCTGCTCGAGGCATTGGAAGCGATCAACCAGGAAGGCCAGGTTTACACCCTGGCCGAACTCGCCGAGTTGGGTTTATCGAACCCCGACCACCGCCGGGCGGAGTTGATGCTGCGTATCAGCGACACCGAGGCGGAGTCCCGCCGCATGGGCCATGTGGGCATGTTCTACACCATCACCGCGCCCAGCCGTTTCCACCCGGTGATCTCCGAAAACAGCGTCAGCAACCCAAAGTATGACGGCAGCACCCCGCGCGAAGCCCAAGCCCACCTGCAGCAGGTATGGGCACGCGCCCGCGCTGCACTGGCCCGCGAAAACCTGGGTATTTACGGCATTCGTGTGGTGGAACCCCACCACGACGGCACGCCCCACTGGCACCTGTTGCTGTGGATGAAGCCGGAGCACACAAAGCGAGTAAACGAGATCTTGCGCAGCCACGCGGAAGCGGACACCCCCGAGGAGCTGTTCGACCGTCGCGGCAACAAAACCACCGCCCGCTTTAAGGTGGAAAAGATCGACTACAAGCGCGGTACCGCCGCGGGCTACGTGGCCAAGTACATCAGCAAGAACATCAACGGCGAGCAGTTCGTCCGTGATGGCGTGCAAAACGATGACAAAGACCGCTATGGCCATGAGCTAACCAGCGTCGCGCCGCGCATTGAGTCGTGGGCGGCGGTGTGGGGCATTCGCCAGTTTCAGTTCGTCGGCCTGCCCAGCGTCACCGTGTGGCGTGAAGTGCGCCGCCTAAACGAAAAGCACATCGATGAGCTGGAAAGCTGGGAGCAAGCCACCCGCCCCGATAAACGCATCGCCAGCCGTTTGGAACAGATCCGCAAGGCGGCCAACGCCGGTCAGTGGGATCAATTCCTGCGTTTGATGGGCGGCCCCAACCTGCCCCGCAAACAGCGCCCCGTTAAACCCTGGACGATGCCCCGCGTGGATCTCGAACGGGCTGAATTTAGCCACGCCACCGGCGAGGTGCGCGAAGGCATCGAGGCCAAAGGCCGCCACGGCGAAAGCAAGCTGGGCACCTTCGGCATCGTCGTTTCAGACGGCCGGGGCAACGAACACGAATACCTGACCCGCTTCTACCGCTGGCAAGTGCGCGGCAAGTCGCAGCGGCACCAAGGGGTTTCGGGAGGCGGCGAAGCCGCGTCCCCTTGGACTCGTGTCACTAACTGTACGCAGGGGCCAGATATCCAGCCCCGAGAGCCATCACCCGACGAGAAAAAAGCCCAGCGCGAACGTCTCGAAGAGTGGAAGCGCTCAGAAATTTACCGGGCCGAAGCGGAAGACGCCTACCGCGAAGCCCAGGAAGCCAGAGAAGCCGCGCGAAAACTCTTCGCGCCGTCCAACCCTACCCAGCAGGAAGAGTACTTCCCGCCCGAACTTTGCTAACCGAAGGAAGAACGATGGCAGATAACGCCGACCGCGCCGCGGTCACCATCCAACAAAGCCTGGAGGCCACGCTGGCACGCCGCGCCACGCTCGCCACCCAGGCCGCCAACGATGAATGTGTTGATTGCGGCTACGAAATCCCCGCCCAGCGCCGCAAAGCCGCGCCCTGGGCCACCACCTGCATCGAGTGCCAGGGCATTCGTGAGCTGAAAAACAAGCAAGGACGGTAAACGATGAAAAACCCAATACCCGTCAACCATCGTTCGGCCATTACCTTGCTCGCCGCAGGTTTTGGCCTGGGCGCCGCTTTCCAGCTAGGCGTGAGCACCGTTAGCCACTTCAAACCCCGCGTTGAGGTGATCGAGATCCGCACTCAAGCAAAAGCGGTGCCCAAGGGCATCGCGCAGCGTTTTGAGTTTTAGGGGGCTACATGGCTATTGATCCGAACTGGGTTCGTGAGAACCCCGAAGAGGCTGCAAAACAGTTAGACGTACTCGGCGAAATGCATGTTGATCATGTTCGCTACTTGTGGGAATTGCGTGGTTTCGGGGGATGTGTAGAGTTTGCGGAGGCCTTCGATTCGCTGGAGAAAAAGTACGCTGCGCTTTCTTTGGCAAAGCTGGAGGCCATGCCCGCCGACCTTAAAGATCGCTACTTGGTGGTAAGGATTAACGACATTTGGCATCAAACAGAGGTTAATAAAATTGGAAAGGAGCTGCGTAAACACTGCTCAGGTGTTGGCATTTTTTGGAATATGGACGTTGATATCGAAGCGCTCGATATGACAAAGCGCGATGCGTTAAAACAGGCTGAAGCGCTGGAAGAGGCGGCGGCAGAAACAGTGCCAGCCATGCACAAGATGGCTAATTGGCTTATCGCTCGCGCTGCAGAGAAACGCCGCAAAGCCGCACCCTGGGCCACCACCTGCATCGAGTGCCAGGGCATTCGTGAGCTAAGGGGGCGGCATGTTCGCAAATAAATTAATTGAGTGTTTGCAGCATCAATCGAGCACCAAGGCTCATGATTTCAGTGACCGCTTTGCGAACGGCATCGCTACTGCCTTTTTTGGCGGCATCAGCCAGTTGGTCACCCAAGCTCGGTTCATCGGTAAGGCTGGTCGGCTTGATCTTAAGCACCTCAAGCCCCTTGGCGGTCAGTACGCCGTTCTTAACGATTCGATCATTGCCATCTTGTTCATCCGCATGGATATACCCCGCTCGGCGCAGCCACTCAACCGTTGCAATAAAAAAGACAGCATCAGGGGAAGCCCTATCGCACTGAGAACTTTCATCATACTGAGTTGGCTGTTCTACAAAGTCTCTGGCTTGCAGATTAATGGGTACCGGAAAGCTGTTGTAAAAACTAGCCAATACCTGACCACTGAATTCATCAAATTTTTCAATATTGTTCGCTTGCGTCATGAGGCCGCCCACCATGAATAGTGATGAAAAAGAAAGAATCCTATCGTCAGTTGATTACCTAGTCACCCAGCAAACTCGCAACCTGATGCCATACGACGAAGCTGAGCGAATTTGGAATAACCTTCTGGCCAACGCACCAAGAGAAACGATAGCCGAAGGGCTGGCCGTATCACTAACGGGTCTCAAATCACAGGTGAACACCTGCCCACTTGCTCAGCAGCTCCAGGCGCTTTGCTCAAAGAGGCATCCATGACTCAAAAGCAACCTGCTCGCGGTGGCGCCGTGGCACGCCAGGCAGCCATGCTTTGCCAGGATCGCGCCTTCCAGCTCTACCTGGATCGTCGCCGCCGAGCCAAGTTTGGCATTGATGAAAGCACCTTGCCCGACGGTACCCACAACGAACAGGACGCCCGGGATTGGTTAATCGCGGCCTGCCAAATCAACAGCCGCGCCGAGCTGGACAGCAACCCAGCCGCGCGCCAAACGTTTCGCATCATTCGCAACCGCTTCAACCGCTGGCGGGCTAAACAGAAGGGAGAAAAGAACCAATGAGTATTAACGATCAACGTGATATCGATAAAGAGCTAGCTGATGCCTTGGCCCGCGCAAAGGCAGGGGTAGACCTGGCAATGATCGAGCTGCCAGATATCGTGGTTTTCCCGCGGCTAATTCCGGCAATGCCAGCGACAGCAAGAAAGGCGCGCAGCACTGGCATCCTACTCGGTAGGCCTGGGCCACGATTCGTGAAGCGTGGCCACCATGTGCGCTATCGCCTATCTGACGTATACGCCTGGCTGGAATCAAGCGAGAGCTATTCAAGCACCGCTGAAGCCTCAATGCGCAGCGCTACTTCCATCGCCTCGTAACTCCTTGCCCATGACCTCTTTCCCCTGCCCGATCTGAGCAAACAGCTGTACCGCATTACGCTTATGGTCGGGCTGGAGGTGGGCATAGTATTTGATCGTCGTCTGAATATCCGAGTGAGCCATCAGTTTGCTCACCGTGAGAAGATCCACTCCCGCCATAACCAACTGGCTCGCAAAGTTATGGCGCAGCGTATATAGCACCATTCCATCGTTTAACCCTGCCAACTGGCGCACCCGCCTCCACGGCTTTCGCATTGCATCTTTGCCCAGCCGCTTGCCCGTAACAGGTGATGAAAACACATAACCGCTGCTGGGCTTCCCTTGCTGCTCCCACCACGTTTCCAGCACTTCCATGGCCGGATCTGAAAGCGGGAAAGTTTGCGGCTCGGGGGATTGGTGCGCGGTTTTTTCGATGATTTTGCGAACGCTCTTAAACTCGAAACTCACATGCGGCCAACGAAGACCAAATAAATCACCTGGTCGAAACCCGGTGTAATACATGAGCAGTAGCCACGGCGTGGCATGATCGACATAGGCCACACCATCCAGGTCGGGTAAATACCGCTTACCATGAGCCCGGCTGCTTCTTCGCTGCGCCCGCTTTTCCTCCTGGTAGGCATCCAGACCAGCAAAAAAGGCGTCACGCTCACTAGCCTCCAGGTAACGGCGCCCCTCGTCCGCTTCAAGTTGGTCGTCCGTAAGCGCTGGCTTCTGGAGCTTGATGTCTTTTAGCGGGTTTTGAGTAATGACGCCGCGCTTAGCCGCGTGGTTAAGCAGTGTTTGCAGTGCGCCATAGGAGCGTTTCATGGTTTGGTAAGCCTGGGGTTTTACCGGTGGGTCTGCATCCGGGGCTCCCACCTCTTTTTGAGATTGCCAGCGCTCAACATCAGCCAGGCCGAGGGTTTCCATCGGCTTATCAAGCCAATCGGTAAAGCTATTTTCGATACGTCTTAAGGTGGCGTCGCCATCCTTGCGGCGCTTCTGGTGATCGGCATAATCAGTCTGCAGGTAAGATCTAAGCGTTTGTTGCTGCTGGTGTTGCGCTTCGGCTTTCGTCTCTTCAATCACCGCGCGGGGATCGCCACCTTGGGCAACGACAGCCAACGCCTCGCGCGCGGTTTCTCGCGCTTGAGTAGCGGTATAGACACCAAACTTGCCAATTGTAAGCACGCGCCGTTTATTCAGCGTGTTGTAATAAGAGAGCCGGATCGACAAGCCTCGCTTGCCAGCGCGAACGTGGTAACCTCCAAGATCCGAATCCCAAACCTCATCACCTTCCGCCAGCTCTTTGGCCAGACGCTCCATTAGTCGCGCTGTCAGCTTCGCTGTAGTCTTATCCATAAAAACTAGGTTCCAAATAGGTTCTAAGCGGAGGATAAAAGAGGGGCAATGCGTCGACAAGCAGAAAAGAAGCCTAGCCCATAAGTGATTGATTCAAAATAACTCTAGTTATCCACACATTTCTGGGGATATATCGAGTTATTTTATCCACAAGCCTTCGGGAGGCAGAGGTCGTAGGTTCGAATCCTGCTATTCCGACCAAAAATTCCGGAAAACGGCCACTTAGCTAA
Source organism: Halomonas sp. ATBC28 (assembly GCF_005937175.1). Lineage (NCBI taxonomy): Bacteria > Pseudomonadati > Pseudomonadota > Gammaproteobacteria > Oceanospirillales > Halomonadaceae > Halomonas > Halomonas sp. ATBC28. The sequence goes on along the minus strand of NZ_VCQL01000007.1, from coordinate 156,838 downwards.
TACAGCAAGTGGCCGTTTTTTGTTGGGAGAGGTTCTAGGTAGCAAATAGGTAGCAAAATAAAAACATTGGAAGGGAGGTAGCTAATGGCAATGTCATCGCAAAAGCTCACCCGCTTCACCTACCGCCTACGCCAGAATTCGAACGGTGGCCACTACGCCTGGTTTGAAATCCGAATCCGCTCGCAGAGCCAGCGCGTCAAGGGCGGTTCTTTGACCGCATTAGCCGTTGTATTGTTTGATGAAGTGCGTGTTTTTCATCGCCCGCACCCATCACCGGATACCGATAAGGGCGCAGTGGCCAGCATACGTAAATGGTTAGGAGAGAACGGAGAGACGCCATGAATAACATCATGATCATTGACGGCTATCGCGCCGTCATCCAGTACGCCCCCGACATTGAAATGTTCTGTGGCGAATGCATTGAGTTAAGCGGCGGGGCCGACTTCTACGCCAATAGCGTTGCCAAGCTACGCGACGAAGGCAAAATCTCGCTGCGTATTTTTCTGGATGAATGCCAAAAGCGCGGCATTAAACCCACCAAGTCCTACTCTGGCAAGTTTCAGGTGCGTCTACCGGAAGAACTGCACAAACACGCCGCCGACGCCGCCACGACCAAAGGACAAAGCCTTAATCAGTTTGTAACCACCGCTATCGAACACGAACTTTCTGTTTAAGCAATTCAGCCGCTTCATTTTCCCAATACCCTGTTTTAAAAACATAATCCCCGGCCATCCAATGGCCGATAGTCTTTGGTATCCGTCTCCTTACAGAAAAGCTGGCTCCTTCCAGCTCGCGCATCCAAGCGTCATAGCCAGCTCCTCAAGCCCCCATTGATGTAAGCCATTGCCGACAAGATTTGTAAAAGATCTCTTACACCGACAATCACCGGATAATCGACGGAACCACCCATTGAGTAAACTGGGGTTATCAGGGTTATAGAAGTTGACCCTTTTTAAACTCGGGGGTTATAGTAACCCCAGAAATTAACAGCACAGGGGCAGGAGGTGGATAGCAGAACACTGATAAAAGAACTGAAGAAAGATGGCTGGGAGTTGGTCAGAGTCAACGGCAGCCACCACCACTTCAGGCACCCTACCAAGCCCGGCACGGTCACCGTGCCACATCCTAAAAAGGATTTGAAAACGGGCTTGGTAAGAGCAATCAGAAAAAGCGCCGGCCTCTTATGAGGTTGGCCACTGCTGCCCCCCATAAAGGAGATCAACGTATGTTGTTTCCCATTGCAATTGAGCGCGGCGACGAACAGCACGCCTATGGCGTCGTAGTACCCGATCTTAACGGCTGCTTTTCAGCGGGTGACACCTTTGAAGAGGCGTTAGCCAATGTGAAAGCAGCGATCGAAGGATGGCTGGAAGTAGCCGTGGACTATGGCGACCCCATTCCCGAAGCAACGTCTATTGAGCACCACATGGACAACCCTGAATACGCCGGCTGGATCTGGGCGGTGGTGGATATCGACCTGACCCCCTATCTGGGCAAAAGCCACAAGATCAACGTCACATTACCTGATTTACTGGTTAAGCAAATTGACGACTTTGTGGCCAGCCACCCCGGCGACAAAACCCGCTCGGGCTTTCTCTCCCGCGTCGCCATGGCCGAACTGGCCAGAGCACGCAAAGGCGCATAACCCAAGCAAAACAAAACCCCCGGCTACTCCAAATAGCCGAGGGTTTTTATTGCCGCATTATTCTGGCGAAGCGTTCTCGCAACGCGTGCTATTAGGCGACACCTTCAATATGGCAAAGTTTGGCTAAGTTGCAAACAAGTAATTTAACGTTACTCAATGTAATGTCTCACCTGCACCACCCAACACCTAGCCTGCCTCCCCCTTTAAACTGCGCAAGATCTATCGGCCCAAGTACGGCTACAAGAGATCGACCTGACTGACGAGAACCGCCAACAGCTCAGCCTAACGGGCACACCGCAAACGGAAGAAAAACGCCAACTCAGCTACAAGCTCATGGTCACCATGGATGTGTTAAACGAAAAGATGGGGAAGGGAACGGTAAGCCTAGGGCTACCGGAAAAGAATGCCCCCTGGCATCTGCGCTGCGCGAATCGAAGCCCGCGCTATACGACGAATTGGTATGAGTTGATGAAGATGTATACGGATTAGGGTGACGGCTAAGAAAAATAGCTTTCGACCTGGGTTCATAGAATAAGCGCAGCAGATTGCTTGGATTAGATTTGTTGGCACACATCAACAGTACGACCAAGTAAATGCGGAGACTGTATGATGAATATCCAGCCTATCCATAACGATGCCGATCTTGATCGTGCATTTGCTCACCTAGAAGAGCTATGGGCCGCAGATGCTGGTACTCCAGAGGCTGATGAGCTTGAGGCACTCTCCTTGTTCATCAAGAAATATGAAGATGACCACTACCCCGTCGGTTCTTCCCATAGCGCTTAACAGTTCGTAGCCAAGCCTGACTGTTTGAGAAGCAGAAGGTAAAAAACACAAACATAGCATGCTAACAAACATGCTACGATATGCGTTTATGCTTTTCACTCTCCCTCCTTCTCTTGGTATGGACAAGACTATTAGCCAATTAACGCATATTAAGGCCGTACTACTGTTTGCCAGCACCATGACCGTGATGTCGGGGGCAATTATCGCGCCTGCACTGCCGGGCATCAGCCGCCATTTTCCCGACCAGCCCCAGGTAGTGATCCAGCTGATTCTGACCCTGCCTGCGCTGATGATTACGCTGTTCAGTCCACTGATGGGCTATCTTGCTGACCGGTTTGGGCGCAAGAAATTGCTGCTGATGATGCTGGGCATCTACGGTTTTGCGGGGGGCGCGGGCTTTTTCATTGATCGCGTGGATCTGCTATTAAGCTCCCGCGCACTGATGGGGATTGCGGTAGCCGGTATTCTCAGTATCAGTACCACGCTGGTGGGGGATTATTTTGACAGCTCCGAACGCGCCCGTTTTTTGGGGCTGCAAAGCAGCTGCATGGCGCTGGGCGGGGTAATCTTTATTAACCTAGGCGGGCTACTTTCCGACTGGAGTTGGCGCGGCCCGTTTTTACTCTATATGACCGGTGTGCTGCTGCTTCCCTATGCCTGGGCGATTCTCCAAGAGCCTCAATCCAGTGATGGTGCCAGCCGCGATACAAGCGATGCGCCGGTAACGGTGGACTACGGGCGTACCTGTCTTGCTTACCTGATCGCCATGATCAGCATGACCATGTTTTATATGTTTCCCGCGCAGCTGCCCTTTCTGCTTTCCCAGCAGGGTCAAGTCAGCGGCGTAGCGATCGGCGTGGCGCTCTCGATGGCAGCCCTGACGGCCAGCATCGTGGCGTTTTGCTATGGTTACTACAAGCCGTTCCTGTCGGTGATGACCATCTATGTGCTCGGTTTTTTCCTGGCGGCCGCCGGTTTTTTGGTGGTGGGCTTCACCCAGAGTTACGCCATGGCCATCGTGGGTGCGGCGATCTCCGGTTTTGGCCTTGGCGCCTTTATGCCCAATACCACCACGTGGCTGATGCGGATCACTCCTCAACGAGTGCGTGGTCGGGTGTTTGGCGGTTTTACCTCGACCTTCTTTTTCGGCCAGTTTGTCTCCCCGGTAGTGGTCGCCCCGGCGGTCATCTGGCTGGATTCGCTGCGTAATGTGTTTACCGGCATGGCAGTCGTGTGCGGCCTGCTGGCCGTTGTCCTGATCATTCTGGGCAAGACGACGCTAAAGGCCGACAGCCAGCTTTGAGCATCAGCACTTACGCGGGCGGGTGAATCAACCCCACGACACTGACAAGAATCAGCACCGCGCCCAGCACACGAAAGAACAGCCCGGTGTTCGCTTTGAGCATATAGCGATGGGCTTTATCGCCCACCAAATGGCCGATAAAGGCACAGGGCAGCAGCCACAGCTGGTGAATTAACTGAAGATCCACGCCTGCAATCAGGAACGAGACCATCTTGATCATCACCAGGATAAACCACAGCACAAACATGGTATCCCGCAGTTGCTCTTTGGCGACGTGAGTGGCGAATACCGCCACAATCAACGGCGCGCCAATCAGCGACGTACCGCTGACATACCCACCAAGCGCCAGCAGCACGTAGTCCACGTACTTGTTCTTGCTTTTGAACGGCTTATTCAATACATAGCCAATGGCATAGATGATCACAATGCCGAAAATGATACTGGTCATGACTTGTGCGGGCAGCGTTAACAGCCCCACTACCCCAATCAGCTTGGGGATGATCATGATTTTTAAGGCTTTGGTTAAATAACCCCAATCGATATTACTCTCTGGCGATGTGGTGCCCACGCCCGCTTGCTGTAGCTGGCGATGCCCACTCCAGGCGATCCAACTGGAGAAAATCAGCAGGTGAATGGCAATAATCGGCAAGAATACCAGTGGCTCATTGACGACCAAAAGCAGGAAAGGCAGTGCCAGCACGGCACCGCCAAAGCCCAAGCTGGTTCGCACAAAACCGCTCCAGGCAAAAATTAGCCCGATCAGCGCATACTGGTACCAGAGTAGATCTGTCATGGTTCGCGTTAGGATCCTAAGTTAGGGGTGGATATCTCCCAGCGTCCACCAGCGTGGCAATAGCGCACGTACGCTGGCCTGGGCAAAACGATCATCCATTAATACCACAACCCCTTGATCTTCTGGACTGCGAATAACGCGACCTGCGGCCTGCACCACTTTGATCATGCCGGGAATGCGGTAGGTATAGTCGTCACCTTGGCCGAAGCGGGCGGTTAGTCGTGCTTTAAGCGCTTCGTTAAAGTCGTTAAACGGCGGTAGTCCCAAGGTGGCGATAAAGGCTCCGATCAATCGGTCGCCGGGCAGGTCGATGCCTTCTGCAAAGGCACCGCCCAACACCGCAAAGCCGATGCCTTCTCCGCCGGGTGCAAAGCGCGCCAGAAATTCCTGGCGCTGCGCTTCCGGCATCCCGCGGGTTTGGCTGAAAACGGGTACTTCCGGGTGCGCCTCGCGAAACCGCGCCAGCGCTGCCTCCAGGTAGGCAAAGCTGCTGAAGAACGCTAAATAGTGGCCTGATTTGCGCTGATACTGCTGCGCTATGGCCGCGACGATAGGATCGATAGAGGCGTCCCGATCCCGAAAACGCGTGGAGATATCCGTGCGTATACGCACCTCCAACTGACACGCGGTAAAGGGCGATGCCACTTCCCGCCATACCGTGTTTTCCTGCAAGCCCAGCAGATCCCGGTAGTAGTGGGCAGGGTTTAACGTCGCCGAAAACAGCACCACTGAGTGGGCCGCGTTAAACCGTGCGGCCAGAAAATCGGCGGGTATCAGATTGCGTAACCCCAACACCGCCCGACCGCGCCCATAGCGGGTAAGATCACACAGGGAGTGCTCACCAAAGCGCTCCGCCAGGCGGCAGAATGCCAGCGCTTCAAATAACAATTCCTGTAGTTCCAGGCTGGCATCTTCGGGGTGCTCACCCAGGTGGTCAGTGATGGCGGCGCCCACCTGTTGGGCAGCGGTGACTAGCTTGTCGGGCAATACCGTAAGCAGCCGGTAGGCCGGTTTCCTGGGGTCGCCCTCCTCTTCCAGCCCTGCTTCTTTAATCACCGCTTGCCATTGGCGGGCCAAACGACCCAGGGGCCGGGAGAGCGCTTTGGGCGCAGCACGGCGAACCTGGTTGAAACGCTGCTGATCGAGCTCGGCGCTGTACATGCCGCGGGCGCGCTCAATCAGATTATGCGCTTCGTCGACCAGCACGCCCGTTCGCCAATCGTTGGCCTGGGCCAAACCGTGCAGCAGGGCGTGGCTATCGAACCAGTGATTGACGTCACCGACGATCACATCCGCCCAGCGCGCCAGCTCCTGGCCGAGATAATAGGGGCAAACATCGTGGGCCAACGCCACTTCGCGCAACGCGTCGCGATCCAGCCATCCCTGATCCACCGCCGCTTGGCGTGCTGCAGGCAGGCGATCGTAAAAGCCGGCGGCCAGTGGGCACGACTCGCCGTGGCAGGCGCGATCTGGGTATTCGCAGGCTTTCTCCCGCGCCACCAGTTCCAGCACCCGCAGAGGAAGTGTTTCATCACTAGTGCGCAGTGTAGCCAGGGCATCCAGCGCCAAACGGCGGCCGGGGGTTTTCATGGTCAGAAAGGCGATTCTATCAAGCTGCTGGCGGGGCATGGCCGAAAGCATCGGAAACAGCGTGCCCATGGTTTTACCAATACCGGTGGGCGCCTGAGCGAGCAGGCAGCGCCCGGTACTGGCAGCTTTGTAAACATCTTCAGCGAGTTCGCGCTGGCCGGGGCGAAACGCAGCATGGGGAAAGCGCAGGGTCTGCAGGCCACTATCGCGATCCTGACGGTGAACGGCCTCCTGTTCTGCCCAAGCGAGGAAGCGTTGGCACTGCTCGGTAAAGAACGCCTGGAGTTCATCGGCAGTGGCTTCCCGGCTGATCAGGGTCTCTTTGCCGCTGGCAATATCCAGATAAACCAACGTCAAGGTAATCTGTTCCAGCGCACGCTCAGCACACAGCAGCGCGCCGTAGACTTTTACCTGCGCCCAGTGGAGGGCGCGCTGATTATCCGCCATGCGCTCCAGGCTGCCACGGTGGGTTTTGATCTCCTCCAGGCGGTTGGCCGTGGGGTCGAAACCATCGGCGCGGCCGGTAACTATCAGCCCTTCAAACTTGCCCGACAGGGGCAGTTCAGCGAGATAGTCTTCTCCCCGGCGGCTGGTCACTAGCGTATGCCCTTCCATCCCTTCGCGCGCACTGGGCGCCGGGGTAAAGCGGTGATCGAGGTCACCCTCCCGAGCGGTAAAATCGCACAGCGCGCGCACCACCACGCGATAGGCCGCGCTCATGGTTCAGGCTCGTCGCCAGTCGACCAGCTCACGTAACACACCGCCACGGGCATGGCATGGCGGTGAAAAAACGTAAGCCAGCGGCGTTGGTTATCCTGCAGCCGATCGCCGGGGCCTTTGACCTCAATCATCCGATAGCACGGCTCGCCAACGGGCGCACCGGGCATAAATTGAATTAAATCCGGCAGTCCGGCCCGGTTGGCTTTCAGATCCCCCAGCAGCCGCTCAAAGCACAAGCGTAGGTGCACGGCGGGAATGCACGTCAACGCCAGCTCAACCAGCGGTTCATCGACAATCGCCCAGTGCACAAAGGGAGACGCCAGGCCGTGTTTCTCCCGCCAAGTCGCCCGAATCACCTCTTGGTAGCTGCCATCTTCCAGGTGCGCCAGGCACGCATCGAAGGCGTCTCGCCGTCGCGCCACGAAGTCCTCACGGTACAAGTCAGCTGGGCCATGGTGAAAGGGGTGGAAGAAAGCCCCCGGCAATGGAGCGAAAATCGCTGGCCAGCAGAGCAGACCAAACAGCCCGGTCAGCAGCGCGTTTTCCACGTAGTAGACCGGCGCCCCAGGCTCGCTGAGTGCCTCGACCACGGCGCGTTCGACCCACTGCGGCCCCGGCAATGATAAGTCCCAGCGCTCATGAGTGGGTTCGGGGTCGCTCGGCTCAGCAGGCAATTTAAGCCGCCGCTGCAAGCGGGGCAGAATCCGCGCCAGCGCCTGATGCTCGGTTTCGTTGGGGCTGCTATTGAGGGCTTGGGTCGCCAGCTCAAAGGCCGCAGTGTGTTCGCCTTGGCGCTCCAACACACGTAACTGCCGAATGCGCGCTTCGCTACTGGCGGACTCGCTATACAGTCTCAGCGCTAGCGCTGCGTCTCCGCTACGCTCTGCCTCACGGCCCAACTGGAGCAGTAACCGCGCGCGCCGTGTGGCTAGCCAGCGGTTATCCGCAGGCGGTGGCATTTCAGGGAATAGATCGGCGGGCAGCTCGCCGTCGTCCAGACGTTGGCGCAGACGATGGAGCGCTAAATACGTATCCACTTCATGGCGCGACTGGAAAGCGCGGGACTCTGGCGTGAAGGGCACACTTTCAAAACGCTGGAGGCCAAGCTCGGTTAACACGAACTCGGCCCAGTCCTGGCGCAGGTTGCCAAAGAACATCAGGCGCAGGCGGTCGCAGGTTTCCATGACTGTTAGCCGCAGAACTGGATCGTTTGCCTCGGGCCACCACTGGCATAACCGCTTGGGTTCATTGAGCTGGCTCGCCAGCGTGTCGTAGAGCACGGTTTTAGCGCTTGAGGCGCTCAGCCCGGCAGCGCGTATCTCCGCTACCAACGCCTGGCGCAGTTCGGCCAAGCGTAGCTGGTTAAACAGCTCATCAACGCTAAGCACCGATTCACTATCGACCCAACCTAGCGACATCAAGGGCGCCATGGCGCTGGCACTGTCGCCAACCTCGGCGTAGCTTAATTTGCTGAGCCGAAACAGCTCGCCCTTGCGCATCACCATGCGCACCAGCAGCGCTTGGGAGGCTTGCGGTAAGCTCTCAAACTGTTCAAGAAAAGCGAGCTCGTCTGCCGCGAGCAGATCAGCGTGGCGCTCCCCCACCCAGGCCAAAACGAAGCGGAAGTTCGTTAAGTAATAGAAGGGGTCATCAAGGGAGGCGGTAGGTGTCGCGAAAGCACTGTTCATTTATCCATTGTATCAGTGCGATGCTATTTTGACAGTCTCGCCGTCATTGAGATTAAACAGCACTATGTCAGTTGCCAGTCTGCAAGCTCTGACTACTCAAGCTTAATAACTCGTTACTGTCATTCCTTCGGCACAAGGTCAGCCGTGTTCTGCTGGTACTGGCGTGGCGTCATGCCCTTTAGCTCACGAAAGTGACGGTTGAAATTGGAGAGGTTGTTATAACCAACCTCGAAACATATATCGGCGATGGACTGCTTACCTTCAAGCAACAGCCGACAGGCATGACCAATGCGGATCCTCCTGAGAAAGGCAACGAAGGTGTCGCCGGTGGCATGCTTAAAAAAACGCGAAAAGGTGGAAGGCGTCATGCCGTTATTCTCAGCCATTGTCGACATGCGCAGCCCTTCATGAAAGTGGTCGTGGATATAGAGCAGTATGGCATCGACCTGCTCGGAAGAGGCGCCCTTGGCATCCAGGCCGTACTCTCGACCGGCCAGGGTATGGTATTCGCTTTGCGAGAGCCTGCGCAGAATGGTCAACATGGTCAGTAGCCTGCCAGCATTATCCTGCTCGCCCATCCTGATGAGCAGTTCGGCACAGCGTGCCGCTTCTTCCCCCTTGAACTCCACTCCCAAGGCCGAGTCCTCGATGAGCGTCGACAGGCAGTTGAGCTCCGGGCAGAGCGCCATCATGTGTTCCAGCCACTCGCCCTTGAACTGGAGGACAACGTCACGGCCCTTGATCACCGGTTGCACGTCATCGAGCTCGCTAAACCAGGCGTGCGGAATATTCGGTCCCACCAGCACTAAATTACCGGGTTCGAAGCGGCCAATATAATCCCCTACAAAATAATGCCCTGCCGAATAACGGATGAGATGTAACTCATATTCGGGATGGTAATTCCAGCGGGCAATAGGGGCGGGGAAATCATGGCTGTGCCAGTAGAAACTAAATTTCGGATCCTGACTGATGCACTCGAAAACAGGCGCACCAAGAGGAGTATCGTTGAGATGCGAAGTAATCATAGTTTATCAGTGCCTCTTTCAGCTATCAGCGATGTCTGGATAAGACGCCCATGCCTGATCTCTTACTATCCTGAATTAAAGTGAGCCGTTGGCCTTTTATACTTTGGTCACAAAAAGTCTTTCGTCTTTCCAACAGCACCACCCAGGCATTATGGAAAGTGCCATTTAAAACAGACCATTACCTACCACGCTAAGAAAGCCTGCAAAAAAGTATCAGTCCCAAGCAAATTATAGCCTAGCGGTTTTTTCCACATGGCGCGTAGATTTGTTTCAAGCCTGAAGCGAGGTTAACTAGACCAAAAAAAGGCCGGTTCTCGCCCCTTTAAATACAATTCGAGAATAGCGTCATGAAAGCAAAAGCTCTGGTGCTGGAGAAGAAACGCGAGCTGTCGTTACGAGAGATCGAGCTCCCTGACCAGCTCGGCCCAGAGGACGTTCGCGTGCGCATCCATACCGTCGGCATCTGCGGTAGCGACGTGCATTACTATACCCACGGCCAGATCGGCCCCTTTGTAGTCCGTGAGCCAATGGTACTCGGCCATGAAGCATCCGGTGTAGTGACTGACGTCGGCCGAAACGTAAGCCATCTTCATGTGGGCGATCGGGTGTGCATGGAGCCTGGTATACCCAACCCCAGCTCGCGCGCCGCCAAACTAGGCGTCTACAACGTCGACCCGAGCGTAAGGTTTTGGGCCACGCCACCCGTGCACGGTTGTCTGACGCCCGAAGTCATCCACCCAGCAGCATTCACCTTCGCACTTCCCGATTCGGTGTCCTTTGCCGAAGGCGCCATGATTGAGCCGTTCGCGATCGGCATGCAGGCGGTCATTAAAGCGCGCATGCAGCCAGGCGATATCTGCGTCGTGACCGGCGCAGGGCCGATCGGCCTGATGGTTGCCCTGGCCGCGCTTGCGGGCGGCGCCAGCGAGGTGCTGGTCTCCGACTTGGTTGAGGAAAAGCTGGCAATCGCGGCTCGTTATAAGGGCATCACGACTGTCAATGTTTCGCGGCACTCCTTGCGAGAAGCCGTCGACAGGTGTTGCGGCCACGAGTGGGGTGTCGATGTGGTATTCGAGGCCAGTGGTAGCCCCAAAGTCTACGACGACATCTTGGCCTGCACCCGACCTGCCGGCACGATCGTGCTGGTTGGTATGCCTGTCGAGCCGGTCACCTTCGATATCGTGTCGGCGCAAGCCAAGGAACTGCACATCGAGACCGTGTTCCGCTACGCCAACGTTTACGACCGGGCGATCGACCTGATCGCTTCGGGTAAGGTAGACCTCAAACCATTGATTACCGAGACCTTTGATTTCGAACACAGTATCGATGCGTTCGAGCGTGCCGCAAGCGCACGGCCCAATGATGTCAAGCTGCAGATCACGCTTGATACCTAACCCCGCCAGACCTGAACCCAAGAGAGGAAAACAACAATGACCCAGTTCAAGCGTCGCGACATATTAAAAGGAATGGGTGGACTCGCCGGCCTATCGTTGATGGGCGCAGGCCCACTGCGCACGGCCCTGGCCCAAGGCATGGCCAGCGATGAGGCCTGGAAGCAAGCCAGTGGCACCACCATCCAATTCATCTCCGAGAACACTCCACCGACCACCGCCATCGCCGCCAACCTGGCGTCTTTCCAGGAACTCACTGGCATCACTGTCAACATCACCGAAATGCAGTTGGGTGCCTTGGTACAGAAAGTTGCGTTGGACTTCGGCGCTGGGCGCAGCGCCTTCGATGTGATCTATGCTGATCCTTACCAGGTACTCGCGCCATATCATCGTGGCCTAGTGGATCTCAATACCTTCATCAACGACGACCAGCAGTTGGTCGTGCCCCAGGGCATCGAGGACTTCATCCCCTCGCAACTGGCCGCCGCGGGCCGTTTCAAAGACAGTGAAAGCCTGTACACCCTGCCCTACGACTGCCCGACGATGATCTGGATCTACCGGCGTGACCTGTTCGAAAAATACCACGACCAGATGCAACAGGATCTCGGCTTCGACCCGACTCCGTCGGACAGCACCACCTGGGAGCAGTACTACCAGATCGCCGAGTGGTTTAGCCAAGGCAACGCCAGCGAGGTTCAGTACGGAACCGGTCATCAGGCTCAGCAGTACGATTCGCTGATGTGCGACTTCTCCAACGTGCTGTTCGCCTACGGCGGCGATTACTTTGCCAACGGCCAGCAGGTCGGCCTACTCGGCACCGACTCCCCTGGCGCCTGCCAACTGACCAGCGAGCCCGCGCTGGAAGCCGCGCGCTTCTACCAGAAGTTGCTCAAGGTCGCCCACCCCGGCAGCACCAGTTGGGATTGGACTGGTGTCGCCAACGCATTCCAGAACGGCGAATTCGCGATGATGCCAGAGTGGCACGAGTTCGCCGGTTCGCTGGAAAGCTCTCAGCTACAAGGCAAAATCGGCTACGCCCCGCTGCCCAAGGGGCCAGCACGCAGCGCCAACCTGTGGGGCGGCACCGGGATCGGCATTAACGCCAACGCCTCGGCCGAAAAGCAGAAAGCGGCCTGGCTATTCCTGGTCTGGGCGACCTCGCCACAGACACAACTGATGGGGCTGAGAAGCGAGGACGGTGGCGGCACACCGACACGCCAATCGGTTTACGACATGCCTGAGGTCAAGGCCGCCAGCACCCCACCCACCGACATGCCCAACATGCTCACGGCGGACACCATGCTGACCGCCTGGCAGGACGACCACATCGGTCTGAGGCCCAAGATCGCCCAGTGGAACGAGGTCGACACGGTCATCTTCACCGAGCTTTCCAAGATGTTGGCGGGGCAAATGTCCCCCGAGGAAACCATGCAGAGCGCCAAGCAGCGCATCGATCGCATCGTTGGGGCGTAACCCATGGCGCTGACGACCGGAAAACCCTCGACGCGGCGACAGGGATTCGAGCTGGCGATGATGTCGCCAGCGCTTTTTCTGCTCGCCCTGATCACGCTGGTCCCGTTCTTCTCGATCATCTGGATGAGCTTCAATGATGTCAGCCTGATGGGCGGTCTGGCCTTCGAGTTCTCGGGCCTCGATAACTGGCAGCGGGTGTTCACGGATCCGGACATCCGCTCCAGTTGGCTGATCAGCCTGGTCTATTTCCTGGCCACGGTGGGCCTGGAAATGGTCATCGGCACCGTGATGGCGCTGCTGGTTTATAGCCTAACGCGGGGCAGCAACATCATCATCTCGCTGCTGTTGATCCCGATGTTCATCGCCCCGGTGATCGTCGGGCTACTGGGGCGTTTCATGCTCGACCCCAGTCATGGCCTGTATGCCTGGCTGCTCAATGAAAGCGGTCTGTTCGACGGCAACATCCTGGGCAGCGTAGGCTCCGCGATGGTCGCAGTCATCCTCATGGATGTCTGGGAATGGACGCCGCTGGTCGCGCTGATCGTCCTCGCGGGGCTTGCTTCAGTACCCGAGGACACCCTGGAAGCGGCCGAGATGGACGGCGCCAAATACGGCCAAAAACTTCTCTATATTATCCTGCCGTCTATCTCCAATATCCTGCTGGTGGCGCTGCTCATCCGCGCCATGGACGCGATTCGCTTCTTCGCGATCATCTTCATCACCACCAACGGCGGGCCCGCGGATTCCACCAAGATCATCCCCATTAGGCTCTACGACATCGCCTTTCGTTTTTTTGATCTGGGCTATGCCGCCGCCGTGGGCATCACCATGCTGGTGTTCTCGATCATGGTGGCTACAGCGTTTACGAAACTGCTCAAACGCCAGGAGACGAGTTCATGAATACCTCCAAACGCTGGCTGCCCCACACGTTCAAAATCGCTCTGTTAACGCTCCTGCTGTTATGGACGCTGATACCGATTATCTGGATGGTGCTGTCCTCTTTCAAGTCGAACGACATCATCACCGCCGGTACGCCGCGAGTCTTCTTTACCCCTACCCTGGAGCATTACACCTCGTTGTTCAGCAGCGGCAACAGCCTCTGGCCTTACCTGCTCAACAGCCTGTTCATCGCCGGGGTCTCGACGCTGATCGCCGTAGTGCTCGGCTGTATGGCCGGCTTCGGGCTGTCGCGGATTAGAATCAAGGGCAAGCAGCATCTGGCCTTCTGGATCATCAGCACCCGTATGGCGCCGATCGCCGCAGTTATCGTGCCGCTATACCTGCTGTTCCGTTACCTCTACCTGCTCGACACTCACGCCGGCCTGATCGTCGCCTACCTGAGTTTCAACCTGCCCTTCGCCATCTGGCTGATGACCGCATTCTTCGACGACCTGCCACCTGACCTGGAGGAAGCGGCGATGATCGACGGTGCCACCAAGCTCCAGGCGTTCCGCTACGTTGTGCTGCCGCTGATGACCCCCGGGCTGGTGACCACCGCTATCCTGTGCTTCATCTTCGCCTGGAACGATTACGCCTTTGCCCAAACGTTTTCCGGGCCCAGCACGCAGACCATTCCCATTGCCGCGGCGCAGTTGCTGACCCAGACCGGCATCGATTGGGGCAAGCTGCTGGCGATCGGCACCATCGTGGTCTGCCCGATGGCGATTGCCGGGCTGCTGGTCAAGCGCTGGCTGGTTCAAGGGCTGACCCTGGGCGCGGTGAAATGACTGGCCCTAAGACAACGGATCTACGGTAAAGGCCCCGACAATAACGGCTCTACAATAAAAACAGGGAGAAAACCATGAACGTGATGTCACAGTTCGATCTCAGCGGCAAGGTCGCCGTCGTCACCGGCGGCAACGGCGGGCTCGGAGAAGCATTCGCCCATGCGCTGGCCCAGGCCGGCGCCCAGGTCGCCATCGCCGCCCGGGGGCACGCGCGCAGCCTGGAAGTGGTTAAGGATCTGCAGGACGCCGGGCATCGCGCCATGGCGGTGGAAGTCGACATTACCCAACCCGAAGCAGCTGACACCCTGCTCGACGAGGTCGAGGCCACCCTCGGCCCGGTCGATATCTTCCTCAACAACGCCGGCGCCTGCCAGCACGCGCCGGCGCTGGAGGTCACCCCGGAGCGCTGGCAGGACATCTTCAATATCAACGTCCACGGGCTCTGGTACTGCGCCCAGTCCGCCGGACGGCGGATGCAGTCGCGCGGCGGCGTGATCATCAATATTGGCTCGATCTCGGCGATGATCGTCAACCGCCCACAGATGCAGCCTGCCTACAACGCCTCCAAGGCCGCGGTGCATCAATTGACCAAGTCGCTAGCCGCGGAGTGGGCCCCCTACGGCATTCGCGTCAACGCGCTGGCTCCCGGCTACGTCAAGACCAGCATGGCGCCGGTCGACGACCCCAGGTTCAAGCCACGCTGGATCGATGACGCGCCCATGCAGCGCGCCGCCACTCCCGAAGAGCTCGGCCCCACCATCGTCTACATGGCCAGTAATGCATCAAGTTTCATGACCGGCTCCATCGTCGTGGTGGATGGCGGCTACACCCTCTGGTAACCACAATTCGAGTAACCGCCCGACCCGCAAGGAACCCGACATGGCAACGCTACAACTCAACAACATCGTCAAAGACTTCGGCGGCACCCAAGTCATCAAGGGGGTCGACCTAGAGGTCAAAGACCGCGAATTCGTAGTCTTCGTCGGGCCTTCGGGCTGCGGCAAGTCGACCTTGATGCGCATGATCGCCGGGCTCGAGAGCGCCACCAGCGGCGACATCTCGATCGACGGTGAGCGCATCAACGACGTTGGCCCAGCCGACCGCGGTCTGGCGATGGTCTTCCAGAGCTACGCGCTTTACCCGCATATGACCGTCGAGGACAACATGGGCTTTAGCCTGCGCCTGGCCAAGGTGCCCAAGGCCGAGCGTCGCGAGAAAGTCCTGGCCGCCGCGCGCATCCTGCAACTCGAAGAGCTTCTCGACCGCAAGCCCCGCGCGCTGTCCGGCGGCCAGCGCCAGCGCGTGGCGATCGGCCGGGCAATCGTGCGCAACCCAAGCATCTTCCTATTCGACGAGCCGCTGTCGAATCTCGACGCGGCGCTGCGCGTACAGATGCGCATCGAGCTGGCGCGACTACACGAGGAGCTCGACGCGACGATGATCTACGTCACCCACGACCAAATCGAGGCCATGACCATGGCCGACAAGATCGTCGTGCTGCAGGGCGGCGTGGTCGAGCAGATCGGTTCGCCGATGGCGCTCTACCACCATCCGTGCAACCGCTTTGTGGCCGGCTTCATAGGCTCGCCGAAGATGAACTTTCTGGATGTGGAGGTTCGCGGGGCTGACGCTGAGGGGGTCGATGTGGTGCTGCCCGGCGGCGATTGCCGGGTGCCAGTCGAGGGCAACGGTGTCAGCAGCGGCGACACGCTGACGCTGGGCGTCCGTCCAGAGCACCTCACGCTTGATGACCAGGGGCCGTTGACGGGCAACATTTTGGTCATCGAGCGCCTTGGCGGAGCGACCACCCTGTATCTAGAGAACGCTGACAGCCAATGGACATTGGTAGCCGACGGCGATGTCGCTCACCGGGTGCACGATCAAGTACGCTTTTCCTTCGATCCGGCCTGCGCGCACCTTTTCAATGGCAGCGGCGAGGCACTGCCCCACCGACACCGCCATCCACTGGTCGCCATTGACCGTAAGGAAAACCGTGCACCGCCAGCCTGAAGATTTCTACTGGCCCTACCCCACCCGATGCTGCTTGAGCACGGTGAGACTTCTCTCTTCCTCGCTTTGCGGCTGGGAAGGAGCTTGACGGGTGCCGACCAGCACGTACCACTCGGCCTCTGAAAGGTAGGTTTGGCACCAGCGGCCAAGGTCGGCGGCGCTCTCCTCGCGGCTAGAATCGCCGCAGCGGTAGTCGTTCGCCAAATGAAGGAGGTCTTGGCGGGCGGTACGCGCACGGGCGTTGCCACCGTGTACTTTTACCAGCGGGCAGCGTCGGTCATAGGCAGCGTTGGTTAACGCATTAAGCCAACGCTCCAATTCATGTGCCTGAATTCCACCATACACTGCCACGCTTGAGCTCCCTGCCCCGTTGAAAGGGCAATAGCCTGCCCGATTTAGGGGCCGCTGTCACGGTTAACCTTTACCCTTGTTTAGATGCAGTTCCAGACCGTTTTATAGCGCCTGTTCAAAACCTTGTAACACGTTGACTACATTGACACCTATTTCATCTACAGCATAGCCCCCTTCCATCAGAAACACGCTGGGTAAGCCTACTTGGGCCAGGCGCTCACCTAAAGCTGTGAAATCTTCGCTGGTAAAGGTGAAGGCACTTATGGGGTCACCTTCGAAGATATCGACCCCTAACGATACGATCAGGCATTCACACTCCGCAGCTTTAATTTGCGCCAAGGCTTGTTCAAGTGTGGCCATCCACGTGGTAACGCTGGTGCCCGGCGGCAACGGGTAATTGACGTTAAAGCCCTTGCCTTGCCCTTCGCCGTTTTCATCAGCGTAGCCCAAATAGTAAGGAAATGTGACTTCAGGGTCGCCGTGCAGTGAGATAAACAGCACATCATCACGCTTGTAGAAAATCTGCTGGGTGCCGTTGCCGTGGTGAAAGTCGACGTCAAGAATGGCGACCCGGCGTTTGCCTGCATCCAGCGCTCGCTGGGCGGCAATGGCGGCATTGTTAAAGAAGCAGTAACCGCCAAACTGATCAAACGCGGCGTGGTGCCCTGGCGGCCGGCATAAACCAAAACTGGGTTCGCCGGTTTGTAGCGTATGTTCTAGAGCGCCTAACGCCACGTCTTTACTCGCCATGGCGGCTTCAAAGGTGCCTGCTGAGATCGACGTTTCCGCCGCCAGCGCGTAGTAGCCTAGCTGACCGCTAACCGATCGCGGGATGCGGTCGCCACGCATGGTTCGTGCGGGCCAAATATTGGGAATCGCCTCCCCCTCATGCCCAGCCGCCTGCCACTCTTGCCAACAGTTGGCTAGAAACGTTACGTACTCTTTGTCATGCACCGCTAATACTGGGGCTAATCCATAAGCGCTAGGGGTACGAATATCGCCAAGCCCGGACTGGTGAAGATGCTTTAGCACTAGATCAAGGCGTTCGGGGCACTCAAACGGGGTCACCAGCGCGCCGTCATGTAACTCCGTGCGCGCTTGGCGCAAACGGCTGTCCTCTGAGTAAAACGTCAGCATGTAGGTTCCTTAATCTACGCCTAACGGAAAAGATACTAGTTAGCTTCTAATTGTACAGGCCACTGCTTGGCCCAGCGGCGCTTTTGGCTCGGTGTTTGTTGCTTTAACTGATATTCAGCCCGGCTTGCGGCGGCGCGGTCTTCAAACGGTTCGGCACCCAGCAGTGCAACAGGCGGATTTGCACGGGTATAACGCGCCCCTTTGCCGGTGCAGTGCGCTTGATAACGCTTTGCCAGGTTATTGGTAATGCCCGTATAGGTGCCACGCTGGCACTCCAGCAAATAGAGATACCATTGCGGTTCGGCTTTGTGAGGCTGAACGATGCCACTATTCACCGCAACATACCTTTAATTTACGCCCACTACCACATAAGCACGGGTCGTTGCGGCGTGGTTTCAGGCGGGTAAGCGTGGGTGTTCCGTCTATATACCACCAGCGTTGCTGCTCTTTAACGAAGCGGGAGACCTCTTCTAATACATGCCAGCCTTTTTGCACTCGCCCCCTTTCATAAAAACAGGCACGAAAATGCACGTAACCGATATTGTCGAGCGGCGGTTCTGCGGAGACGATAGATAGCGACTTCCACTCAGCGTCAGGATCAGGCGCAAGCTCTGCAGGGCGGGTAGAGGGGTGCCATGTCGCCAACAGGTAGTCGCTACGCCCTAGCACAAAAGCCACATAGCGAGAGCGCATCAAAGCTTCAGGCGTGGGGGCAAGCCCGCCTTGGTGATAACGGCCACAGCACTTATCAAGCGTTAATAAGCTACCACAGGGGCAACTTGGATTAGTTGTGGAGGTCATAGAAAAGCTCGTTAGTCACATCTTTTATAGCCTAACCGATACGCCCTATGCGCGTCGCCCAACGCGTATCACTATTGTTCGATATTTATGCTGCGTTAGGTATATAGTAGTGGGGCAATACATTCAGACGATGGGGTACGAAACACGATCGATCATTCTTTCCAAAATTTTTGGAGGTTCTCCTATGAAGGTCTTTAAACCGGAATGGCAGTGCACGTTTAGCGTAAACGAAGGCGCGGAAGAATCAGCAACTTGGAAAGAGAAAATCGCGTGGCGGCTCAGGGGAGTTGCGGATCGGCTGGAAGGTGGTGGGCGCACGGTAAAAATCGATTACCGAGTGACGCCAGCGGTTAGCCAACAGGAAGTCGACACTTGCTTAGGCAAGGGCTTCGAAGTAACTCAACGCCTGCTAACGCAGTTAGCCCAACAGCAGGCGTGCGAAGATGTGATGCGCCATGCCAAAGCTGAGCTGTTTGAACAACATCCTCAGCACTGAAAAAGCGACATGGTATGAAAGCACTACAAAAAATCCCACCCCATTAGCCGGGTGGGATTTTTTTGGGCAGTTATTAGCTAGTTAGAGAGTCTTCTCTAACGCTTTACCCATCTTCGTTAGAAAATCCTCACACGCTTCAAGCTGCTCAATATCAATATATTCATCGGGCTGATGCGCCTGGGCGATGCTGCCAGGGCCAAGAATTATTGTCTGCAAGCCCTGGCCCTGGAACTGCCCCGCTTCCGTGGCGTAAGCCACCGCGTGGTCGCAGCACCCTGCGGGCAAATGGTCTTTGGCTAGGCGAAGTACCTGATCGTTTTCGCGGTCGGCCAGGCCCGGCACTGTCACGTTTAGCGGCTCAGTAGTAATTTCAACGTGCTTGCCTTTGGCCTGCAGCTCAGCGCTTAGCTGGGCGCAACAGGCCTCAAAGCGCGCGTATATTTCGTCGAAGGTGTCCGTGGGCAGATGGCGAATTTCCCACTCGAACTGGCACTCCCGCGCCATAATATTGATCGCCGTACCACCTTTTATTTTGCCGACGTGCAGGCTGGTGTGAGGCACGTTAAAGGCCTCATCGATGCGCCCCTCTTCCACCAACACCGCCATGGTGTCCTCAATAAAGGCCACTAGCCTTGCCGCTACGTGGATGGCTGAGGTGCCTTGATTGACCTGACTGCTGTGAGCTTCCTGACCAATCACGGTGGTACGCAGATTGGTCGCCCCTTTCTGCGCTACCACTGGCTGCATGCTGGTGGGCTCGCCGACAATCACATGGGCGGTGGTGGAGTAGTGCTCGTAAAAGCGCTTAATGAGGCTTGGCGCACCCACGCAGCCGATCTCTTCGTCATAGGAGAAACCCAGATAAATCGGCTGCTGCAGAGGCGCTTTCGTCCAAGTGGGCACCATCGACAATACGCAGGCGATAAAACCTTTCATATCGCAGGTGCCACGCCCATAAAGGCGCCCATCGCCACCATCACGCAGGGTGAACGGATCGCTCGACCACGGCTGCCCCGCCACCGGTACCACATCGGTATGCCCGGAAAGCATCACACCGCCCGGCGCCTCTGGGCCAATTCTTGCGATCAGGTTGGCTTTGGTACCGCAGGGGCTCATCACCCGCTCGGCGCTAACGCCATACTCTTCCAAATAGCCTTCCACATACTCAATCAGCGCCAGATTGGATTCACTGGAAGTGGTATCGAATGACACCAGCTTCATCAGTAAAGTGGTCACGTCAGTCATACTGCTCTCGTTAGTTGGACTCTTCCTATCACACTATCATCGCCCTCTTCCTTTTCCTACTCAGTAGGCCTGCTGGCAGCGCAATGTTGCCTGTCACGGCAGGTTCATCGTGCATTCACTAAAACGTCATCTACACTTCTTACTGTTCAGTGCATCTAAAAATCTCAACAAACGCATTGCACGCCTGACTAAGTTCAGGCCCATAAGGAGCTTGTTATGTCTCGTTTCACACTGCACGCGCTTGCCGTAGGGGTGGCGACGGCCAGCCTAAGCCTGTCTGCTCAGGCGGCAACAGAGATTAGCTGGTGGCACGCCATGGGCGGCCAACTGGGCGAAATTCTCGAAGAGATGACCCAAGACTTCAACGAGTCTCAAGACGACTACCACGTTACCCCCAGCTATCGCGGCACCTATACCGAAACGATGACGGGCGCGATCGCCGCCTTCCGTGCCAACGAGCAGCCGCATATCCTGCAGGTGTTTGAAGTCGGCACTGGCACCATGATGAACGCCAAAGGCGCCATCTACCCAGTGTACGAGCTGATGGAAGAGCATGGCCGCGCTTTCGATAAAGAAGCCTTCCTGCCAGCCGTCGTGGGTTATTACACCGACACCAACGGCAATATGCTCTCTTTCCCGTTTAACTCCTCTACGCCAATCATGTACTACAACAGGGATATGTTTGAAGAAGCGGGTCTGGATCCCGAGCAGCCCCCACAAACATGGGACGAAGTGGCCGATTTTTCACGCCAAATCGTCGAGTCTGGTGCGGCCAGCTGTGGCTTTACCACCTCCTGGCCTAGCTGGGTCATGCTGGAAAACTTCTCCGCTTGGCATAACGTGCCGCTAGGTACACTGGAAAACGGCTTTGGCGGTATGGAAACCGAGTTTACCTTCAACAATGAGCTGGTCGCTCGCCACTGGGACAACCTCCACGACTGGCAGGAAGAAGGTGTCTTTAAATGGGGTGGCCCCGGCTCCGGCCCCGACTCTGAGCCGATGTTCTACTCCCAGGACTGCGCGATTTTCTTCGGCTCTTCTGCTTCACGTGCGGATGTCGCCGCCAATTCAGAATTTGAAGTTGGCTTTGGCATGCAGCCCTACTACGACGACGTAGAAGGCGCACCGCAGAACTCAATTATCGGTGGCGCCACTCTGTGGGCACTGCAGGGCCATAGCGATGACGAATACGAAGCCGTTGCGGCGTTCTTTGAGTACCTCTCCCAGCCCGAAGTACAGGCACAGTGGCACCAGCAAACTGGCTACCTGCCCATCACTCAGGCCGCTTGGGATCTGAGCCAAGAACAGGGCTACTACGAAGAGAATCCAGGCGCGGATATTTCGCTGAAACAGATGACTCTCAACGAGCCGACCGAGAACTCCAAAGGCCTACGCTTTGGTAACTTCGTGCAGATTCGCGACATCATCTCCGAAGAGATGGAAGCGGTGATGACCGGTGACAAATCGGGTCAGGAAGCAGCGGATGAAGCAGTAGCACGCGGCAATGATCTGCTCCGTGATTTTGAAGCTGTCAACCAGTAAATAAGTACTCACTTCGCCGCCTACCCTTCTGGGTAGGCGGCGATTTCGTTTGTTGATGCTTATTTTTGCTAACAATTTGCAGAGCTGCCCATGCAAACCAAACGCATGACCTACCCTGGTCGCTTTTTGCCCTACGCGCTGCTGGCGCCCCAGGTGATTGTGACACTGATTTTCTTTATCTGGCCTGCGGGCCAGGCGCTGTATCAGTCGCTACTGCGCGAAGACGCCTTTGGGCTGCGCTCAACGTTTGTGGGTCTTGAGAACTTTGCCCGTCTATTTCGTGACGGCAGTTATGTCAATTCGCTATCGGTGACGGTGGTATTCGCCGTGGGCACTACCCTGCTATCGATGACAGTGGCGCTTTTATTGGCCAGTACCGTCAACCGGATGATTCGCTCACGCAGCACCTACACCACGCTACTGGTGTGGCCCTACGCCATCGCCCCCGCGCTTGCGGGCGTGTTGTGGTGGTTTATCTTCAACCCCTCTATCGGCATTGTGCCCTATATGCTGGAAATGGTGGGTTACCAGTGGAACCACCGTAACTCGGGCAGTGACGCCATGCTGCTGGTGATTTTTGCCGCCGCCTGGAAGCAGATATCCTATAACTTTTTGTTTTTCCTGGCGGGCTTACAGTCAATCCCGCAATCGCTGATTGAAGCCGCCTCCATTGACGGCGCCAGCCCGACTAAGCGCTTCTGGACGATTATTTTCCCGCTGCTCACGCCGACCACTTTCTTCTTGCTGGTGGTTAATGTGGTGTATGCCATGTTCGACACCTTCGCGATCATCCACGCCACCACCGCGGGCGGCCCCGCTCAGGCGACCAATATTTTAGTGTACAAGGTCTACGCCGATGGTTTTGTGGGCCTCAACCTCGGTTCCTCGGCAGCTCAGTCGGTGATTCTGATGGTGATCGTGGTGGCATTAACGATGATCCAGTTCCGCTTTATTGAGCGCCGAGTCAACTACTAGGGCCTGTTGAGGTTTCACTCACGGCCGCGCTGGAGCCCGTTTTTATTCGCGGCAAGGCAGGAGGAGAGAGGTTTGGTGATTCCAAATGAACGACGACTAACGCCGCCGCGGGTAAAAACGGGCCCAGCCCTACGGGTTGCCCCACAAATCGCGCCATACGGCGTTGCAAAACTTGAAAAGGGAACCACCCTTCCCTGCGTTTTGCGCCTTGTCTGGCGCGATTTGTGGGGCAACGCGGTTCGTGATGAAACGTCAACAGGCCCTAGCCTTGGGGAGAACGTTAATGGTTGAAAACCGCCCTTGGGCTAACCTGATAGCCCATATTGTTTTGATCTCTGGTGTCGCGCTGGTGGTTTTTCCGGTGTATGTCGCGATCATCGCCTCTACCCATTCCCTATCGGGTTTGCTGCAGGGTACGCTGCCACTGCTGCCCGGTGGCCACGGGATCGAAAACTACACGCGCATGTGGCAGTCGGGCGTCTCCAATGCCGGCGCACCGCCGGCCGCCCTGATGCTGTGGAACAGTTTTATAATGGCCATGGCGATCACAGTGGGTAAGCTGTCTATTTCGCTGCTTTCCGCCTTTGCCATCGTCTACTTCCGTTTCCGCTTCCGGATGTTCTTCTTCTGGGTGATCTTCGTCACGTTGATGCTGCCGGTGGAAGTGCGCATTATTCCGACTTTTCAGGTCGTTGCGGATCTTAAAATGCTCAATAGCTTTGCCGGGCTATCGATCCCGCTAATTGCCTCGGCTACCGCAACCTTCTTGTTCCGCCAGTTCTTTATGACCATTCCCGAAGAGATGCTCGAAGCCGCCCGGGTCGATGGCGCCGGGCCACTGAAGTTTTTTAAAGACATCTTAATGCCGCTGTCGGTGACCAATATCGCCGCGCTGTTTGTGATCATGTTTATCTACGGCTGGAACCAGTACCTCTGGCCGTTAATTATCACTACCGACCCTGATTATTACACCATCGTAATGGGCATTCAGCGCATGACCTCGGAAGAGAACCCACAGTGGCAATTAGTGATGGCCGCGGTGGTCATGGCAGCGCTGCCGCCTGTATTAGTGATTCTGTTTATGCAACGCCTATTTGTGAAAGGCCTGACCGAGACGGAGAAATAAGATGGCCAGCATTACCTTGGAAGGGCTAAAGAAAACCTATAGCGGCGATGTTCAGGCCGTCAAAGGCATCGACTTACAGATTGAAGATGGCGAGTTTGTGGTGCTGGTGGGGCCTTCCGGCTGCGGCAAATCTACCCTACTCCGCATGGTGGCGGGGCTTGAAACCATTACCGAAGGCACGCTCAAAATCGGTGACCGGGTGGTCAATAAGCTAGAGCCCGCCGAGCGCGATATCGCCATGGTGTTCCAGAACTACGCGCTCTACCCGCATATGACGGTGTACAACAACCTAGCTTACGGCCTCAAGAACCGCGGGTTTAACAAAGAAGACATTGAAAAGCGCGTGCGAATTGCCGCCAAAATGCTCGAGATCGAAGAGTTTCTGGAGCGCAAACCGCGCAAGCTCTCTGGTGGTCAGCGCCAGCGCGTCGCCATGGGCCGCGCGTTGGTGCGCGACCCGGCAGCCTTTCTATTCGATGAGCCACTTTCCAACCTGGATGCCAAACTGCGCGTGCAGATGCGCGTGGAGATCAAACAGCTGCAGCGGCGCCTGAAGACTACCAGCCTGTATGTGACCCACGACCAGCTGGAAGCCATGACACTGGGTGACCGTTTAGTGGTTCTTAACGCCGGGCAGATTGAGCAAGTGGGCACACCCATGGATATCTACGCCCGCCCCGCCAGCATGTTTGTCGCCGGGTTTATCGGCTCCCCCGCCATGAACATGCTGCCGGTGGATTACTTGAACGAACAAGGCGCCAATGGCCTGCTGGATAACCTGCCCGACGGCACCGATGTCGTCGGCATTCGACCGGATGATATGCATCTAACGCCGCCGACCGCGCCTCACCTAATTGTCGACTCAACGCTGGCGCTGTTTGAAGCCGCGGGGGCCGAAAGCCACCTATATGTGACCCTCGCCGATAGCGACCAGCCTACAGTCATCCGCGTTTCGGGGCAGCCGCCCGTTGCCGAAGGCGAAACCCTGCGATTTTTTGTGACCCGCGACACTCTGCATCCTTTCAACAGCGCCACGGGAAAACGCACCGGGGATTGAATACCTATCCCCCGAAAGACAAAACAAGAAAAACAAGAAAAACAAGTCAACGGAGAAACCATGCGCTACGTTTGAGATAAAGCTTACGGATCTCCCTTGATGAGTACTGAACCTTCATACGTCGATGACCTGTATCGTGAGCACTCCCGGCGCGTGCAGGCGACGCTGATACGCCTGCTGGGGGATTTTGAACTAGCCGAAGAAGCCATGCAGGATGCCTTTGTGGCGGCGGTTCAACAGTGGCCGGTTAACGGCAAACCTGACAACCCCACGGCATGGCTAATTCGCACCGGCTACCACTGCGGAATAGACCAAATTCGCCAACGCAGTACTGCTCGCCGTCGGGCTCACTTGCTATTACCCACAGATGAAGCGCTGGATCTTGAGCCCACCACCATCGAAGATGACGCCTTGCGGCTGCTATTCACCTGCTGCCACCCAAGTTTGAGCATGGAAGCACGGATTGCCCTGACGCTTCGCGAGATGTGCGGTTTGACCACTGAGCAAGTAGCCAGCGCGCTACTGATGAAGCCTACGACGCTGGCACAGCGTATCGTACGAGCCAAACGCAAAATTCGCGATGCGCATATCCCTTATGCCGTGCCTACCCAGGAAGAGCTGCCCGAGCGTTTACCCGATGTGCTCCAAGTCATCTATCTGGTCTTCAACGAAGGCTACTCGCGCAGCACGGGCGCCAGCGTGGTCGATATCAGCCTAACAAAAGAAGCCATGCGACTGGGTAATGAGCTGGCGCGGCTACTGCCCCAGGGGGAAGTATTTGGGCTGATGGCTTTGATGCTGCTTAATGATGCCCGCCGGGATGCGCGCCAGGATAGCGACGGTGAGCTGGTAACCCTGGATGCTCAGGACAGACGCCTATGGCGCCAAGAGGATATCCAGGTCGGAATAACGTGGCTAGAACAGGCACTGGCGCTCACCCCCACCGGGTACTACACCCTTCAGGCGTCGATTGCCGCCGTACACGCCCAGGCTAGCCACGCCGAGCAAACAGACTGGGGGCGTATCGTCAGACTCTACGATGCTCTCTGCCGACGTTTTCCATCGCCGATTCTGGCGCTGAACCGTGCGGTCGCCATTGCCATGAATGGTGCACCCGATACCGGCCTGAAGTTACTCGACGACATCGCTCATCACCCACAAATCAACCGCTATTATCTATTTCATGCCGCAAAAGCGGATTTACTGCGTCGCCAAGGCCAGCATGAGGCCGCGCGCAGCGCCTATCAACAGGCGCTACTATTGGTCACCCTGGATCCAGAAAAACGCTTTTTGAACAGGCGATTGGCAGAACTCGAAAATTCCCCATAAAAAAATGCTTAGGCTATGTCGATTCAAGACGACGCCAAACGACTACAGAGAGTCACTACCCTGACCAACCAGGAGGCTCTCAATGAAATTCATGCTGATACGCCGTGCCGATGCCAACACCGAGAATGGCGCTATGCCATCCCAGGAGATGCTTGCCGCCATGGCTGCTTATAACCAGCGAATGATCGAGGCTGGCGTGTTTTTGAACGGCGATGGCTTACATCCGACCAGCGAAGGGTGCCTGATCCGTTTCAAAAACGGTGAGCCCACCATCATCCCCGGGCCTTTGTCTCCAGCCAGTGAGCGTATTGCCGGTTATAGCGTGCTCGAAGCCCCCTCTCTGCAGGCGGCCATTGAGTGGGCCCAACAGTGGCCCACCCAAGATGCCGATGGCAACGTGACCCTTGAGCTACGGCGCTACTTCTCGCTGGAGGATTTTGAGCCCGGCGCCGGAATTGAGCAGCACCGTAACCTTGCTCGTATACCGGATGCCATGAACGTGCACGTTGCCTTTCCCGGCACCTGCCGGGAAGCCATGCAGTTCTATGCCGATGTCACCGGAGGGCATCTGGAGTGCCTGTTGACCTATGCTGACACACCCGCCGCTGAACACATGCCGCCTGCTCTCCATGACCGCATTATCCATGCTTCGTTGAACCTACGTGGCCGTCGCTTAATGGGCGCCGATATGGCGGCTGACTGCTATACACCACCGCAAGGGATAGAGGTTCAATTGGAGTATCAGGATATCGAGCAGGCCGCACGAACCTTTGCTCAGCTAGCGGAGGGTGGAAAGATCGTCATGCCGTTCGAAGCGACCTTCTGGTCACCAGGGTTCGGCATGACGGTAGATCGTTTTGGCGTCGGCTGGATGGTAAACGTTCCGTCAGACAACTGCCCCTTGGCCACAGAAGGAGACTCCCCATGAAGTACGTTGCGCTGGTCTATTACCAAGAACAGATTATCAACGCCATGAGCGAACAGGCGTGGCACGACCTCAACCAAGAATGCATTGCTGGGGTTGAGCGCCTGAGCGCCAGCGGCCACTACCTGGCCGGGCAGCCATTACAACCGACGGAGACCGCCACCACCGTGCGTGTGCGCGATGGCGAGACGTTAATCTCCGATGGTCCCTTTGCGGAAACCAAGGAGCAGTTGGCCGGTTTCTACCTGCTCGAAGCCCACGACTTGAATGAGGCGCTGCAGCTGGCTAGCCGTATTCCACCCGCCCGGCTGGGCAGCATTGAGGTACGCCCCGTTCGAGAACTCCCCCCTAAAGCAGAATAAAACAGTAATAGGAGAACAGCCATGAGCAAGCTTACACACCCTTATGTAGATGGTTTCGTCGCTGCTGTGCCCAGCGCTAATAAAGATGAGTTTATTGAGCATGCCCGTGCCGCGGCCGTTGTTTTCAAGGAACACGGCGCACTGCGGGTCGTGGAGTGCTGGGGAGACGATGTCCCCGAAGGGGAAGTGACCTCCTTCACCATGGCGGTCAAGCGCAAGGATGACGAAAGCATCATCTTTTCCTGGATAGAGTGGCCATCGCGCAGCGTGCGCGATGAGGCCATGCCGAAAGTCATGCAAGACCCGCGCTTGCAGATGGACGTTAACCCGATGCCCTTTGATGGCAAGCGGCTCATCTTTGGCGGCTTTGAAAGCATCATTGATGAGTAAGCGCTACCCGTGGCCCGGAACTCACTACGACGCTTCCTGGGCCACATCCTCTGGCACCACACCTTCTTGAGCTACATCAGTAATCCGCCCTTCCACCTGGTAGAACACCTCTTTACGTTCCACCATATAGTCGCGCAGCATCTCCCAATCCGTATTGCCGACGATGGTGTTGCGCCCATCTTCATAGGCAGCGCCAAGTACCGTATGACCGTCGCCGCCAGCAGCGGTAAAGTTATTGGTGGCGATGATGTAAGTACGCTCGGGGTCAATCGCCTGCATTGCGCCTTCCTGGGCAACGCTTAGGCTAACCACCCGCTCGCCCGACGGCTCACCGCTGTCGTATATCAACTCTACGCCTGCCGACACCTGCAGAAAACCGCCGTCTTCGCCGGGTGCATTAGCCAGGGCGATCTCGAAGGTTTCCAGCAGCTCGGCGCCGGTGACATCAAGCAGCGTCAGGCGATTGCCAAATGGCTGCACGGCGATCAAATCACCCACAGACACATCCCCACTCTCAATCGCTTCACGGATGCCGCCGCTATTCTGAATCGCCATAACCGTGTCGGGTGCCACCTGCTGCGCAGCATGCAACTGGGCATCGGCGATTAAATTGCCCAGCGCTGTTTCATTGGCACGCACGCTCCGTTCATCGCCACGCCCATGGCGCGGGTTGGGTAGCGTGGAGATTACCTTGGCGCCGACCTGGGTATCCCGCAGTGTCTCAATCTCTGCGGTGTAGGATTCAAGCCGCTTGGCGGCATCAGCGTCCGCTTCCCGATCGTCGGCAGCGAGCAGTTCACCGCTGGCATCCACCACCACGCCGTTTTCGTCGAAGGTGACCTGCATAACGCCCAGATGCTGGCCATACTCGCCTGCCTGGCCAATCACCGTCGGTGATAGGAGCTTCTCACCAGCGCGGCTCTCGCTCAGCAGCCTGGGGGGCGGCACTTGGGTATGGCTGTGACCACCAATAATAATGTCGATGCCTTCGACATGCTCTGCCAGCAGCAGGTCATTACCTACGCTGGGGTCACTGTCGTAGCCCAAGTGGGTAAGGGCAATAATCTTGTTAACGCCCTGCTCTTCAAAGCTTGCCACCATGGCTTCAGCCGCTTGGCGATAATCGCTGATGGTGACGTGGCCAGGGCTGGAAATCGTCTCACTGTCCTGAGTGCTTAACCCAAAGATGCCGATTGGCTCGCCGTTATGCTCAACGATCATGCCGTCATAAAGCGTCCCAGCCTGCGGCTCAGCGCTGACTGAATCACCCAACATGTCAGCAAACTCCGGGCCTGCGGAGAAGTCCAGATTCGCCCCTAAAATAGGAAACTCGGCGCCTGCGAAAAACGCCGCTAGCGCTTGGTGCCCCTGTTCCGGGTCACCCAAATCGAACTCATGGTTGCCGGGCACAAAGGCGTCGTAGCCCATTAAATTCATAAATTCGAGGGCATCCTGGCCTTGAAACTCTGTGAAGTAGAGCGTGCCTGTAAAGATATCACCGGCATCCAGCAGCAACCCTTCGCCAAAGCGCTCCTGCGCCTCATTCAGCGTGGTAATTAGATAGGGGTACTGATCGGTACGCCCATGTAGATCGTTGGTGTGAAATAGCGTCAGGGTGTAGTTATCAGCAAAGGCAGGAGGAACGGTGGCAAATAGCGCTGTCCCTAGCGCCAAGCCATAGCGGTGAAAACGCATTTAAATGACTCCTTTCATAACAGTGTTCAGACACTTTAGCAGCAAAGATAGCCTACCAGCGACATTTCGTCTCCATGGTAAAAGTATTGCCTTACCCCCCTCTCCCTAAATTTATATTGAGAGGAATAACTCACCGAGAAGAAGAGCGCCTCTTTGAAGTCAGGTAAGTAAAGCATAAAATATAAAAACGCTAAAAACCGGTGTGAAATTATCCACACCGGTAAAGATCGAAACATGCGAGCTAACTAAAAGCTAAAGAACTAATGCAAAAAACTAATGCAACACTACCGCTAACATCACTCTATGAATTAGAAGTGATAGCGAGCGCCTAATGCGTAGTACATATCTTCTTCGAAGTCATTAACAGCATCCAGGTTACGATCGTTCAGCTCAAGGAACATATCGAAATTGCTAGACAGCTTGTACATTGACCCTAGCGCCCAAGCGTTACGCTCATCGCTAGCGCCGTCTACGTCGATGTTGTAGTAATCGGCGAAGAACTTCCAGGAATCGATGGCGTACGTAGCACCAACGCCGATTTTATCGAAACCACCACCGTTAACATCGTCATCACCGCGGGTTTCATAACCTACACGAGCAGCGAAAGCATCTGTAACAGCAAACTCGCCCGTAGCGCCATAACGCACTTCACCGTTACCGCCACCACGTACCGTATCTTCCACATAGCCAAGCGCTAAACGAGCTGGGCCTGTTTCGTAGACAACACCACCCTGAGTGGCGATAACGGATCCTTCGGAAGTCTGCTCGGCTTCAGTCAAACCACGCTCAGAGAAGTGCTTGGCAGAAATAACCGCCTGAAAACCACTCATTTTAGGCGTTTTATAGCCAATAGAGTCGCCGCGTGCCTGGGTACCACCACCCGCAAACTCGTAGCCGCGCTCAACGTAAACATCGAACGGCGTCATCACGTAGTTATCGTAGAAACTGTTGTAGTTCCCGGCCATAAAGGTACCGAACTGCTGGCTTTCCAGGCCTAGGTAGCTGTTACGTACCTCATCGAAACCAGAGGATGTATTACGCTCATCACCCGTAAAACGCCACTCTACACGGGCGAATGCACGCAGGTCAGAGGAAATCTGGTGGCCAGCGGTAATCCGTAAACGCGAGCCGAAATTACGGAACTCTTCGCCGTTATCAACACCGTTGTCAACACCACCGCCTTCAAGACCCATAGCGATGCGACCATAGATTTCGAGATCGGTACCGTCTTGGTCATAAACGGTTGCTGCTTGTGCTGCAGAGGCTGCCAATAAACCGCTAACGGCTAGGGCCAGTGTCGTTTTTTTAAACATGATCGTTCCCATTGAAGTAGTTAATGCTTGCGCTTGCGAAGGCACAATGAAGGACGAATAACGCCTCAACACAGGGAACCTTAAAGGAGTTATGTTTCATTAATCTTAAAGTTTTATTTTTTGGGAACTTATTTTTTTATGCGCTATTAAATAAAACTGCCATCCAAATTTAACATTGAACTGATATTAGAACAGATGGCTGTAGCACTTTGTCTACTAGCCTATTTATTTAAGCGTGTCATCACTTATTCACCTGTTTGTCTCGGCAGTGTCATTCACCCCACCCACACTGAACGAAAACGTGATAAAGGGATGAATCGCTCATGCGGCTCTGCATCGTTAGTGAGACATGGTCACCGGACATCAATGGCGTTGCCCATACACTGAGCCGGTTAAGCTATGAACTTAACCGGCAAGGAGTGCCGGTGGATGTGATCCGCCCTCGGCCACGATCTGCGGGTAATGCAACCGGTATTAACCGCGAGCTACAGGTGCAGCGCCTTGCCCTACCTGGCTACACCGATGTGCAGGTAGGGCTGGTTAGGCCCGTTACACTGCGCCGCTTTTGGCGCCAACATCGCCCCGATATCATCTATGTAGCGACCCAAGGCCCTCTCGGCTGGGCGGCACGCCAAGCGGCACGGCAACTCAATATCCCCCTGGTAGCGGGCTGGCACACCAACTTTGACCACTACTGTGAAGATTATGGCGTCAATTGGCTGGCCTCGACCACACGCCGCTACCTGCGCTACTTCCATAACGGCTGTGATCTGACGTTAGTGCCTACTCATCAGCAGGCTAAAGCACTGCAGCGTCAAGGGATTCGGGGGGTTCATGTGCTGTCACGCGGGCTGGATGGCGAGCGCTTTTCACCTGCCCACCGTGACCCTTCATTACGCGAACGCTGGGGAGTTAGCGAGCATCAGCCGGTGGCCCTTTACGTTGGCCGACTAGCCGCAGAAAAAAATCTCACCTTGCTCCATGAAAGCCTTCAAGCCATGCGTGAGGTGCGGCCCGATATCGCCCAAGTGATCGTCGGCGATGGCCCCGCACGGGCACAATTGGAAAAGGCGCTGCCCGATGCCCACTTCACCGGCTTTGTGGGGCAGGGATCGCTTGCTCGCCACTATGCCAGCGCCGACCTGTTTATTTTCCCCTCGCTTTCAGAAACCTGGGGCAATGTGGTGGCGGAAGCCATGGCCAGCGGCTTAGCCGTGGTGGCCTATGATCATGCAGCCAGCGCTGAGCTCATTAGCAGCGGCCACAACGGTGTCACCGTACCCGCTGGCAATAGCACCGCTTTTCAACAGGCAGCAGTTGAGTTGTGCCAACACCCAGCTGACTACGCTCGTTTAGGCCGAGTAGCGCGTTTACGCGCCCTTGAGCAGAGTTGGACAGGTATTGCCGAGCAGTTTTTGCGTTACTTACACCAAGCCCAGGAGGCTCATCATGCGCCCGCGTCCGCTTGTCGTATTCGATCGTCTTGACCTGCTGGAGTGGCAGTTCTGCCAGCGCATTGCGCGGCTATCGATCTACCGCCCCTGGCGAATCACGCTTCAGGCCGCCAGCCGCTTAGGCGATTGGCCTATTTGGGTGCTGCTGATTCTCGCCCAGCCCTGGCTTCAACCCAATGGCGCCTGGCGCGTACTGCAGTACAGCGTTATCGCTCTATTTGCCGTGGCGGTTTATCGACTGGTGAAAACTCGCTTATGCCGTGAGCGACCCTTCATTACCTATAGTGAAGGCATCGAGTGCTGTGAACCTGCCCGCGACCGTTACAGTTTTCCCAGCGGCCACACCATGCACGCGGTGATGTTTAGCGTCTTGGTCGCCGCCCACACGCCCTGGCTACTACCGGTGGTATTGCCATTAACGCTTCTAATAGCGGTCTCACGGGTAGGCTTAGGGCTGCACTATGTCAGCGATGTACTGGCAGGGGCAGCGATGGGCTACGCTTTTGCCTTGGCCAGCCTGTATTGGATGGGGTAAAGCGCGTCCTGTCCCCCCCAATGGACAACCCTTTGATGGACAGCCGCGTGATAGACACCAGCGCAAAAACGCCCGCATAAGCGGGCGTTTTACTTTCAAGGCAGATAGTTAAACGTCGGGCGGCATGTCATCGCGTTCATCAATACTGGCCGTAAACGATGTCTTAAACATCATATACACGCCCACGCCTGAAAACCCTAAGAACAAAACAAACATGCATAACATCAATGCCATCGCCATAATCTTGTCCCTGATCGTGCGCGGTCGTTACGTTGACGTTTTCTAACCGCTGCATTTTGGTTTCATCGAAGGATAGACCAAAATCACACTTTTTTCTGTACAAAAGCTGTGCAAAAACCAGAGCCTTATAGAAAGTACTTATCTATCAAATGATTATTTAAATCACACATGCGAAAAAACCACCTCACTTGCATGAGATGGTTGATTCGCATCGGTCCGCTCCCTGGTTTGATGAACAGCGCCTCCTTACGCTGCAACCAGTGAGTGGGCTAATTGTCCCTTAAACATCCTGTTCGTTTTTCGGCTTCCTGCCTTCCATTTTGCTGTTAGCCCACTCACTCAGTTACTGGTGAAAAATGTTAACTCGACTAGCGTTAAGTGACTGAATTTAAAAATGACTTACTTTATTCATTTGCGAGTATTTACTTGGTTTCTTGCTGGATTCTACTTAGTAACTGCAGGCAATGAGCCAAACCATGCCAATAACGAATATAAACATTAAAAAACAACTACTTAAAACAATAAAAAGTGAATGACAAAGCACTCTCCACCTCTATTTTTCATGTATAGAAGTGGCACATGCGACATAAACATACGGTTTCGAGGCACACTGCTATGCTTCCTTGTGTTTAAACGTATTGAAAACCGTAGCGTATCGTCACGACAGAGGGTATTTTTGCTTTCTACTCCTTTCACTAGCGGTATGCCTTCGAAGGAGGCTTTTATGAAACGCACTATCGCCCTCGGCTTCGTGATGGTGGTGACCCTGATGCTGGTCAGTGGCTGTAATACCATTCGCGGTGCGGGTGAAGACCTTCAACAGGGTGGCGAAGCTATCCAGCGTGCAGCGAGCTAACCGTTATGATGACCGTTTATCTATCCCATGGCCTTGAGAGCGGGCCAGGCGCACTGAAAACCCAGGCAATGAAAGGTGTTGCGCAAAAGCTGGATGACTGTGAGCCGGTGGTCATGGATTATCGAGGCATAGCAGAACCACAGCAGCGCCTTGAATACCTTCTGAGAGTATTAGCCGAGCGCGGAGATGATCCTGCCCAGTGTGTACTGGCAGGCTCCAGCTTGGGGGGTTGGCTAAGCGCGGCGGTTAGCGCTCAGCAGCCGGTGTTGGGCTGCTTTCTGCTGGCGCCTGCATTGGGACTTGCCGACTATCCGGAAACGTCACCGGTTATTCAGGCGCAGCACAGCCATATTATTCATGGCTGGCGGGATGATGTGGTTGCCCCTGAACCGGTGATCGAACGTGCTCGTCTTCAGCGCCTATCGCTGCGGATGGTTGACGACGATCACCGCCTGCACGCGAGCCTGGAGACTATTTTATGTGATTTTGAGCGCTTCTTATGCCAGTGCGCCACGCCTAATCACTACGATTAGCAAGGCTAGTTAAAGCAAACATTCGACACGAGCACTTCAATCCTATACAAATAGTGTACAAGAGACATTGATAGCGAGGAGATTGCTCATGTTAGGTATGTTTAAGCGTGACCCCAAAAAGAAGCTTCAACAAGAGTATGAGCGCAAACTACAAGCCGCCATGGAGGCTTCACGCAATGGCGATATGCGTGCCAATGCCACACTTACTGAAGAAGCAGAAGCGTTACTTGCCGAAATCAGGCGCATTGAAGCGACACAATAACTGCCATAGACAACGCTGTTGCTGCCCAGCGTCACTTCGGCAGCCTACTCAAGCCCAGGGTAGTGGTGGCAGGATGAGCAGCCACTCACCAGCAGCGACTGCACTTTGCCCAACCCCACCACCCTAGCCGATGCGGTATATATACTCGCTGGCGACTAGGAGCCTGTCTGGCTTGACCGATCATCGCGAGAAGCACGAATTTTGAGCCAAATTTATCGATCGATTGAGGCGAATAGCGTGCTATTTAACGAAATCGATCGAATAAAGTTGGCCAAAATACCGGGACTCGCAGTAGATCAGTGTTAAGCCAGACAGGCTCCTAACGTTTACTCGTCAGCGAGTGCCGGTAGCAGTGTTTTCAGTTTACGCGTGAGCGTATTGCGCCCCCAGCCCAGCAGCTCGGCGGCTTCACCTTTGCGCCCGCCGGTATGTTTTAGCGCTGTCTCAATCAGAATCCGCTCAAAATCGGGCACCGCTTCTTCCAGTAGATGGGTATGGCCTTCGGCCAGGGCATGATCCGCCCAGTCACGAAACGCCGTGCGCCAATCGCCGTGGGCGCTGCTTTCAGAAGCGCTGGGTGAACGCAGCTCCGGCGGTAGATCTTCAACCAGAATCTCACGCCCTGATGCCATCACGGTGAGCCAACGGCAGATATTTTCTAACTGCCGCACGTTGCCGGGCCACGGCAAACGCGTTAGGTGGGCTTCCGCTTCGCTGGTCAGCACCTTGATATCGGTCGTCAGCTCTTTCGCCGCTTCAGCTAAAAAGTGCCGCGTTAAACGAGGGATATCTTCGCGGCGCTCGGCAAGCTTGGGCAGGTGAATACGGATCACGTTCAGGCGGTGGAACAAATCCTCCCGGAAGCGGCCGTCATCCACCAACACTTCTAGGTTTTGGTGGGTGGCAGCAATAATGCGCACATCCACTTTGACCGGCGTATGCCCGCCAACGCGATAGAACTCTCCATCGGCCAGCACGCGCAGTAGCCGCGTTTGGGTTTCAGCGGGCATATCGCCTATTTCGTCTAAAAATAGCGTACCGCCGTTGGCTTGCTCAAACCGCCCCTGGCGCTGCTGGGTCGCCCCGGTAAAAGCCCCCTTCTCGTGACCAAACAGCTCAGACTCAATCAAATCACGGGGAATCGCCGCCATATTGAGGGCAATAAACGGCTTGCCCGCACGAGGGCTATGCTGATGGAGTGCCTGGGCAACGCGCTCTTTGCCGGTTCCCGACTCACCATTAATCAACACTGTGATGTGGGAGTGCGAGAGGCGACCAATGGCACGGAACACCTCCTGCATGGCGGGCGCTTCACCGATAATTTCGGCGTTCAAGCCTTCCGGCACGGTCACCGGACGCTGGCGTTCACGGGCGTGAGCCACGGCGCGACGTACCAGCGCCAGGGCCTCGTCAACATCGAACGGCTTGGGCAGGTATTCAAATGCCCCGCCCTGATACGAGGCCACGGCGCTGTCCAGGTCGGAGTGCGCGGTCATCACGATCACCGGCAGGTCAGGATGCGCTTCGCGTACCCGGGACATTAGATCCAGCCCGTCGATACCTGGCATACGAATATCGGTAACCAGCACGTCGGGTGGGTTTTCCAACAAACGTGTCAGGGCAACGTCGGCGCGCTCGATACACTCAACGTCAAGGTCGGGTTGCGCCAAGGCGCGCTCCAACACCCAGCGGATAGCGCGGTCATCATCGACAATGACCACCCGCGCAACATCATTACGTGCAGCCTCAGTCATGACGCTTCTCCGGTGAAATTAATAACCATGGGAATCAGTAAACGAAATTCGGTGTGTCCAGGACGTGAATCGCATTCAATCAATCCTTGATGCTGGTGCAAAATCGACTGGGCAATAGAGAGCCCAAGGCCGCTGCCTTCCGCGCGTCCCGACACCATGGGGTAAAACAGTGTTTCCTGCAGCGTATCGGGAATACCGGGGCCGTTATCGATCACGGCGACTTCACTGACCAGCCGGTGACGTTCGGCGCCAAGCGTAAACTGGCGACGGGCGCGGGTGCGTAGTATTAAAGTGGGCTCCGGCGTTTGTGCATCGCTCATGGCCTGTACCGCATTGCGCGCCACATTGAGCACCGCCTGAATCATTTGCGATTCATCGCCGGAAAGATCGGGCAAGCTGGGGTCGTAATCACGGCTGATTGTCACACTAGGGTGTTCGGCAATCAGCAGCGCCCGCACTCGCTCCAGCACCTTGTGGATGTTGACTGGCTCGTGTTTAAGCATCCGGTTAGGGCCGAGCATGGAGTCGACCAGGTCGCGCAGCCGATCCACCTCTTCAACAATGATATGGGTATATTCGCGCAGCGCCGGGTCGTCTAGATCACGCTCTAGTAGCTGTGCTGCCCCGCGAATGCCACCCAGCGGGTTTTTGACTTCATGGGCGAGCCCGCGGGCGAGCACCTTGATGGTCTCCTGGCGTGTGGTTAGCGCCTCTTCCCGGGAGATCTGCATCAGCCGATCCCGCGGCTCTACTTCCAGTAGCAGCTCATCGTCGGATAAGGGCGTCACCGTGTAGTCCACCGTGAGCGGTTCGCTATTCAACGGGGTAATGCGTGCTTCACGCTGGGTATAGGGGTGAAACGCATCCCGCGCCTTGGCCAATACTTCGTCAATGCTTACATCCCCGCCAAGTAGCGTATCCAGGCTGATGCCGTGAACACGGCTAAGGCTGACCGCTAACAACGCTTCAGCGGCAGGGTTCATCCATCGCACACGCAGTTCGCCGTCTAGCAGCAATACCGCTGTGGTGAGATGCTCAAGCAAACGCTGATGCATGGTGGTGTCCTGAAAAATCGCGTCTTCCATCGCCGATACAGACCTACAGGTGGATGATCAATGAGGGAGCTGCAAAAAGCGCGCCAACTATACGTTTATGTCCATTTGCACGGCTTGCGGGCATCGCAGCGAAAGAGCGCGAATCGTTTTAGCGCACTTGCCGTGCCAAATGCTCCTGCTCATGCACCACTTTAGTGCACCCAGGTTTTGGTAGGTAATACTTAGGGCTGTTTTTTTGATCGCGTTTATTAAAGCGCTCTTAAGGAACCGTAATCGTCACCGCTGCCGTGCGGTGCTGTAAACGCTGGCTGCTCTCCAGCATTCTGCCTGGATCTCGTGCCCCCTTGCGGCAGGCCTGTTAACCAGAAGACATCACTGTGCAGCGCTTTCTGGCTAATCTCGCCATTCACCAACAGCCGTACCTGATTGTCGTCGCGCAACGGTGGCGCAATAACCACCTCCACCACGGTCATTCCCTCTTCCACCTGTGCGCCTTGCTGGGGCAGAGCGATGGAAAAGTGGTCGTAGGGCATAAAGGGCTGCTTGGGTTATCGGTAAAGGTAACGTTGCCGTGCTGATCGGTCACCCGATACACCGCCTGCCCGAACGCCGTGCCACCCACTCCCCCACGCCCAAGAGAGCTACCAGCACACTGCTCATCGCCCCTCTGGCACGCTTCTCAGCCTCCCAGCAATAAAAAAACCCCGCCGTAGCGGGGTTCTATTGGCAATCATTGTTACCACCGCCTGGCTGATAGTAACAGCCAGAGGCGAGGAACGCTGATTAACAGCTGTACTTAACAACTGTAGTACATATCAAACTCGATGGGGTGAGTGGTCATACGAATACGCTCCACTTCTTCCATCTTGAGGTCAATGTAGGCATCGATCATTTCGTCGGTGAACACGCCACCTTCGGTCAAGAACGCACGGTCAGCGTCGAGGGCTTCCAGTGCTTGATCCAGGCTGTGCGCCACAGTCGGTACTGACTTGCCTTCTTCTGGCGGCAGGTCGTACAGGTTTTTGTCCATGGCATCGCCAGGGTGGATCTTGTTTTTGATACCGTCGATACCCGCCATCAACATGGCAGAGAACGCCAGGTAAGGGTTGGCAGTCGGATCAGGGAAGCGCGCTTCAACACGCTTGCCTTTCGGGCTGGCGGTGTAAGGAATACGGATTGAAGCCGAACGGTTGCGGGCACTGTAGGCCAGCATGACCGGCGCTTCAAAGCCAGGCACCAGACGCTTGTACGAGTTGGTAGAAGCGTTAGTAAAGGCGTTCAGGGCACGGGCGTGCTTGATGATGCCGCCGATGTAGAAAAGCGCCATTTCAGACAGGCCAGCGTACTCGTCACCGGCGAACTGGTTGTTACCATCTTTCCAGAACGACTGGTGCACGTGCATACCCGAACCGTTATCACCGACCAGCGGCTTCGGCATAAAGGTGGCCGTTTTGCCATACGCGTGGGCCACGTTGTGGATCACGTACTTCATTTCCTGAACTTCGTCAGCTTTCTTCACCAGCGTGTTGAACTTAACGCCGATTTCGTTCTGACCTGCGTTGGAAACCTCGTGGTGGTGTACCTCGACGGTCTGACCAATCGCCTCCAGGGTATTACACATTGCGCCACGAATATCGTGGAAGCTATCGACCGGAGGAACCGGGAAGTAGCCGCCTTTAACGCGCGGACGGTGGCCAAGGTTGCCGCCTTCCACGACACTGTCGGTTGCCCAAGCGCCTTCGTCGGAGGTGATTTTGTACATGGAGCCCTGGATATCAGACTTCCAATGCACTTCGTCAAAAATAAAGAATTCAGGCTCAGGACCGAAGAACGCGGTGTCGCCCAGGCCCGTAGACTGCAGGTAAGCTTCTGCGCGCTTAGCGATAGAGCGCGGGTCACGATCATAGCCCTGCATAGTGGCCGGCTCGATGATGTCACAGCGCAGCACCAGCGTCGCATCTTCGGTGAAGGGGTCAAGGTAGCCCGTACCATCTTCCGGGCGCAGAATCATGTCGGATTCGTTAATGCCCTTCCAACCTTCAATAGAAGAGCCATCGAACATTTGGCCATTCTCGAAGAATTCTTCGTCTACATCGCGCGCAGGCACGGTCACGTGCTGTTCTTTACCGCGAGTGTCGGTGAAACGCAGGTCTACCCATTTAACATCGTGTTCTTCAATTAGCGCGAGAGTCTTGGCTGACATAGTGTCCTCCGGTATGAGCGTGGCTTAAAGCTAACGACAGTAAGCTACCGATAAAAGTGTTGTTCGACAAAATACGTGCTAAACCGCACGTTTGTCATTCTTGTTCGCTCAACGTTTGCCTGACATTGGTTAACAAATCGCTCAGCGAGCATTTCAGACCGGCTATCGTTTTAGCACGCCGCAGGGCTTATGCCTACGGCCCGCTAGCCGCTTGCAAATACAATGCAGAGAACATGCCAACACTGCACCAATATGGCATAAAAAAACAACAACTATCTGTTTTATAAACATTAAAAAATGGCTTCGAATGCCTCTTGATGACGCATAACGGCGCAACAGGCTATTCTGAACCGTCTAAAAAACCTCTTATGCACCAAAATAGAACAAAAATAATGCCGCGCGCCCCATTAAAGTGCACAAGTCATACTTAGCGCTGTTTTTTAGCTCGCAAATTTTTTTACTTGCTACGCAAATAAACCAGCTACTACAATAAATTACAATTTGATAGATTTGCTCACAATCGGAGTCGGCAAATGGGATCGGTCTGCTTTATCGTTGATGCCATGGTGACGGGTGAAATGTTGCCACGCCACTTAAAATCCATACGTGAATCCGGTGTCGCCGACCACTTGCTGCCCATTTTGGTGACAGCCACTCAAGCGCAAGCACGCCTGAGTGCTATTGAACAGCGCTACCATGCTCATTCGCTGATTACACCATCAAGGCCGCTGGGGGCTCGCTTGAATAAAGCCGCGTTTACCAGCCAAGCAGAGTGGCTCATCATTGCGCTACAGAAAAAACCACTGCCTGCGGAGCTTTGGTGTGCACTCTATTCACAGCTCAACACTTACACCCTTGACGCCTTGATTATTGGCCTCACCCGGCCATCGCTGTCGGAACGCATCCTGAGGCGCTTATTGGCCAGTGCTTTACTTTTGCCGCCCTACATTGCCGTGAGGCGAGCCTGGCTAGAACGCTTGGGTGGGTTTGACCCTGAGCTGGACGATAACAGCGCGATCGACGATTTTCTGCAACGTTTACACGCCTGCCCTACGCGTTTAAAAACCTACAACGGAAACCTGCTTAGACTAACGAAAGAGCCAGAAAACCCTTTTCTGGCTAACGCCCCGGTTACGGCTTTCACTCCACGCCCATAATGCGTTTTCTGCCGCTATCTACCGATATCATCCACAGATACCATCCACCGCCACTCTCTGACTAACTTACCTTTAGTCGCTTGCCGAACAGCATGGCGCCCAGTGTCGTGGTATTGGCGAGCTTATTAAGCCCCACTGACCCCACCACACCAACCGCCATAAGCGCCAGTGCATACACGCCAATGGGCAACGACAACGGCTCGACAGCCAGATCAGCGAGCACAAAGAACATGGGGTGAGCCAAGTAAATGCCAAACGAATACGCATTAATGTGGCGCACCCACAAAGGCGCAGGACGCCCGGCCAAGTAGCGCATGGCACACAGCGTGAACAGCACGAAGAAAGGAATGACCCACACCTCTTTGGAAGAGAAGGCCAGCCAACCTGCAAAGGTCGCGGCAATAATCAGCGCCACCATTAGCACCAACCAGACCGGGCGGGCCATTTGCTGCATCCAGGCAGGCCGCGCCAGCATCACGCTCTCAGGGGGTAGCGGGTAGTAGCGCACCAGCACCAGGGCAAGAAAAAACACATAGATCCAACCCAGTGGAGCAATCCACAGCAGATAGCCGGGCAGGTCAACCTCAAACCAGTAAGCCAACCCCCAATACGCCATGCTGATCACACAAGCGCCCCACAGCCACGGCACCGGGTTCAAACGCCACAGCTGCCAACGGGTAAACAGCCAATAGGCCACATAAAACTGCATCGCAATAATCAAAAAATAGCCATGCCAGCCCGCGTACACATAATACTCAATGGCGTTGGCCACGAACCCCACCGGTTCATCCGATGGCTGTTGGCTTAGCCATTCAGCCGTCGAATAAATAAAGCCATACACAAAATAGGGCACCATTACATACTTCACGCGCTGGGCAAGGAACCCTTCCGGCACGGATTTATCGTAGCGAACGGCAAACACAAAGACCGCAATAAACAGGAAAATCGGGGTACCCAACACCAGCGGTATGCGCATCAAATCGGTGGCAACGTTATCGAGGCGCTGATTGACATGATCTAGTAAGTGAAACAAAAAAACGGCTATACAGCCGTAAGCACGCAACCAATAGATCTCTTCAATTTTGCGCATTGGGCCTCCCGCCTCGACCTACTCCTACCCTGGCATTTTGCATGGCGATGATGAATGACTATGCTAACTGACTGTCTTATATGGCTATGATGAACAATAAAAGCCTTCGCGCTGTCCGACCCCATTGAACAGTTTTAATTCCCGGAGGAAACGTGTTCATCCCCAAGCCACCAGTATTCTCGTACCGATTTCACGCCCTACTTACGGCATTTATTGGCTGGCTAACGTTCAGTGGCCATAGCTTAGCCAGCGAGGTTGAACACCATCAGTTTTTCTCGCCCACGCTAGGTTACGACTACCCCTACAGTATTTATTTACCCGACAATTATGACGCCCAAGCGACAGACGCGTATCCGGTCGTTTATATGCTGCACGGCTCATTTAACACTGACCGCGACTGGGTTTCTCGCGGCAACTTGCAGCAGGTGGCGGATAGGTTAATCGCTGCCGGGCATATTCCTCCGGCCGTTTTCATTATGCCCGGCAGTCGCAGTTGGTGGGTAGATGGCCACAACGAACCCGCCCGCAGCGCATTTTTTAACGACCTAATGCCCCACGTGGAAGCGACCTACCGAGTGGGGCAAGAGCGCCACCTGCGTGGCGTAGCTGGCTATTCCGCCGGTGGCTACGGCGCACTCAACTTTGCCCTGGAGCGGCCTGAACTGTTTGCCGCGGTAGCCGCGTTAAGCCCCGCCAGCTACGCCCCCCTGCCGCCGCGTAACTCCACCGCCTGGCGCCACCCTTCATTTATCAATGACCAGGGCCGATTTGATCGCGAGCTGTGGCAAAACCTTAACTACACCAACTATTTGGAAGAGTATCGCCTGCGCGTAACCCCTCGCGGTACCGAAGATGAGGGCGACCTTTCCCCCGTACCGCTGTATATCAGCGCCGGGCGAAGCGACGTTTATGATGCAGAATTTCACGCCCGCATACTGCGCCAAGCCATGGAACGCATCCAGCCCAACGATGTGCGCCTCGACCTCTACCCCGGTGGCCATACATGGAAAGTATGGCGCGCCAGCCTACCGGCAGCGCTAAACTTTCTCTTTCAATACGTGGGGCAAGAAAACAGCCCAGTGGTGGAGACCAACAGGGCGGAGGATGAACAGCATACATAACCCCATTGAAGGCACTACACTGAAACTACACTCATCACGTCATTCAACAAGACAAGGAAGACAGCGATGCACCAGCATATCGAATGGGACGAACCCGGCAGCGCCAGTGTTATGCAGTACTTTAAAAAACACCCGGATCAAAGCAGCCAACCCGACCCGGGCGACATCATTTCCGCACGCTACCAAGGCGCCATGGTACGCGTCAAAGTAGAAGCCTACCGAGAAGATGACGCCGTCAGCATCGGCGAAGTCGCCGCCATCATCGACACCAACGGCGGCCGCCACCAAAGCCACGACAAGCTGGAAGTCGGCCACATCGTCCGGGTACCCGACGACAAACGCGCGATGGAAAAATGGGGAGACGACGAAACATAAGCATGAAGAGTGGCGCGGTTCTCGATACAGCGTTAACAGCCTTTAATCGCAGATCGCTTGCAAGGCCGCCCATTCAGCTGGCGTTAGAATCGCAGTAGTACCGCCTTGGCTTTCAGCTAATTGCTGGGCCTGGGTACCGCGCCAG
Organism: Halomonas sp. ATBC28; assembly: GCF_005937175.1. Classification (NCBI taxonomy): domain Bacteria; kingdom Pseudomonadati; phylum Pseudomonadota; class Gammaproteobacteria; order Oceanospirillales; family Halomonadaceae; genus Halomonas; species Halomonas sp. ATBC28. The sequence goes on along the minus strand of NZ_VCQL01000007.1, from coordinate 113,163 downwards.
CTGGAATCAGGGTGTGTAGATAAATGCTCGGGGGTAGCAATATCACCGTCCTCCAGCCCCTCGATCCGCGTAAAAAAGTTTGCAAACCCAGCCGCATCAACTTCCGCCGTAGCGAGCATTTCGAGAGCAAAACGGTCTGCCTCGACTTCAGCCTCCCGGCTATAAGAAGCAGTAAGCAAATGCTCACCCACCACCGCGGCACCCGCAAGATCGCCAAAAACCATGCTAAGCAGCCCCGCTGCCCCCGCCGCCCGTAATGCTTGCCGCATTGGGTCTCGCCGCTCCACATGGCCAATTTCATGAGCCAGTACCCCCGCCACCTCTTCGGGGGACTCAGCCTCTTCCAGCAATGCATTCAGGATAACCACCTGCCCGCCGGGAGCGGCAAACGCATTGACTTCAGAATGACCGAAAACCTGAATGTCTATGGCGTAGTGCATATCACGCCCTGCAGTCAACCTCTCCAGCATCGTATCTAGCGCCGCCACCCCCTCAGGAGAATCGCAGCGCTGCATGCCTGCGTTTGAACTACTTAGCACCCATTCGATTTGCTGGGTAACGGCTTTACCAAACGCAACTTCGCGCTCGATAGGAATGGCCTGAGCCAGGATATTGGCCATGCCCGGCAAAATAACGAAAAGCATCAGCGCAATGGCCGCCACCGCGCCCGCTCCCCATCCTGCCATGCGCAACCAGGTTCTTTTACGGACATCACGGCGGAAAAGATCAGGCTGTGTGGCACGCAACCAAGCAATAAAGTCGTTATCAGTGACAATAAGCCGTGCAGGATCTCTCTCGTCAACAGACGAGACATAACGGGTCAAGGTCAGCTGTTTTGTACTCGAACTATCACGGAGAGCACGAAGATCGGCGAGTTCCCAGCGAACGGGGTCAGCTAGTGATTCTGCGTGGATGACCAGCGTCTGCTGGTCATCTAACACCGAAATGCACACCTCATGACGATAGGCCGTCACGCCATCAAAGAATTGCGCCTGCAACATTAAAATGCGCCAGCGACATCGAGTGCATCCGCCACGCCCTCAGCACCAACGGCATCATCTGCCTGACGCTGCTGGATTTGATGTAAAGGCTCGGGATTTATGATACTAAACGTCTGAACATAATGCCCCAGTATAGGCTGAGTAATCATCACCATTTTCATTGCCTGAAACAGCAAGAATAAAAAGATATAGCTCAGCGCAGCACCAATGAATCCAACCGTGACTGACGAGATACCAAAATCAAAAATGGCCGTCATAACACTTATTATAAATAACGACATTACCCCCATCCCGACAGCTGCAATAAAGTAAATCCTGATAATAGCCCCCGTGCGCGGCTCAGCCTTAAAGCTAACCTCCTCGCCTAGTGTCTTGTGAGAAGTCATATAAGCAAAACTCTTAACCTGGTAATACACAACACCGATAGCCACCCAGACGCCGCCAACACAAAGCAGGGCTGTCGCGAGACCGTTATACCCCCATGTAAAAATACCTAAACATACCAAGAGAATGACGATACCAATAAACAAATGCGTTAGCGACGAATAGAGACGCGGCCAAGATCCACCCTGCTTGATACGAGCATCACCATAGTAACTCCGCTCGGCCATATACTGCTCTAACTTGAACGTAGCCAGCGGGGCCAGCGCACCCAATGTTACGACCGTCAGCAACCTGTAGCCGATGGCACGGATCACATACCCCCAAGCGCCTTTTTCCATACTAAAACGAATGCCGCACCACCGCGTTCGACTCATCATGTATCGGCGTTTCTGATAACTGGCATAAAAAAGAAGAGGCAAAACAGCAAGAATGTGTATATACACAACAACCAGATAACGAGCTTGCTCAGTTGGATTAGTAGCACTCGACGAGACGTTAAACATCGAAAGGCCGAAGTAGAAGAGCAACATCTGAAAAACGCCGAGATACAACGCCAGGATAACCAGGGCAATGAGAAAGCCAATAAACTTCTCAAGCCCTGTACCCGTGTACTCCAAGGCAGAATCATTGGCACTTGTAGAAGCCCAAAGATACTGACGGATGCGAGTCGTTTGCCAGAAACGGTAAATACCCAGAGTAAGGATAGTGAGTAAGCCGGTTTTAAACACCAGAAAGAAAAGCGAGAGACTATCGGGCTCTTGACGAGCGGCCACGCTTTTCGGTTCAGACGCTAAGTGATGAGTGTCCATGCGGGAAATATCCATGTCTTTTAACGTTAGTGATATAGCTTAATTTGACGTCTAGCTACATAAGTATATCTCAACGCTGAACAAAAACTAAGTAGACTTTGCCATTAATTGCAGTTAGATACCCAGAAATCGGCAGAAGGACTCAATGCTCGCCACTTATGACGATTCATGCACATTTCGATTAGACGTGATAAGCCTCAAGCGCAGCGGTGCCACGAGCACACACTTTAATAAGCTTATGCCGCTGGCCATGCTTTCTGAGCGGCCTATATGGCAACACCTACTCTGCCACCTAGTCCGGGGCATGCACATTTCGAGTACGTTAGCGCACCCGCGAAAGCACCGCGCAGAGGTGCCACGGGCACACACTTAAATAAGCTTACGCCGCTGGCGATGCTTTCTGAACGGTCTATATGGCAACACCTACTCTGCCACCTAGTCCGGGGTCATGCACATTTCGAGTAGCGAGGCGTAAGCGTTAGCGCACCCGCGAAAGCACCGCGCAGCGGTGCCACGGGCACATACTTTAAATCTATAGCCATACTGCCTGGGCGGCAGCTAACCGACTAACCGCTAATCAAAAGGAGGTGGGTATTTTCTGAGCTGCCTGTGCGTTATTACCCCCTATTGTAATACATACTTTTTGCCATGCGAGGGTCGTTCCGAGGCTAAATAAGCATATATACATGGGTAAATGCTCATACATTCTTAAGATAAAAACTTGTTGCGCTCCACAAAAAAAGAAGATATACCCACATACATACATAGTTTATGTTTCACAACAGCCCCCAGCTTTCAGCTTAGCTGTGTATATTTTCGTTGAATTCATCGGTGAGTTTATGTTTGTGACTACCAAAGCAAAAGTATTAATTGACAATTCAGGCTCATACGTTGAAATGCCCGTACTTATGTCGCCCAGCGGAGTAGTTGGGCCTTTATTCCACTATTGCTTCAATAAAATACAAGAAAAAAGCATTTCGTGGATGAAAAAAACAATCTTTTCAGTAAAGCTATTTTTTGAATACATACAAGCCAATCCTAAAGAAACAGATTCTCAGATAGTTTTCAGAAACTTTTCACTTAGGCTTTACACTGGCACATTTAATAATGAAACAGGGCTAGACGATAGTTGGTTGTGCTGGAGCGCTAGATCACCAAAAAATGTAAAATTAATTATTGCTAACTTATCTAACTTTTTCGACTGGATAAATAACGAACATCCCAAAACACCTGTTTTTAACCCAAGATACAGCGGCAGTCCCTACGACCAACAGCTGGACAAAATTGCTTATTTATACAGGAGAAGCAAAGCTTTCCTAGGACACAACTGGGCTGCAAATCCAACTTCCACCGTGGGTAGAAAAGTTAGGAGTAGGCAAGCGCCTAAAATAGAAAACGGAGAACCTCCAGCATTTCCAGAGGATCGGTTTGAAGAGTTTTTATTTAACGGATTTAAAACTAGAGGTCGTCAGAACTATAGAAACATGTTAATCACGTTGCTACTACACGGGGCAGGATTTAGGGCCTCGGAACCTTTTCATTTATATATTTCTGATGTTCATAAAGACCCAATTAATCCACTTCAAGCAAAAGTGCTTATTCATCATCCAATGTTTGGAAAACCGCCAAAAAATGATATTCCGAACAATCTAAATAAGGCTTATAACCGCAAAGAGTATTTAAGTAAAAATTTTGGTCTTTTACCTCGAAGCGAAGCGCTTGGTAAAAATCACTCAGGCTGGAAGGGGGGAATGCATGATGCGTCATATTATAAAATAGCGCATTGGTTCACACCTCAATATGGTGAGTATTTTTTAAATATTTGGTATAAGTATTTAGAAGAGGTTGCCCTTTTTGAGCGTAACCATCCATTTGCTTTTATTAACTTAAGTCGTGCCCCCTTAGGAGCTCCATACACTCTATCACAGTATAATAAGGCGCACGCTGCTGCTTGCCATCGTATTGGCATTCCAGCTGGCAAACAGCTGGGAACAACTCCCCATGGACACAGACATGCGTATGGCCGCAGATTATGTGCAGGCGGATTGAGCAAGGATTTAATACGCAGGTGTATGCACCACTCTTCGATTAATAGCCAAGATATATATACAAGAGCTACCACCTCTGAAACCTTAAAAGCTTTGTCTTCTGCTGCAAAAAATATTGAAAACTCACTTACTATTATTACTAAGAGCTGAGAATGAAAAAAAACACAGTGAAATCTAGTGACTTAACACTTTCTTGGGTCATCCGCGATCATCCTGAGTTATCACAGTGGCACGAGCATGCCGTAAAATGGCTAGCTAACGAACACGTGAATTTACAAGATAGGTTACAGGCATTCATCTATTTTTTTAGAGATTACTTATACAGAGAAAATTTACCATCTTCCCCAGCTAAGTTTTTAGAACGAGGTAGCGTTCTCCCTGACTTTTATTCAACTGCTTGCCCACAGTCTGCTGCAGGCATTAAATATACTAGCATTATAAATCAATTCATCAACTATGTATTGCTTACAGATTACAGTGATTTTGATGATAACGACCAACCTATTGTAAGCCCAGCATTCCACAATCCTATCAGGATAGTATCCAGAAGCATCTTACCAAAATATAGTGAAAGCATTTATAACCCACTGCCCTATGGTTATGTAGATGAGCTTAGAAAAATAATTGTTGAAGGTAGTAATTTTATTGATTGGAAATGGGCTAGAAGTGCTCTGGGTGCTAAAGAAGGCATACCTGGGCCTAAGAATACGGACTGGTTTGAAGTTAATAATGAGTTAATTAACAAAAGGGATCCTGATTGTGTTTGGCGTGAAAGAATAGTAAATAAAAAACTTAGATATGAAATCTGGAGTCCTGTGCGTTGGGTAGGGCTCTTGACAAAACTAATTCTTCCTTTAAGAACATATCAAGTACGAATGTTAGATTCTGGAGAAGCGGACACCTGGCGTTACTCCCGCAAAAGCTGGAAGATAAATTTTAATTTAATTTCTGAAGGCAATGAATCTAGACCTCTAGAGCAAGGTGTATTTCGAAGAGCTTTCTCACCATTAGGTGACAGCAAGGTGTCAACTGTATTTTATGTGAACACTAATAAAACAGCAGATATACAAAAAAGTGGTATAGAGAAAGGCTATACCTTCCCATGGTTAGATGACACTCCTTTACATCAAGATATATTTTACTGGTTAGAAAAATTACGCGACTGGCAAGAAAAATACAATCCCGTTAAAAGAAGGACAAACTGGTCAGAGTTAGATCATAGACACATGTCCAAAAAAAGCGAGAAACAGCTTTTAGAGTATCCTAATGCTTGCTTTCTTTTTAGAAACCCTGATGCGAAGCCTGATGAAAAACACCTACCAATGCATGAAACTGCAATGCATACATGTTGGTTTAAATTGCTAGAGAAATTTGAAAACAAACTTGAGGCCAGAGAAGAAACACATAGCAATGGCGACAAAATAACTCTTCTGCCAAATAAAAGCACTAGAAAGCCTGGATCGAATACAACACTTTTTCCATTACATAGTCTTCGCGTCTCAATTATTACTGCGTTGGCTTTAGATGGACAGTTACCTCTAACTATTCTACAAAAACTTGTAGGACATAGTCGCTTAATCATGACACTCTATTATGTTAAGCCTGGACAGCCATATATACATCAAAAACTTTCCGATGCAGCCGAATACTTAGAAAGTAAAAAAGAAGAGAGTATAGTAAATTTCATAAAAAACACTGAACACCACAACTTAGTTGAAACTGCTATCTGCAATGATCCTGAGACTTTACAAGTCTCAGTCCAAAAAAACACAGGGGACCGAAATCCTGCAGGCTGGATGATGATGCACCATGGTATTTGCTTAGCAGGAGGAAACACGGTTGAGAATCAAGAAAACAAATCGCTAGGGGGTTGTTTTAATGGCGGTGATAAAATTTATAAAGGAGACTCCTCTCGCCCTCCGCGATATGAAGCTGTAGCTGGCGGTGCTAGAAATTGTATTCGCTGCAGATGGTTTGTGACTGAACCACATTACCTACCTTCTCTTGTAGCCCATTTCAACAATTTATCATATCACCTTGATGAATCTCGCAATGACCATTTAAGATATGAACAACAGCTTACAGAGTTAAAAAAAGAAAAACTTGATGCTGAGGAAAATGGATTACCCTTTGAAAAACTAAAGAAATACCGTCAAGTTGAGAGGCTTTGGGAAAAAACTATAAAACGCTTTAGCGATATCTCTGAAAATATTGTAGCCTGCTGGAGACTTGTGGAGCGCTGCAAAAAAGCTTTACAAGAAGACAACTACAAGAACATTAAATTTATATCTATAGCACCAAAAGAAGAAATCTCAATCTCATTCGAAGAGACTGATTCAGAATTACTTCAGCTTTCAGGGGTGTGTGGTGATATTGAAATCTATCCAGACCTAGAACCTGGAAAAGCTATTCTCCGTCGCAGCCAAATTTTGGACCAACTTCTCTATCGAGAAAACATCCCTCCTTTATTCATGAACCTTAGTGAAGAGGATCAATTAACTACAGGTAATGCTTTTATACAGCGCCTTGCTATACAAGCAGACACACTAAACCCAGAGCTAGCCAAAAATGAACTAATAACTCTAATTGAGTCCAAGCAAAAAATCAGAGATTTTTTTGACGTCGATTTAGAAATGGCACTATCTACTGAAGAAATCTGTGGTAAATTTTCTTACAATATTTCTAGCAATCTTTTAGATGATATTAAAAATGACTAACCAAAATTCAATACACCCTAATGAAGTGCATGATGCGCTAGCCGCTAAGGGTGGAAGAAATAAGCGCATCCAGAATCTTTCTAGAATTCATGAAATTTGCCACCGCCATTTTAAAAACGGTAACAAAAACTTTTCAGTTTCTGTAGTTGGAAAATTATTGGAAGCCGAAGGTATTATTAAATCACGCGCCCTATATAATGCAGCTTCTGCTGACTACAAAATATTACTTAATGCTTGGCAGGAATACGCTGGGAGCCCTACAACCGAAAGCAGCACGCCTAACCTATCTTTCATCAAGAGGATTGAAGACCCGGCCATAAGACAAATAATACAATCAATAATCTCAGAAAGAGACCAGTTAAAATCTCAACTTAACACTTTAAAGAACAACTCAAGCATAAGTATTGACTATCGACCTCAAAAAAATGAAAATATTAATTCGCCAAATGTTGTTACTGTTTTTTCTCCTCTTAAGCAACTTACAGATATTGAAATAGAATCGCTTAAAAAAGCAATTTGCAAGGATTACCTAGCTTATCACGGCATGATAGAAGGTACACATGGTGAAATACTTAACAATAAAGGGCGAATAGTTTTTGATGTGGGTTTCGCCCGGGCTATACGAAAGCTAATTGAATAAAGTGCAATTATTTTCGTGCAAATAGCTATACAGTTGAGAACTTTTATGACTGACCGTACAGGCCAAATTTTTGGCTCGCTATTAGTTATTAATGATAATGGCACTTCACAACTACTGTGCCGCTGTAAATGTGGAACGGAAGGTAATTACCCACGTACAATTACTAAACCTTCTTACCGAGGGCCGAAATCATGCCCGTGGTGCCTTGGCTCTCCTTGTGAAGAGTGTGGCGCACTGATCCCTAAAAAAGGCAGGATGCCATCAAAAACTTGCTCAGATATCTGTCGAAAGGCAAGAGCAAATAGAAAAGAGATAGAGCGCTATAACCGTATTAAAAATACTAACCGTTTCAAGCTTTCACGTGCAGAATATTTAGATAAACTATCAAAATTAAAAGCATCTGATCCAGATCTTGCCGAAAGATTACGTGAACGTCACCGTCTAACTCTTAGAGCATGGCGAACAAAACAGCTCGCAGATCCTGAGCTTAGAAAGCGGTATCTCCAAAAAAAACGAGAGTATGAAAGTGCACGCTTGGAGCGTATTCGTTCTGATCCAGTGAAGCATGCCGAGTATCTTCGAAGGCAACGTGATTGGTATCATTCTTTAGGTGAAGAGGATTACCGAAGAATTTTTGTTATCAACCGTAAAAAATCTAAACGCTCATAACCTTCTTCCTTGGCAAGCAAAAAACTCACACCCCAACCAAAATCACCTCAACCTGCCCATCCAAACGCTCCTTCACTGACCGCCACTCGGGCATAAACCTATCCAGCAGTGCATAGAAGCGCGGGCTGTGGTTGTGCTCCACTAGGTGGCACAGTTCATGAAGTAGCACGTAGTCGATGGCTCGCGTGTTGGCTTTAATCAGGTGCGGGTTGAGTAGCACGGCACCTTCGGGTGAGCAGCTGCCCCATTGGGTTTGCATGTCGATCATGCGCCAATCGGGTACGGTTTTTGTCCATGGCAACGTCTCGACCATCATCATTAGGCGGCGCTGAAACACGTCCACCGCTCTGTCGCGGTACCACTGGCGGATTGCCTTTTGTATACGCTCAGTGCTCAGTTCTTTACCTTGCACCCGCAGCTGTCCGCCTATGAGCTTGCAGGTGACCTTCCGCTGGTTTGGGTCATCAATCACCTTGAGTACGTACCGGCGCCCCAGGTAAAGCATGCTCTCGCCGCTGACCCACGCTCTTGGTTGCACGTAGCGGTTTCGCTCTTCAATGTCATCCAGGTGCTTGAGTATCCATCTCGCCCGACGCTGCACCGCTGCTTTGATCTCGGGCAGCGGTGCCGATTTGGGCGCATCCACCTGCACCATGCCGTTGGGGTGAACATGCACCCGTATCGTGGCTTTTTTATGCTCGGGCAGATAGCACAGATGGTAGCTGAACGTTCGCTCACCGTAACGCGTTTGATACACGCGTGATTGTTCGTCCTGCGTGGCATCCACAGCGGTCATCACTTTGTTACTCCGTTACGCAGAATCTGAACCACTTCATCCAGGATCGCTTTGGCTTTATCCAAGCCTACCAGTGAGAACAGCTTCGGGAGCAAGTGTTTCCGTACATCTTGCTCAATGCCCACGGGGTTCAGTGAGTTTTCTGCCACAGCACGGTTCACCACCGTATCGATCTCAAAGGCCTCGTCGATCAATTGCTCGCCTTTGTCTTTTTCCAACACAGCGAAGTCATCACCCAGCACGAGTTTAAACGTGCCGTAGTAGGCCTGGGCATGCTTGTTTCCGCTAAACGCCTCTAGCGGTAGGTCAGGCACCTCTCGTTCTTCAACCTTGGCTTCCAGGTCGCTGAACAGCTTGAACTGCGCCTTGTAGTCGAACATGGATTCAGCTTTTTCGATGGCTTCCTTCAGCAATGCTGAGAACACCTTCTTGGCGTAGGGGTCGTCGCCTAGCTTCTCCTCGATGGTCTTCTTGGTACGCGTCTTGATTTTGTCGGTTTCGTTTTTGGTCTTCTCGTCGCTCCAGTTATCCGGGTTGCTCTCTACGGGGTCGATAAGCACGGGCTCATCGCCGGGGGCAACATGGACACCGGTGACATAACGATCAATCAGATCTCGAATCTGACCCTCGTAGGCGGAGTAATCGACGGTTTCCTGAGCATCCATCCGCACGGTCTTACGCAGGTCTGAAAACCACTTCAAATCCGATTTGTACCGACGGATATCCGCCTCGGTAAACGCCTTATCATCGAAGAAGCTCTGTGTAGAAAGCGCCGTTTTCAAACACATCCCGAAGTTGGTGACGGCCTCATAGAAATCCTCCCGCAGTGCCTGACGAACATCCACCTCTACACCGTCTTCGTCGGCTTCATAGTTAGGCATGAACACCTGGCGATAGGGTTCAGGGTCTAGGCGGTTATCAATATGCCCGAAGAAGCTTAGAAGCCGGTCGTGCAGCCTTGGCAGCTTCTTGTATTCCGTGTCGACGTTGGCATACAGGCCTTCAATATCCTCGATGGCAAAGCCGCCCTGAGTCTGATCCTCAAAGTTCTGGTAGTCCTTAATGGCGGTATCCAGCTCTCTGAGAATGCCCCGGTAATCGATCAGGTAACCAAAGGGCTTCTGAGGGTGCAGCCGGTTAACGCGAGCGATGGCCTGAATCAGATTGTGCCCTTTCAGCTGCTTATCGATGTAGAGGACGGTGTTACGAGGCTCATCAAAGCCTGTCAGAAGCTTATCAACAACGATCAGGATATCCGGTGGGCCATCGGTGCCGAAATCCTCTATCGTGGCTTTCTCGTAGTCCTGCGGGTCGCCCGTAACGTTCTGCTTCCACCACGCTTGCACTAACGGCAGGTTGGTTTCATCCACATCGGTATGGCCTTCGCGGGTATCCGGCGGAGAAATCACAATGGCACTGGTCACCATGCCTGCGCTATCAAGTTCCTGTTTATAGCGAATCGCACTGAGCTTGCTATCGGTGGCCAATTGGCCTTTGAGCTCCAACCCCGCCTTTTTGAAGTTTTCGCTGAAATGCACGCTGATATCAAACGCGTTGAGCTTGATGCGATCCTGCGCGGTATAAATTTGGCCTTGCTTGGCGTACTTGCGTTTGAGGTCGGCTTTCTGGTCGTCTGACAGGGCGGCGGTCACCTTATCAAACCAGCTGTCGACCGCCTTCTGATTGACATCTAGCTGGGGTTTTCGCTCTTCGTACAGCAGCGGCGTCACGGTGCCGTCTTCCACCGCCCGCTTCATGGTGTAGGCGTGAATGATGGACCCGAATTTCTCGGCAGTTTCGCTTTTCTCGTTTTTCAGTAGCGGCGTGCCGGTAAACGCAATGAACGATGCATTGGGCAGGGCTTGGCGCATCCGCTGGTGGTTTTCACCCCCCTGGCTGCGGTGGCCTTCATCCACAATCACGATGATATTTTCCGAGGGGTTATAGCATTCTGGCTGCTTAGCGGCGGAAGCGAATTTGTTGATGATGGTGAACATAATACGCTCATTGCCTTGGCCTATACGCTTGGCCAGCTCCTTGCCAGAACGCGTTTTGGCCAGAGAGTCACCGCTTTTCTTACCGGAAATGTCACTACCAAAGGCACCGCCGGTTAGAAAGGTCTTGGATAACTGTTTCTCAAGATCTACCCGATCCGTGACGACGATGACCCGGCAGTTCTTTAGCGCGTCACTGAGCAGTAGAGCGCGACATAGGTACACCATGGTGAACGATTTACCTGAGCCGGTGGTATGCCATAGCACGCCGCCCCGGCGCTCGCCGCTGGGCTTAAAGTCGGAGATGCGTTCCAACAGAGCCTTAATGCCGAACGCCTGGGGGTAACGGGCCGCAATCTTGCCTACTTTACGGTCGAACAGGATGAATAGCCGGAGAAACTCTAGAAACCGGTGCCTATCCAGCAAGCCGACGAGAAGCCGGTCTTGTTCGGTTGGCGTAACGTGTTTTGACCATAGCTGTTCAAAGTAAGCCCGGATCTTCGGGGGCTTGCCCTGGAATAGCAAGTCCTTAATGGAGCCAGATAAGGGCTGGTTCTTGATGCCCTGAACGTAGTGATCGTCAAACTCTTCATCTTTCCACGTTGACCAGAACTTGGCCGGGGTATGGGTCGTACCGTACCGGCCATCGTTGCTGCTGATGGCGAGCAGCAACTGGGCGAACGCGTACAGGTAAGGGATTTCATCGTTTTTCTGGTTACGGAGGTTCTGGCTAATGCCTTCCTCCACCATGTTCTTATTGGGGTTGCCAGAAGCGGCACGCTTGGCCTCTATCACCGCCAAAGGAATACCGTTCACGAACGCCACCACATCGGGTCGGCGGGTATGGGTGCCCTGGGTGGAGAGCACCTCCATCTCCTCGGTGATGTGGAATTCGTTGTTATCTAGGTGCTCCCAATCGATCAAGTGAATCGTCGGCTGGGCTTTCTTGCCGCCCACGAACTCGGTCACAGTAATACCCAACGTCAACATGTCATACACGGACTGGTTGGCGTCCATTAAGCCCTGAGCCATGGAGGGCGTCGTGATCTCTCGGATTACCTGATCAATAGCCTGATCAGACAGAGGGTACGATTCACCCTTAAATGTGAACCGGCGCTGGCGTAATACGCGCTCCAACACCGGCTTCATCACCACATCCCGCTGACTGCCTCGTATCGCCTGACACTCTGTGGCAGGTAGAAACGTCCAGCCCAGATTGATCAATGTCGCTAGGGCGGGAATGTGACTGGCATGCTGTTCGTTCCCTTGGGGGGCGGTGTTCATGCTGCCTCCACCTGCACCCGCACCCGCCGTTTGCCGGTCAGGAGCTGCTGCATCAGGGCTTTCTTTTCTTTCTTTAGGTGGTTCAGGCGTGTCACCAATAATTCACTCTCTCGATCAGCAGCGGACAAGACTTCGCTTATCACCTTCTGTTCTCTCGTCTCAGGCAGCTTGATCTGGAGATTTTTGATATCCGCACTGTTTACTGATTCAAATGTACTGCCTTGGGACAAGCTGGCCCAGCGCGGCTCGTACCAAAGCATCCACTGGTATAGAAAACCTTGGTCGTTACCGTTTTTAACCTCTATTGCACAAATACCACGCCCAATACATGCTTCGTGATCCGAAATAGCGACACTACCAACAGGTGCTCGAACACTAAGCAGTATATTCCCAGGCTGACAGCACTTCGTCACTTCAGAAGTGAAAACTCGCGGTCTTGATCGGCGACCTTCAATGTCTGCATTCCCTTGAAGTAGCGGTAAACCATCTCCTGTCGAGTTGTAGGATGCTGATTTAGGTGAAGTCCCCATTATAATGATAGCTGCGTCGCTCAATGTCGTTGTATTGAACTTTCCTACAAACCCCGGCAACCGCTTCTTCCCGGTCAGCAGCTGCTGCATCAACCCTTTCTTCCGCTGTTGGCTATTCTCAAGCAGGCACTCGGTGACGGTGATAGCCTGATCCCAGGTGGAGAGGATCTGAGCGATCTTTTTTTGTTCAGGGAGGGGAGGGACTGGCACCCTGAGTTTTTTTACTACCTTCACAGTAAGTGCCGGCTGAGCTGAACCGAAAGCCGCAGCTTCAATTTGTTTTCCAATTAACCGAGAACGGCACAATGCATACAGAAACTCGGAGGATAGCTCCGACTGAGCGGTTTCAAGGATCACCATTCCCGAGTTTATACGTATGACGTCATAGGGCACAGAGTCATCGAAGTAAGCAAATTGGCCGACTGTTCCCCTGGTCGTTAGGACTAAATTACCTCTGCGTACCTCACCTTTCCGAAGTTTTCGGTGCTTTTCTTCAGAAATAAACTGAACGTTATCAAATTTGAATCCCGCTTTGGTGACATTCTTTGCACTTAGGAAAACACAATAGCCATCCTCTAAAAGATCGTCGGAGGACGGGTATTCCTTGCCTCGATCACCGTCGATGACTTCAATTTCAACACCCGAAAAATCATCAGACTTCCACCCCTCAGGCACCTTCATAACCCAGCTCCTTCAGATATGCGTCCATCTGCTCGTTCAACTTCGCAATCTCAGCCTCGATCTCCTTCCGCTCTGCTTGCACGGCCATCAGGTCGATCTCTTCCTCCTCCTCGAAGGTGTCTACGTAGCGGGGGATGTTGAGGTTGAAGTCGTTCTCCTGAATCTCGTCCAAGCTGGCTACGTAGGAATACTTGTCCCGGGTGTTACGCTGCTTATAGGTGTCGACCACCTTAGCAATATTGTCATCGGAGAGTTGGTTTTGGTTCTTACCTGCCTTGAACTCGCGGCTGGCGTCGATGAACAGTACGTTGTTGTCGGTTTTATCCTTACGGAACACCAGGATCGCTGCCGGAATGCCGGTGCCGTAGAACAGCTTCTCGGGCAGGCCGATTACGGCATCTAGCAGGTTTTCTTCAATCAGCTTTTGGCGAATTCTGCCTTCGCTAGAGCCACGGAACAGGACGCCGTGGGGTACGACCACCGCCATGCGGCCTGATTTTGGTTTCATCGTCTCGATCATGTGCAGGATGAAGGCGTAATCACCCTTGGTCTTGGGCGGTAAGCCACGGCGGAATCGGGCATAGGGATCGCTTTCGGCGCCTTCTACACCCCACTTTTCCAACGAGAACGGCGGATTGGCCACCACGATATCGAAGTGCTTCAGGCCACCGTTTTCATCCAGCAACTTGGGATTGCGGATGGTGTCGCCCCATTCCAGCTTATGGTTGTCGATGCCGTGCAGAAACATGTTCATTTTCGCCAAGGCCCAGGTGCTGCCAATTGCTTCCTGACCGAACAGCGCGAAGCTCTTGGAGCCATCGGCCCCTTTGCGGATCTGATTGGCGCACTTCAACAACAGCGAGGCGGAACCACAGGCCGGATCGCAAATCTCATCGCCTTCTTTTGGCTCAACGATTTCAGCCATCAGCTCGGAGACTTCCGGCGGGGTATAGAACTCACCGGCCTTTTTGCCTGAGGTGGCCGCGAAGTTCTTGATCAGGTATTCGTAGGCGTTGCCGATCACATCCAGCTTACCAATACGGCTTGGGCGCAGGTTGAGCTCGGGCTTCGCAAAATCTTCCAGGATGTGGCGCAGAATCTCGTTCTTCTGCTTTTCATCGCCCAGCTTGTTGGAGTTGAAACTGATGTCTTGGAACACATCGGCCAGCTTAACGATGTTGGCCTCTTCAATGGCGTGCAGGGCTTTGTCGATACGCTCGCCGTTGCCTGGTTCATGCCGATGGTCATGCAGGGCGTAAAAGCCGGAATCCTTAGGTAGTACGAAGCGCTCATTTTTCATCAGCTCTTCGATTAGCTCCGGGGTATCACCGTATTCGGCCACATAGTTGTCGTAGTGATCCTGATACACGTCAGACAGGTACTTCACGAACAGCATCGTCAGTACGTAATCTTTGTAGATGCTGGGATCTACCGTGCCCCGAAAGGTGTCGCAGGCATTCCAGACCGCCTTGTTGATCTGTTCCTGCTTAACGGAATCGTTACTCATAACATTTTCCTGTCGTCGTATCAGGACGAAGTAGTTGGTGGCCAGCGGCATCAACCATGCGCTGCCGATTTTCGATTAACTGGTTCAAAAGCTGTTGTTCGCGGGTGGCGGCGTCGGCCAGTTTGACCATCAGCGTTTGCTTTTCAATAGGCGGCACCACAATAGGCAGGTTGCCCAGCTGTGACTTGGTGATACTGGGAGCCGCCGAACCCTGCGAGCACATGGCGAAATAGCGCTGGGCAGCCACATGGTTGAGCTGCCAAGCCAAAAACTCAGGCATTACGTTGCACGCATTTGGGGCTAGCCGGATGTGATAGAAATTCGGCGTGCAGACAGTATTGCGTGGAAGCTCCCGAACCACCGCCGCATCGTTACGCGTGCCCTTGGCCATAAACAGGATGTCGCCTGAACAGAGATATTCTGGGTGTTTTCGGCCTGGCAACGTCACCCGATCCAGCGTTTTGCCTTGTGGGTCATAAAGGGCTTCACCCACGACAAGGTGGCGATACTGCACAACAAAAGCATCGCCTTGGCTATCCAGCTCTAGCTTTCCACGAAAGGGGTAGCCAGGCTGAATGACAGCAATACTCTGTAGCAAACATCGTCTTTTGGGTTGATGATTCATGCAGCGATGCCAACATCATGGTTAAGATGAATTAACCTTACCACGCGTGCATCATCGCGCAAGATGCAGTTTAAAAATAAGGGCAATGCCAACCAAGGAGGCTGTAATGTCAGGTGAAGAACAAAAACCAGTGGAGACTCCACAAAATAACCCACTGCAAAAGCTCAAAGGCTCCATACAGCGCTATGAGCAGCCGTTTGAACCCGTTGGTGTCGAGGACTGGGAAGCAGCCCTGCTTGATGGGCTAACGCCTGAGACCGCCCATGCTGATGAGCTTGCGACACCATCCTTAAAAGAACTCGGGGAAGACCCTGACAGGAAGCGATAAATCTCTACTCAGAGCTTGTTGATGCGGCGCCCCTCCGTATACTGTATGAAACAACAGTTATTTGAGAGGCTCGGCGTATGACTACAACCGCTTCGTTCATAGGCACTGCTGCCCTATGCCCCGTACCCCAACCGTTACCCATGTTCGCCAGTGCTGTGCGGGCAGGATTTCCAAGTCCCGCTGATGACCACCTGGATGCGGAGATGGATCTGCATCGCCATGTCGTTAAGCGACCTGCGGCCACTTTCTTTGTGCGTGCTGAAGGCGACTCAATGTTAGGTGATGGCATCCATCATGGTGACCTGCTGGTGGTGGATCGCAGCCTAGAGCCGCTGCCTGGGCGTGTGATTGTTATTGCGGTCGATGGCGAACTCACTGTTAAACGGCTAGAGCGTGTTGGGCAACGTGCCTACCTGAGAGCAAGTAACCCTGCCTATAAGCCAATCCCATTGGAGGGTCGCGAATCGCATGTGTGGGGTGTCGTAACACATGTCCTGCACAGCCTGCCAGGTGCTACACCGCTATGATAGCCTTGGTCGATTGCAATAATTTCTACGTCAGCTGTGAGCGGGTGTTTAATCCCGCTCTGGAAGGCCGCCCGATTGGCGTTCTCTCCAATAACGATGGCTGTGTCGTTGCCCGCTCCAATGAGCTCAAAGCGCTAGGGGTCGAGATGGGAACGGCCAAGCACCTACTCCCCCCGTTTATCCGCCGCCAAGCAACTCTTTTATCAAGTAACTATGCGCTCTATGGGGACATGAGCCGTCGTGTCACTGATGTGCTGACTGAGTTTTCGCCGGACGTCGAGGTGTACTCCATCGACGAAAGCTTTGTGGGGTTTCACGGCTTTGAACCTGCGACCCTAGAGTTAAGGGGGCAACAGCTACGTCAAACGGTTCGCCAGTGGACAGGAATTCCAGTCTCCGTTGGCTTCGCGCCTACCCGTGTGCTGGCCAAGCTGGCCAACCACGCTGCCAAGAAACACCCGGGCTACCGAGAGCAAGGCGTTTGCCTGTTAACGGTGGACAGCCCTGCCACGCAAGCACTTCTCAAACAGCTGCCGGTGACCGAACTCTGGGGCATTGCACGACGTACCGGCGAACGATTACGCGTGATGGGGATAGATACCGCCTGGCAGCTGCGCGAAGCCGATCCTAAGCACATTCGGCGTCACTTCAGCGTGGTGCAGGAACGCATTGTCTGGGAATTACGGGGACAGCCTGCGATTCAACTCGACGATATGAGCCAACCCAAACAACAGATCATGGTATCCCGCTCGTTTGGGCGCCTCACCTCTAGCCCACACGATCTACGTGAAGCCCTTCGCCAACACGCTGCCCGCGCGGGTGAAAAACTACGCAAGCAGCACAGCGTCACCAGCGCCGTGATGGTGTTTGTGCGCACCAATGCGTTTCGACCTGACTTGCCGCAGTACCGTAATCGCGTGGTGGTGACACTAGACCGCCCGACGGACGATAGCCGCGAGTTGATCCACGCCGCTATCCAAGGGCTTAGACAGCTTTGGCGTAAGGGCTATGCCTACCACAAAGCTGGCGTCATGCTTCTTGACCTCTCCCCCAAAGCCAGCCGCCAACTAACACTGACGGAAACACCACAAACAGAGGTTGAAGCAAAACGCAGCGAACGACTGATGGCCACCGTCGACAAGCTCAATCGAGAATTAGGCCGAGGGACGATACAACTAGGGCTGCCTCGGGCAGGAAATGCCTGGACATTACGCGCTGAGCATCGCACGCCGCGCTATACCACTCGCTGGGAAGACCTAGTGAACGTTAAGCTTTAAGCGGCAGCGATGCTAATGGAAAAAGCTCAGAATGGTGAGCAAATCTAATAATCTGGTGCTAAGGTGGTTTAGAAAATAGCAGTTCGTATTCTATTGGAGAGCAGGATGCCCCCAGCCAAGCCGTCTACTAACGACCCTTTACAAAGTGCATTTGCTTTTCGCGCTTTTGATTTACGGGACAGATTCCCCCAGCCACTAGAAACGTTTCGCCAAGCACTGGAGTGCTTACAAAGCGGTGATGCTTACCTGCCCGATATGAGCGGTGAGATTGTGGCTTACCTCCGTGATGGTCGCGCACTGCCTATCCCCGAATATTTTTTCATCATTCAAAGCGGCAACACTAGCGCTGTGGTGCCACCGCAAGAAAATGATTATGTCTGCGCAGCTGTTGAAGCTTGGTTACGAGACGCGTTGCTGAAGACATCGACACTGCTAGAGAAAGCATCAGCAGTCAGACCTGCTCGGCTCAACATCCTACTTGATCAATGCGATCCAAATGCCCCGGAACCTGACGACATTCAAGGATGGCAGAATATGCGCGATGTCGGCAGAGAAATCATCGACACCCCCAGCAGAGAAGATGTCTGGGAAGCAGCAGTTCAGGTAATGGGGGAAGTATTGGCAAGGCGTTGGATGAAAACAGCGCATCCGAAGCTGGATGGGAAAAGCCCCAATTTATGCATTGAGGACGATCCTGCGCGGGTTTATGAGCTTGTGTTGCAGATGAACACAGGAACGAGCTAATGGCTGATATCGACCCTAAGCAGACGTTCTCTGAAACCCTAATTTTCGGGAGCTTTTAGCTGACACTGCGCGTTTTTCTGGTGGTTGTTGTAATGTGAGTGCGCATATTTCTGGTAAAGTATGCTGTAAGTTTTGGTAAAACAATGGTTTATAAAAAGGTGTTGTATGCTTATGTGCCATTTTGAAAAAATGATCATAAAGTTAGCGCGCATGCGCATTTTTCTAACGAGCCTTACCAGAAAAAATAGTATTCAACCCTTTTCTATCAGTAATTTAGGTACCTGTTGGCAAGGTGCGGCTTGCCAGAAAAACGCGCATGCGCATGAATAAAACTGTTAGGCTCTATCATGGAACTCGTACAAGCATCTACACATCTACTTGATAGCAGCCCTCTAAAAGGAATTTCTAGGGGGCTAATTTATTACGTTCATACGGGAAGGAATGCTTGGCATAGTACATGGGTAACTCAGTATGCAAACGGCTGCATGCACACTACTTTCGAATCCGCTAAAGAATACGCAGAGAAGAGAAGAACTAGAGGAACTGTATTTTATATCAAGCAATTACCCTGCTTAATATTTCGTAGTCAAAACACCTGTGTATTGGTAACTGAAATCAACAACAGAAATCCTCTGTCCGGTTATTCTCCTGATGCAACAACCGATGACGTAGCCTACGGCCTTAATAAAATAGAGGGAGCGCTTAATAACTATTTGAAAATTGGTGCCCCAATCAATGGTGTAGCAATGTCGTTTCTTCCAAATAGTCGGTTTTGGAATGTGAGACCAAGCCCAAGAGATTCAGTAATTATTCTAGCGTCCAATAACCCAGCTATGCCAGTAGAAAAAGTTCCCAGTGATAGCTTACTGGCATATAAATCATACTCAATTGGCGGTAATTATTATCTTGGCTGGTCTGGCATAGAATCAGAAATAAAGAGGCTGGCAGTATTGCAGCTATATCGAAAAGCTAAGCCTAACAAATCAAGTAAGACGGACGCGCAAAAAACGCGCGCCTCTTCTTGAGGCGTTAGCGATATAACCGGAAGTGGTGGAGTAAAATGAAAGCACTATTGGGAATACTAGGCGTTGTCGGAATTTCGTTAGGTGTAATGGCGTTTTTCTATGGCCAGGATATAGAAGCTTCCATCAACAGAGACGGGCTAGCGAAGGAGTGCCCCTCCTCCTCCCCCATCTTTGTTCGAGTAAGAAACTGGACTTTTAGCACAGTAAAGCAAGTCAATTTTCGTATGGAACTTTATAAAGGCCAGAGATCTCGCAATCTTCTCTCCAATTCAAGCTACATTCTTGACTATGTTATAGAGCCATTTAATAGCCAAACAGGCTGTTATTCCGACGAATACACGGATCGTCTAATAGCAACAAAAGACCAGCGGGATGGTGGGGAAGAGTACGTTAAAGTGAGTCTTTCCGACGCAATCGCGGAGGTGAATGCAGCTCGGGAATTTGGCTCATCGCATTCTGTGTACATAACCAATGTTGAGTACCAAATGTTGGACTAGGCGCTAACAAAGCGAAGCAGGCGGATAATTTAAAGCGTCTTTCCGCTTCGCTCCAAGCCACTTTAAATTACCGCTGTTCGCGGCGTTAGGTTTTTGAAGCTATGAAGCATCGGAGCTATAAAATCGAATGGGCAGTCTTGGCTTGTGCGGTATTGGTTGCCCTGGTATCTGTTGCAGCTGACTATTTCTACGACTCCTGGAACTGGTTCGCTCGTTCAGGAGCAATCGTGGTTTTGCTAGCCGCCGTTGTTGAGTACAGGATCTACAATCACATTTACGATGATGTTCAGCGGGCCCAGTTCCAGCAAACAAAAATCGATTTGTCGGTGCCTATCAAAGCCAAACCAACAAAGGAGCGCAGAAGGGTTTCCGTCGCCGCCCATGTGTTAGTGATTTTGGGCACAGTCATTTGGGGGTATGGTGATCTTATCTGGCCCCAAACCTAACAAATGCAGGCACGGCGACGGCTTTTCCGTTGCGGCTTCGCCTCCACTACAAAGCCGTGCGTGCTGCAGGCATTAGCGCTCCAAGGAGGATAGATAATGAGTCTGTTTTTAAAGAAGGAATATCTCGCATTTTTACTCTTGGCATTTTTCTTCAGTTCTTCTGCCGCTATGGACGTAAGCACCTATGAAGAACTTAAACAGGATTCCAGAGATGTTTTGAAAATCTATATAAGTGGTATTGGCGAGGGCTACTCTTGGAGTAATGCCATTGTTCAGGGTCGGGGAGATGCGGCGCTATACTGTCCTCCAGAGAAAATTGCCTTAAACGCGGAAAACTATATCAGCATCACCGATGATAAGATCGAGGCCTTGGGGGATTCCGAAGCTTCAAAAATACCTGTAGAGCTAATTTTAAATTTTGGCTTGGTCGAAACTTTCCCGTGTGCAGATTAGCTTTACCTCCTAACCAATGCAGTCAAGGGACGCTCCTGACGTCGCGCCCGTGCTGCAAGCGTTCGGCGGCTAAGGACGGCATATGAATTGGTTCAAGCAAATTTTTTCCGGTAACCACTCTCCACCTGAGAGGCCTGCTCCCGTAACTAAGGTCGAAAATCGTGAGCCTAGACGGCAGGTGACCATCGCCGCAGACAACCCTATTACTAGCGAAAGTGATGACGCCCTCAATAGAACAGCGATGGCGCATTCTTTTGCAGACCAGATACAAGCTATCGATGCAGGAAATGGATTGGTCGTGGGCGTCCTCGGGCCGTGGGGTTCCGGCAAGACTTCTTTCGTCAATTTGGCGCGCAGGAATCTAGAGGATGATGGGATTGCGGTTCTCGATTTCAACCCTTGGATGTTTAGTGGTGCCGATCAGTTAGTCCAGGCCTTCTTTGTCGAGGTAACGGCACAACTAAAACTGCGGCCTGGTTTCGCGGAAATTGGTGGATTGATAGAAGAGTATGGAGAAGCGTTCTCAGGCCTCGGGTGGCTGCCATTCGTTGGTCCGTGGATCGAACGCGGACACAAAGCGACCGGAATCCTGGCTAAACTGCTTCAGAGCAAAAAAGAAGGCGCAGGGGGACGGCGCGCTAAAGTAACCCGAGCACTAACGGATATACCCGCGCCCATCGTTGTGGTTCTGGATGACATCGATCGGCTGACGACGCCCGAAATTCGCGATGTGTTCAAGTTAGTTCGGCTCACGGCAAATTTCCCGAATATTGTCTACCTGTTGGCGTTTGACCGCGTTCGCGTTGAGCAAGCTCTCGGTGAGCAAGGTATACCTGGGCGAGATTACCTAGAAAAAATTCTGCAGATTGGAGTCGATCTTCCGGCAGTCCCCTTCGATGTACTTAATTCTCAAATATTTACAGGTATCGATGGGGCGCTGGTCGGTATCGAAAAGCCAGGAGATTTCGATTCGAATGTATGGCCAGATGTATTCATGGAGATCATCAGGCCACTAATTCGAAATATGCGCGATGTCCGGCGATTCGCTGCAGCAATCCATGGGGCCGTGCGCGACCTAGGTGGGCAAGTCGCATTGGTTGATGCCTTGGCACTTGAAGCCATTCGGGTCTTCCTTCCAGACGTCTTTGCTCGGCTCCATTCATCAGTGGCAGGCCTGACCACAACATCCAGCGATTTAGGTAGGGGGCGGGAGCCGGAGCATTTGAAAGAGCAGATTGATGTGCTAATTGAGTCAGCCGGCAATCATCAACAGGTTGTCCGGAGCTTGATTGAGCGTTTGTTCCCAGCCGCGCAGCGGCACATTGGCGGGTCTCACTACGGCGGCGACTGGAAGAACGGATGGCTCGTGAACCGGCGAATCGCCCATGAAGACATCCTTCGCCTCTACCTTGAGCGTGTGGTTGGTGAGCGTCTACAAGCATTTTCTAGTGCTGAAATTGCGTGGTCCAAATTGGCGGATAAAGGTGCCTTTAGCGAATTTCTCGGCGATCTTCCGACGGAGCAACTCCGCGAGGTGATATCTATGCTTGAAGCGTACGAGGAGAAATATACGCTTGAGCATGTAGTCCCCGGTTCAGTAGTTCTATTGAATTTGCAGCCGACCATTCCAGACGTTCAGCGTGGAATGTTCGATTTTGGGGCGCGAATGACGGTAACGAGAGTCGTTTACCGATTAGTGAGATCACTAGATGGGCCTGCAGCGGTTGAGGCAGCAGTGCGCGAAATTCTTCCCCAGGTTTCGCTGCTTTCTCCAAAGCTGGATTTGATAACCATCGTTGGCCATCGGGACGGCGCTGGTCACAGATTGGTAACCGAAGAGGCAGCAAAGGGGCTTGAGCAAGAGTGGCGAGCCGAAGTAAGGGACGCGGATCCGGCACTGCTTTCTCAGGAAGTGGATTTGATAAGAGTGCTCGGGCTGGCAATAGATGATGCCAAGGAAGACGAGCCAACGATCTCGGTGCCAGATCTCCCCGAAATTACGCTTGCACTGCTGGAATCAGCGAAGAGCGAGGTGAAAAGCCAGGCAATGGGGAGTCGTGCTGTAGTCCGAAAGCCGCGCCTTCATTGGGAAGGCTTAGTCAAGATATACGGTGATGAGGGAACGCTGCGGCAAAGAATCGATGCATTGAAGGCTGCAACGACGGAGGTCGACAGGGATTTAGTTGAGCTAGTCGACAAATATTTGAGCGGCTGGCGCCCGAAGGAGTTTGATGATAATTAGGATCGGAGCAACGCTGCCGAACAAATCGCTGCAGGTGACGTTTGACTCGCCACGCACTTTTACTGTCGCAAAAGCACGCGTCGCCTCAAACGCACCTGAGCTCAGACGTTATATCAGAGACTCCTACAAGACCGCTTCTGGCCGGTTTTTGCCCTTACCTTCACAGTGTGTCTTGGGCAGGCAGAAGAGATGCTGGCTCGCAGTGGAGCACGACAGCGAGCTCATATAGCTTTTCCACGGTTATTCTTACTTCACCCCGCTCGATTCTTCCCATGTAGCTGCGGTCGATGCCAACAGCCAAGGCAAAAGCCTCTTGCGAGAAACCTTTTTCCTTTCGTTTTTTCCTGATATTGCTTCCCAGCTTCTTCGCCAGCTCACCCATACCCGCCTCATTTCCTTTTGGCGGGACTATCCTTCGTTGCGGCCTATCTAGCCACGGACTATAATCCGCATTTTCGTTTTTACCTAGCCTACGGTGATGGTCATGTCGGGTACCCCTTCTTCGATTGATGAGCGCATTTTCGAGCTCCTTTTAGACACTGATAACGCTCAATTCACTATTCGCAGCCTCCGTGACCAGTACGCACATCGACATGGCATAGCCGCAGAGCATCGCGCTGATCTGCGGCGTTTTATCTATGAAAGGGTTAAAAAGCTAATCAACACTGGCTTGGTAGAGAAAGATCATGAAAAACGCAAACGCGACCAACTCTATTTTGTGTTGCCTTCAATAAGAGATGCGAGCGTGTGTCTGGAGGGGGAAAGTTTTGACACATGGCACCAGCGGCTCGTGTCGCAAACAAATGAAACAACAGAGAAATCCGTTATTCCAAAAGACGACGCTAGTATTGAACACCATTCCAGCACTAAGAAGGCGTCTAGCCAATATGCTTTGGAGAAAGTATTGAAGGAAACGCAAAGTGAATTCCTTTCTACCCTGGGTGAAGTCGAGGCGTTTCGTGAGCTTATGGATGAATACCCTGATCTGAAGCCGAGTATTGTGATGGATCATCGTGATGCTTACGACCGGAGCGCACGCTTAATGGGTCGGGTACGTGCGCTAGAAAAGTCACTACATCGACTGAGGGGTTCATGAGCACGAGGCTGCGTAAATGGCAATCAGAGTGCTTGGAACTAGCGAAGTCCCACTATTTACTGAGTAGCGACTTGTTCGTACAAGCAACCCCTGCCAGCGGCAAAACCCGTCTGGCCGCTGAAATTACGCGATGGCTCCTTGAAGAAGGACGTATAGATTTTGTTATCTGCTTTGCACCTACCAGAGAGGTGGTGGCTGGCATACAGCGCACCTTTACAGTGGTGTTGAACCAGCGGTTTGGCGATACGCTTGCGTCGGTTGGGGCCGCTTATACCTACCAGTCTATGGAATATCACCCTGAAGATTTTTGGGCGTTATTCACAGAATATCGCACCTTAACCATTTTTGATGAGATACATCACTGTGCAGGCCATGATCCGCTTCTCAGCAATACGTGGGGCCAGCAAATAATTCAGCGCATCCAAAATGCAGCCACTTACACCTTAGCACTGTCAGGAACGCCTTGGCGTTCGGATGACTTACCTATCGCATTAGCTCGCTACAGCGATCCAGAAGGCAAGCTCATCTGCGATTACCGTTATGACCTGAAGTCCGCCATTAAAGACGGCGTATGTCGCTCGCCAAGAATTACGCTTATCGATAACCCATTGATCCGTTTGACCGAAGAGAGCGAGAGTACAGCATCGGTAAAAGCGTTTTCCTCATTTCAACAGTTGCTCAGTGAATCGCCAATCAGCTACGAAGACCTGTTGCGACACGACGATATCCTGAATGCGGTGCTAGACCTAAGCATTGACCGAGTTAACCAAGAACGGAAAAGCGTACCTAATGCTGGCGGTCTAGTAGTGGCTACTGACATTGAACATGCCTATCAAATCGCAGAGCTTTTGCTTCACAAGGGTGAAAGCTATGTAGTGGTGACTAGCCAAACACCGAAGGCGCATCAACTCATTGACCAATACCGGCATAACAGTACGCGCTGGATTGTAGCGGTAAGCATGATATCCGAAGGGACTGATATTCAACGATTATGCGTATGTGCGTACCTGAGTAGGATTCGAACGGAATTGCATTACCGGCAGGTATTAGGCCGTATTTTACGCAAAATGGGCGACTTAGATGATAAAGCATGGCTCTATGTGATCGCCGAGCCGCTACTACGCAAATACTCACAACGAATTGCTGACGATCTTCCCGAAGACCAGGCAATGCTTCAAACCCAAAAGTTGAACCTACGATTGGAGCAGGTGCGTTCCCAACAAATGAATGGCACTCAGAGGGGTGAGTCAGCTGCAGGCAATGGCCAACCGGTATCAGCAAAAAATATTAATGAGCGTGAGATGCTGTCTCTTGAGCCCCCCATGCTAACGCTAAGCTTCTCTGAATATTACCGCCAACATCTTTTGTCTCTTATATAGGTTCAGCCTCTGCAAGATTAATGGGTCAAAAAGTGTACCTTTTGACCTGCTTCTATTATCTTTGAATCTTAATGGGTCATAATTGTCATTTTGGGTTATGGCCTAGGTTCAAAAGAAAACCCCACCTTATGATCCAAAATTGAGGATACAGCTCAATGGCAACGATCGGCTATCTCAGAGTCAGCTCCAGTGATCAAAGCACTCACTCTCAACGTAGCGAGATTGCGAATCGCCATAATGTCGAACGTTGGTGGAGTGACGAGGCAACGTCTGGGGTGTTACCTGCTCTGCAGCGTGCGGGCTTCTCGGCCTTGGCAGAGTATGTGCGTGAAGGCGACGTTCTAGTGGTCTATGCGATTGATCGTCTCGGGCGAGATACAGTCGATGTGCTGAATACAGTGCAATTCATGCAAAGCAAAGGAGTGTCGATCATCAGCCTGCGTGAAGGGTTTGATCTCAACACACCTATCGGCAAGGCAATGCTTACGATGCTAGCTGCAATGGCTGAGATTGAGCGCTCAAACATCCGCGAAAGGCAAATGGCCGGCATACGCCGTGCAAAAGCAGAAGGCCGACACCTAGGCCGTCCCAAGAAATCTGACGATGCTGAGATAAAGCGATGGAGAAAGGAGAACGAGGCAAGCATCAGCAAGACTGCTCAACACTTCGAAGTGTCCGAGTCGACCGTGAAGAGAGCAATCAAAGCCACCTCCTAGCAGAACTATGTATACATACTTCAAAATACATAGCTTTATACATAGATAAAATCATTTAAAATCAAACTCATAATTAAAAACTTGATTTATGTATGTATTTTATGGGGTAAGTTCTGCACGGCAGCGCACTAGAGCATATCAAAATTAATGTGCTGATTGTTAAAGAGCTTTAGCCAAAAAAAGCGGTATCACCCTTTTTCGAGCGACACCGCTAAGTGATTGATTATTGGTCGCCTATTTTCATGTTAGAAAAAAGGGTCAAAACCACGGCACTGTGGCGTCAGGGCTTAAGCCATAGTGATTAAACGAACCCGCCACCGGTTTTTCCTGAGGCTTGCCGTGTTCAATAAACAGGCTAAAGCGCTGCTGGGTGGAGCGGCTGTTTATTTGCACGAAGGGTAGCTCAATGCGCCGCGCCGCTAGCTTGGCATAAATCTGCTGCGCTTCATCTTCCGAAATGTCATGCCGCTTGGCATAGCGTTTGGCACGGCTTGGGCTGCCCGTATTGAACTGCTTGCGCGCCACGTTGAAGTGCTGAGAATTGGCGGGCACGGCAAGCACCTCGCTGACTTGGGTGTGATCACGCATGCCGGTTAGCCAGTCAGCGCCCATCAATTGCCCCAGCCGTGCCTGAGTGCCATGCAAACGCAGGTGATCACCTAATGTACGAGCACGGACTCCATGCTTATGGCCTGGAAAGCTAACGCCTAAATCCGTTGCCTGTAGGTCGAATAGCGCCCGGTGCAACTTGTTGTAAAGCGCACCCATCAGCATCGCCGGGGCAAAGTCAGGGTCAGGCCTAAGCCGAATATCAATATAGTGATCCATGGCTTACCCCGCTTCGCCGAAGACACCGCCACGGATCAGTGTTGCCATCACAAAGTGCTGATCTTCCTTCGTAGGCACTTGATCCTTGATCATCCAGTTATCCAGCAGTGAGTAGAAATCGGCCTTCTGCTTGGGCTGGCGGTACGCTTTGCCCTGGGTGGTCACTGAGCCATAAGGCTCGACAGCAATAGGCCCGAGGTCATCATCGTTTTCATTGGGGTACCAAGTGTCGATGGTGCGAATGGCATTACCCAGCTTTTGCGAGTGAATACCGGCAATATCGCTGACGTGATAAAGCGTTTTGCTCTTATCGCCACGACCCCGATCAAGAATCAGCTCTTGGGACGGAAACACCTCTTGGCCGCTACCCATACGCACATAGGCAACCACCTCAAGCAGTAAGTGCTGTTCACCCGCCAGCGCTGCTGCGATAACACTGGCAAGCTCTTTAAGCTCAGCAGTGTCCTCGAAAGCCCGCAACGAGAGCGACAGTGCATCAAAGTTCCACTCTTTAGTGGCTTTGCCCTGTGCCAGTTGGCGAATACTTACCTCTACTTGCTCTGCCCCCATACGGTTGCGCCACAAAAAACGCCCATTGGCGAGATTATTGGCGTACCGCTGGGCCAGCTCGCCGAAGCCTTGCGCTTGCTTATATGCGGCGACGGCTTGTTCCAGCTTGGCTTGGTATTCGGCGTTATTGCAGGCGGAGGGCGTCCCGGCACCGGCTAGCACTCGAAGGGTGAAACGAGCTACCAGGGTGTCAGCATCGTGGGGAAGTGTGGCGACATCCACCGTTTGCAGGTTGGGGGTTTCAATCTGTGCATCCAGCTTGGCGGGATCTTGGTCTTTCGCTTTTAAGCGGTTGGAAATAGTGCCGCGAACCGATTTTTCACGCACCACGACCGGCTGCCATTGCTGTTCATCTTGCCGCTTATCCCAGTTGCTGGCGTATAGCAGCGCATCGGAAGGGTCGAGCTTGCGCTCAAAAGCGAGGACGGAAGCGGTTTTAAGGGTATCGTTTTTAGCCATGATAAAGCTCCTTGTTTACTGTGCTGAGGCGCGAAGGTGGTAATCGTTATTGAGACGGTAAAGCCCCGCTTCTTCGTCGTTATCAACGTACCAAAGCAGGTCTTCAGGTTGCTTCATGCGGTGCGGGCTGACCCATTCACCAATGGAGTAGAGGCTTTCGACAAAGCGAAACTGGGTCATGGTATCGCGGGCGTTAGCCACTTCTCCGGGCTGGAAAAGGTCGGAAATAGCGCCATAACCAACTGGAATCGGCACAAGCCAGCCGCGATAGGGCCGCTGCGCCTGCCAAACGGGCTTCTCGTTGGGTTCACCTTCATTCTCTAACGTGCAAACATGGTTAAGACGAGAGAGGTCTAACCACGCATCCAGCAAACTGGCCTCAGGGTTGTGTTTTTGCAGCGTTGTGAGGTGTTCGGTGAGGTAGTCATCGCGCAGGGTCAGCGCAAAGCCCGGCAGCCAGCGGCGCTTCAGTCGAGCGAACTGCTTGTAGCGTTCATCTTCGTTGTCATCAAGCATGACCCATTGCGGGCGCTGCTTATGGCTCGGCACGTTGCGATTGGGCACCACACTGCCACCGGCAATACGCATGCCCGATACAGTCTCACTGATTTGGTGGGCGATATCCTCATGCTCGCTTTCTGCAGTGCCGGTATCAATCGCGAAGATCAGCGTGATATCCAGATGGATACGCCCTTCTTCTACAATCGCTGCCGTACCACCGGTTTTGTCCACCGGGTTGCGCGTCAGGTGAAAGCCACGAATGTAACCACCTTCAGTGGTCTGGGCTTCAAAGTCGTGGCAAATAACCCCAACGCGACCTAACGAAACGGGAAGACTCGCCTCTGCTAACTTCCGCTCCAGAGCATGCATCAAACCTACAAAAGCACTCATGGCAGGAAAGCCCCAGGTCATTGGGCTGGAAATCGCGTTGGCGTTTTGTACCCGCAAGCGCGGTAGAACCAGGAGGTTTTTCACTTCACTCATCGTCATCACCTCCTGGCAGGTTGTGTAAGTCTTCCATTAGGCTTTCCATCCATCGACGGTCACGATCCTGCAGGCGTTGATGGGTAGCATCTTTCGCCAATGTTTTCTGCCAGTGGCGAAATTCCACATCGCCTCATGGAAGCTTTTCACCCAACGCCGCATTGAGCCAGTTAGCAAAACGGTGGCGAATCTCTTCTGCCCACTCCACGCTGTTTCGAGCTTCACGAAAAGGAACATCCTCTTCAGCGCGGCCAGGATCTAGCCAGAAGGCTTCTTCGGCGACCAATTCACATTTTTCATCGTCGCTCCAACCCGCAGGTAGGCTATGCATCTGCATGGCAAACAGCGCTAGCTCGTCCATCAGCATGGCCGTGTAGTCATCGCGCAGGTCTCGGGTGTGCATATCTGTGGAGGGATCGGTCTCCAGAAAGCGCTTGAAGTCTTTAACAAGGGAGCGCACTTCTGACCGGCTGCCAAATACACCAGGGTGAGAAAACACAGAGGCTACTTTTAGCGGCGGGCGAATATCACTCACATTCCAGCTAGGCGGAAGCGATGCCAATAAATAATTGTTACCACCCCGCTCACTATTAAGTTGCGAGATATTTTGCGGCTTGGTGCCGCCCATTTTTTGTACGGCTAGGTTGGGGTAGCTGTGCACAGGTTGCTCAGCGTATTTACCTTCCCGCTTGGCTTTGCGTGAGTCTTTGGCCTCTTCGCTAAAGCGGTCATGGTTAATGGTTTGAAATACACGATGGGCCAACGAGGTGGCATAGAGCGGGGCTAGCAAACGGAAGTTATCGGCGTCATTTTCTAGCTCTGCGGCATCATCACCCACCAGCCAGTAGAGCTGTTTGCCGCGGGTATGTGAGGCGTGCTCGCCACGCGGTTCGGTAATCGCGGCAAAGGCATTGATCCACGCCTGGGCTTGTTCGGGATTATCGCTTAAAGCTTTGGCAAACTCGCTATCGTTTTCTAGTGCACGCTCAAGCAGCGATTTTCCTTCGAACTGCAGCTTCAAGAACTTATATACATCCAAGGCTGCGGCGTTCCCCACGACATCGCCCGCAAAATCAGCGGGTAGCACATGACTACCCACTAGGTTGTGGGCATGTAGCGATTCGGGTGGGGCGTAAAGATTGGAGCCTTTGGCATCGGGGTGGATAGGTTTTAGCGAGTGGGTGACGACTTGCAGTTGACCAACGCGCCTTGCCGCATCGTTGACCCAGGTATCGAATTGAAATTGCTCAACCAATGCCTGGTATTTTGGATCGTCGGGAGCTAGCTTTTCCGCTTTTGTATCGAAGCGCTCTTTTAAAAAGACTTCGATCAATGCTCGGAGTTGCTGCCAACTTCCGCTAGGAATGGTAGGCATTATTTATCCTTACGAATTTGGGAATCACTGAAATTCGTGCCAAAATAAGCCCCGAGGCAATACGCCTCGGGGCATCTGGCAGGCCAATCTAAAAGTCGGCCTCAAAATATTATGTTTACATGATAGCCAATCATGCTCAGAACCCTCCTATCTGCTCTGACCCTACAGATTTGGGTAACAGCGACGCATAAATATGTTTCAAGCCAGCCAAGGTGGTGTGCTACCACCCCTTGGCTAATTTGATACTAGGTCATCATTTTAAAATCATCAACCAGTTTATTCATTATAGTAATTATAAGATAAAATGACTTTGACTGTCTGTATCGCTACCCTATCTACGTTGCCGCCCAGGCAGCTTAGAAAAGTTTCTTCATTAGAGTAATGTGCGCTGCCGCCCAGGCAGCGGGCCGGTGTCTATCACCGGCCTTCATTTGCTCCGCCAAAATCCCAACACCGGGTGATACCCCCACCGCTGGTTTCTAGCCGAGGCGGTTACCGTGCCGAAGGTACGCGCGGCGCGATCAAGGGAGATATCCAGGTCTTCCGCTAAGTCAGCCAGCGCCGTTAGGTAATCACTTGCACCCCAGGGTTGAATCCGCTCACCCTGCTCTTTTGCTAGGTTTACCCGCACCAGCAGGCTTTCTTCCACCGGAACGTAGAGCTTTTCGCCTCGCCTTGCGCCATCGTCTACGCGATGTAGCGTCCAGGTTTCGCCGCCCTCGTCCGGCAACAGCGCTAGCGTTATCTCGGGTTCGAGCTGCTTGCGAAATGGGTCACGCTGAATCAATACACCGGTTAAATGCAGTTGCGGCATCCCATGCCAGCTATAGGCTCCCAAGGGCGGTGGCTTGGGGGTTTTACCGATTCGTAGCTCTTTTTTGGTTAACGGCTCGGCGGGCTGCTCAATCATCAATTGGTGCAGCCGCTCGTGCTCCAGGTCTACCAGGCTATCTTTGGCGTGGAGCGTTTCTCGCGCCAGCACGCGGGGGCGTGCATCGATCACCTGATACTCATCTGGCGTAAGAAGTGTGTTAAGTGAGTGGCTATTAAGACGCCAGGCCATCTTCGTTTCGAAGCCTGGCTTATGAAAAGCGGGTTCATCCCCGCGCTCCAGGTGCTTTAGGTTGGTCTCAAGGAGCAGAATATTCGCCACCTCGCAGGCCTGCTCACGGTGACGGCGCACCCGGCCCGCTAACTGAATAATCGAACGCATGGAGGACGGTTCAACAATCGCCCAATCATAATCGTGGTCGCGACCCACTTCCGTTACCGGCGAGCCAAGCACAATAAACAGGTGGTCGTTCTCTTCGCTGCTATCCATCAGGCGGCGGATATCCGGCTGCTGGAATACGCGATCTGGCTCAGCCCGTTGCAGTGTTTTATCTAACCGGCGTTCAATTTCTGAGCGCATGACCAAGGGGTGGCGGGAATGGTAGACGCACAGATGTAGCCGTACACCTTCAGAGGCGCCCTGCTGAAAAAGTGCTCTGGCTACGTCCACCAAGGGGTCGATATTGGCCATACGAATAAGGCCAAAGCTGACGCGTTTGCCTGTACACGGATCAAGCGTGTGGTGCTGCTCATGGAGTGTTTGCGCATGAGTGCGCAGCAGGGTCGCTATCGCGGGCCTGATCTCTTCGGGGCGTTTTCCCAGCGATGGTAACGTTAAAATATCCGCCCGGCGGCGTACTGGACTTTTGGCTAGGCGCTCTAACCGACGCTTGGCAAAGGCGTTGTGAGCCGCCTGAAAAGTTTCACTACTGGCGCAGTTGTGATGCTGCCGGTCGTGCTCGTCGAACCAAGCGCAGCAAATATCGGTCGCTAATCCCGGCTCGCCGCGGTGGCGTTGGAAGGCTTCACGACCGCTACGATAGGCTTCATACAACCCCTCCACCAGCGCAGGAGGCAAGGTGGCCGATGAAAGCAGTACCCGTGAACCTAGCAGCCCAGCCCAATTGACGAGCCGGGTAAGCGCAGGCAGGTCGTTGATATCGAAATCGTCGACCTCATCCAGCACTAGGTCACTGCTCATTAGGCGCAGCATGGGCACGATTTGACGCCCGCCCCGGGTGCTCTCCGTGGCAGGCACAAGATGATCAACGGTACATACCAAAATGGGGGCGGCAATCAGCGCGCGGGTGCCCGGCTCATCGCTCAAACGACGCAGCACGGGGTGGCTATCAAAATTGCCGTCAAACACCACGTGGGCATCTTCTTCTATCAGCGCCTGATTGGATGCCGAGCCGCTAGCTTCGGCTTCCTGCTCGTAGTGCTCAAACAGGGCTTGATTCGCACTGCCACCTACCCGCACGGCGAGTTCATCTTCGCCTAGATGCAGACGGTCACGTAATGCTTGGCCAGTTTGCAGAGTTAGGGTGCGCAGCCCTAGGGCTATGCTAAAGCGCGCGCCCTGCTGGGGGTCGGCCAGCGCGTACATAATGCGGCCATTCGCTAAGGTTTTACCACAGCCGGTGGATGCCATATTGATGCCAAAAAAGCCCTGCCGTTGGCTACGTTCCCTAAGCGATTGGGCCAGATCAAAGGCTTTATCCTGCCAGCGAAACCGTGGGTGACTGCTGCGTTTACGGAAGCCTTTATGGCGCGCTAGACGGGGTAAGTGACTGTCTACACTGGGCAGCGCACGGGCGACCGCGGCGGCATGTTTTTCAACCCCCAGAATATGCTCATCCAACGGCTGATTGGGCTTGCCGGTTTTGCGCACGGTATTGGCAATTAGCGGGTAATTGGGCTCGCCGCGAACGCGATGCTGAAGGTCTTCAAGGCTGGAGTAGTGGTGATCGGCCAGCATTAAGCTAAGCCGGGCTAAGTGCATAACGTAGCGGCTTTCCAACCAGTGCTCGCCATTTTGCAGTCGCGCCTGTAACCGCGTGGCAAGCTTTTTAGCACGATCACGCCAACGTGGGGTGCTAACGGGCAATCCGGCCTTGAACTGCCAGTAGGGCGCGATGCGTTTAGAGTCTTGCGTTTCAGGAATCTCGTTCCACTCGGCATGAATGGAAGCAAACAATCCGCCCAGTTGTTCTGCCTGAAGTGGTGCGTTTCCTCTGCCCCAGCGCCTTTCATTTTCGCCAACTTTTTCCGGCGGTTTTAAAGGTAGCCGGTGGTGGCTAAGCACCAGCCAACCAAGTGCAGCAGCCAGCGGCGGTAAGCGACTAAACACCGCTGAGGCGGGGGCATCTATCCCGTCGCGCTCTAATCCATCTAGCCAGTCCTGCTCTTGATAGCTGCCTTCGGCCAGACGCGCCAGCCAGGTGGCGTCGTCATCGTTCCCCACGAATGCTTGAAACAGGCGCAGCGATATCCACTCATGACGGTATAAGTTGCGACCTTCAAGTTTGCCTTTTAGCCGCTGCTGAAAGGCGTCGCAGGCTTTTCCCAGGTCGTGCAGTAGCGCTGCCAGGGCGGTGAGCAGAAGAATATCTTCACCGTTGTGCCAGTCGTTTTCATCCTGGCGGCGAAGAATATCGCGGGCAGTGGTGTTGGTCGGCACTGCTCCCTGGGTATTAAACCGCGAGGCATCCCCCACCACCCACATCAATTCACTATGGTCGTGGCCACGAATCCAATGGCAGGCAACGGCGGTATTCTTGCGGGCGGTTTTACGCAGCAATTTGCGCAGGGTATCCAGCCCGGCCTGAGTGATAGGCGTTTGCCAGGTTCGGTCGCCACGGCGTTCGGCAAACTGGTCGAGTATGCGACGGGTTTGTTTAAGGGCATTTTTGTTGCACTGGGAGATCAGCAGCACGTTCATTACTCGCCGCTCCCCAGCTCTTTCCCCAGTTCATGCCCCAGTTCCTGGGCAACTTCCTTGAGCGTATCAATCATAAAGTCGAGGGATTCGGTGCGAGTTAAGCGCTCGATGCAGGCTTGGCGAAACTCCTGCTCTTCATCACCGCGCATGGCGGAAATAAACGCCTGAGGCAGAATCACCGCGTCTTTCACTAAGTCCGCCACATCAAAGACTAGGCCGCCCCGGCGGGTTTTGCCGTGGAGTACCGCCAGGCCGTGGGGAATGCCCAACACCCAGGTGGCGGTCGCCGCTAGGCCATAGGCGAGGTAGTTGCCGTGATCGAGAAAGCGGTTGGCAGGGTCGGTGCCGGTACCGCGTTTGGCGCGGCTGAAGTCGCCGTAATCGACAGCGTTCACCGCCAGCTTGAACAGCGTTTTGGTTAAACGCGCTTCTAGGGTCAGCAGGTCAACGGTGCTGGGGGCTTTGTTGATTGCTTCACGGTGGTGGCTCAGTGCGCTGTGCAGGTGATCGGTGGAAATACTAAAACCAGCGTCTTTCATCACGCGGCTTGTCCACAGCGATTCAATACGCGCCAAACGCGCCTGCTGAAATGCACGGGCGGCATCCAGGCGTTTTACATCATCAAACCAGAAGCGCACCCAGTATTGGAGATACTCCGTGGGTCGATACTCGCTTTGCGGGGTCAGCCAGGCGACATCCACATCAACCTCATTGGCAGCAAATAACGGCGTACCGCCCCCACCACAAAACCCCACCAGCACCCCAGCTTTCGCCAATTCGCGCATAGCCGCTTGGGTAATCGAGGTGCCAGTACCCAACAGTATCGAGGTGGTGTTGGCAATGGGAATATTCCAGTATCGGGATTTACTGCCCTCATCGGTGACATACTCCACTCGGCCACCGTTCACCAACACCCGGCAATGCTGCAGGTAATAGAGGTTGGCACGCTTGGAATGAAGAATGGTTTTTAGGTCACTGGGCGAAAAGTCATCCATGCGGCGCTCCTGATTATCGTCTTCCCCCATCTAACCATCCTTCACCCCGCAGCACCATTGACCTTAGTCATACTTCACCACCCCTGAATCCCCCCACGTCTCATTTGTTTTGCGTGCTACGCTTAGCGCGACTGCTCCCCCTATATAGGCACTTCACCATGCATGCTTTTCGTCTTCTTGCCGCGCTGGTTACCACCTTGGTGATCACTCTGCCTGTCTCGCTACAAGCACAAGCCCAGACCCAGGCACAAACCGGCGAGCAGTGGAGTGAGTACGATGATGTGTTTGAGAACGGCGCCAGCCACGCCAATATTTGGCAGTGGGGTTGGACGGGCATTTACGCCACCAGCCTGTCGGTAAACGCTTACCAATCCAGCGAGGCGAGCGATCCGGATGACCGCTTTGATGCACGGGTGGGTGTGGTGAAATCAGCGCTGGCCTTGGGTGGTATGCTGACCGACCGCCAGCCGCACCCCGAGGCACTGGCCGAATATGAGCGTTTGAAAACCAGCGGTGATTTAAGCGGCGTGCAGGCACTGGGTTTACAGCTCGCCCAAGCGGAGCGTGAGCGCCGCGGCTGGGGCGCCCGGGTGAGCTCACTTGTGGTGAATGGCGTGGCGGGTGCAGTGATTGCCGCCGATGGCAGAGAAAGTGATGGTGCTATCAACTTTGTTACCGGCATGCTGGTGAATGAGCTACAAATTTGGACACAGCCGAATCAGGCGTCTTCTGCGATTAATCGCTTCCAACCCGCTAACCTATCGCTGGGGCCGATCACTATTCCCGGTGAATACGCGCTGCATGTAGCGCCGCAGCAGCTAGGTGCTACCTGGCGCTATTGATACACCCTACGGTTATTCCCTTAAAGCGCTGGCGACGGTTTTCCGCTAGCGCTTTATCGTTGCTAGCGCGGCGTGAACGAGTAAAATACTCAGCAATTTTTTGGCTTTGACAAACGTTATGTTATAACCTATTTGAAATTATACGAGGCCGCTTGATGAGTGAGCATACGCACCGCCATAACAAGGAGGGCCCCTGTCACTTCTCCTTGATGTCGCTATCAGCTGTTAAACGGCTGCTGTTTGTTGCCGTGCCGCTATTGGCGTTGTGGGGCTTGGTGGTTTGGGCTAGCGGGTGGTTAGGATGAGTCAGCGCTCTTTATCACGCTTACAGCTGCACAACCTGCACTTGGCCCAGGCGCGCCGCACGGTGCTGGAACATATCGAGGGCGACTTTAAGCCGGGCGCGATTACTGCGCTGATTGGCGCTAACGGCGCCGGTAAAAGCACACTAATTCAGGCCATTATGGGCGAACTTCGGCCCATTAGCGGCGAAGTGGTCTGCACCGTCGCGAAAGAGCGCCGCGCGTGGTTGCCACAGCAGTTGGCGCTGGATCTCACCTTCCCGATGAGTGTGGAAGAGTTAGTCATGACCGGCAGCTGGCCCAGCCACGGCGCGCTAACCGGCTACTGTGCAGGGCACTACCGTAAAGGCCGCGAGATTATGGCGCGGCTGGGTATTTCGCACTTGGCCCACCGCCCGCTGGGCGAACTTTCCGGAGGCCAGCGCCAGCGTGCACTGATCGGCCGTACGCTGATGCAGGAAGCCGAGCTACTGCTGCTCGATGAGCCATTTGCCAACGTGGATAGCGAAACCGTGGATATTTTGATCCGCATCCTGCGCCAAATGGCGGACGACGGCGCGACGATCATTGTCGTGCTGCACGATATGGATCACCTGCGCCGCCTGGCCGATGAAGTGCTGATGCTAAACGGCGGCCATGGCCGTTGGGTGGCGCCCAGTGCGCTGACCCATCAACACGCACCCGCTCAGGTAGTGCCGTTTACCATGGGAGGACGCCATGCTGGATCTGCTTAATGCGTGGTTTGTCAGCCCGTTCGATTACGGCTTTATGCGCCGCGCGGTGGTGGGTGGTTTGGCGCTTTCGTTGGCCGCGCCGCCGCTGGGTGTGTTTTTGGTGCTACGCGGCATGAGCCTGATTGGCGATGCCATGGCCCACGCGATTCTGCCCGGCGTCGCGCTGGGGTTCCTGCTGGCAGGTTTTTCGCTGCCGATTATGAGTATTGGCGGGGTGTTGTTTGGGTTAATGGTGGCGCTGCTGGCGGGGGCGGTCTCGAAAATGGGCGGCCAGCGCGAAGATGCCGCCATGGCGAGCTTTTTTATTATCTCGCTGGCCGCAGGCGTGATGCTGATTTCGCTGGGCGGTAGCAGCGTTGACCTTACCCATGTGCTGTTCGGCTCGATTCTGGCGATCAACTCCACCGCGCTGTTGCTAATCGCGGGTATCAGTACGCTGATTGTGCTGACCCTGGCAGTGGTGTTTCGCGCCCTGGTAGTGGAGTGTTTGGACCCGCTGTTTTTACGTGGCCAAAGCCGCCGCAGCGGTTGGGTACACAGCGTTTTCCTGGGCCTGCTGGTGCTGAACCTAACCGCCGGCTTTCAAACCCTGGGTACGCTAATGGCGGTGGGACTGATGATGCTGCCCGCCACCTCGGCGCGCTTTTGGAGCAAACGCCTGGAGGGCTTGATCGGCATCGCGATTGTGCTGGCCATGGTAGCGAGCACCGGTGGCCTGCTGCTCTCTTTTCATCTGGATATCCCCTCTGGCCCGAGCATTATTCTGCTGGCGGGGTTCGGTTATCTCTTTTCGGCCCTGTTTGGTCGCTACCACAGCTTGGCAGCCAAGCTGCGGCGTAAAACAACGCCGCTTGAAGTGGAGCAAGGGGCTTAATTATCAGTCTTCATGCTTATCGTAAGGAGTGTTGTATGTCGCTTGCCTATTTATCATCTCGGCCTTCGCGCTGGTTAGTCGGTGTTTCCGCGCTGCTGGCGCTGCCTGCTGCCATGGCTAATGAGCGCGTGCAGGTGGTGACCAGTTTCTCTATCCTGGCGGATATGGTCGAAAACGTAGGCGGCGAGCATGTCGAGGTGACCCCGCTGGTGGCTGCCGATGGCGATGCCCACGTTTACTCCCCCAGCCCCGGCGATGCACGCTCCCTGGCCAATGCCGATTTAGTCGTTTTCAACGGCCTGCTGTTTGAGGGCTGGATGGAGCGCCTGATTAGCGCCAGCGACTACAACGGGCCGATGGTCACCGCGACCGATGGTATTGAACCGCTCTCTTTCGCTGCACATGAAGAGCACGGCCATGATGATCATGACGAGCACGACCACGAAGAGCATGCCGATGAGCACGCGGGGCATGACCATGGCAATCAAGATCCTCACGCCTGGCAGGATATGCACCAAGCCGAGGTGTATATCGCCAATATCCGCGATGGCTTAATCGCCGCCGACGCAGATAACGCCGATGCCTACCGCGCCAATGCGGAGCAGTATTTACAGGAAATGGCCGAGGTAGACGACGAGATTCGTGCGCTGATTGACGAGATCCCGGCCTCCACCAGCGTGATTACCGGACACGACTCCTTTGGCTACTTCTCAAGCGCCTACGGGGTGACCTTCCTCTCTCCGGTAGGGCTTTCCACGGAAGCCGACCCCAGTGGCGCCAGCATGGCGGCGCTAGTGGATGTGATTGAGCAGGAGAACGTGAAGGCGCTGTTCCACGAGAACATGACCAACCAGTCGATCATCACCCAGCTCGCCGAAGAGACCGGCCTGCCCATTGCGGGCACGCTCTACGCCGATGCGCTGGCAGCAGAGGGCGAAGCGAGCATTTATCTGGGTATGATGCGCCAC
Source organism: Halomonas sp. ATBC28 (assembly GCF_005937175.1). Lineage (NCBI taxonomy): Bacteria > Pseudomonadati > Pseudomonadota > Gammaproteobacteria > Oceanospirillales > Halomonadaceae > Halomonas > Halomonas sp. ATBC28. The sequence continues at coordinate 74,045 of NZ_VCQL01000007.1, read as the reverse complement.
AATGCCCACGTGCTGCACGACGCGTTGGCCCAGCCGGGTCATAACGACCACGACCACGACCACGACCACGACCACGACCACGACCACGACCACGATGATCATGGTCACAGCCACTAAGCAGTTAACGTCAATAGTGCTGCTCAGGCATTAATGGCCGTGAGCAGCCATTCCCGGAAGGACACCATGGCGTGGGTTTCGGGGCGTGTCTGCAGGCGAGTCAGCCAGTAACCGCCTAGGCTAACAGCGGTGTCGAAAGGCTGTATCAGTGCGCCGCTGTTTAGTTGGCGGGGAAACATCAGCGGTGGCGCCAGCGCCACGCCTGCCCCTTGTAGGGCTGCTTCCACCATGGCGATGGAAGAATCAAACACAATGCTGTTGGTCATCGGAAAGCTGCGTGGTAGCCCTGCCGCCAATAGCCACTCTGTCCATTCATCGGCGCGATAAGAGCGCAGCCAAGTTTCCCCCAGCACATCGGCTGGGGTGTTAAGCCGCGCGGCGATATCAGGTATGCACATTACCGAGAGTGACGCCGGTAGTAGCGGCTGCGCCGCGGTGCCATGCCAGGCCCCTGTGCCAAAGCGGATCGCAAAATCCAGCCCCTCGCCGGCAATATCCGCGCGGTTGTTATGGGTGGAGAGCCGTAAATCGACGTAAGGGTACTGGCGCTGAAAGTCTCCCAGTCTCGGCAGCAACCAGCCGACGGCAAAAGTCCCCACCACGCCGACGTTTAATACCTCCCGATAGCTGCTCTCGCCCACCCGCTCCAGCGTGTGGGCTATCTGGTCGAATGAACTCTTCAATACCGGCAGCAGCAGCTCGCCCTCCTGGGTAAGCATTAGCCCCCTGGGCAAACGCTTGAACAGCGGCACCTTCAACAGCGTTTCGAGCAGCTTTACCTGGTGGCTTACCGCCGCCTGGGTCACATGAAGCTCTTCTGCCGCGCGAGTAAAGCTTAAATGCCTGGCCGACGCCTCAAACGCGCGCAACGCCTTCAACGGCAAGTAGGGACGCACCAACTTGACCCCCAAATTTTTCTAATGGCTTATGCAAAATATCGCTGTTTGTGAATTGCCGCAGCGCGCCGTAAGTTAACCCCTGTCACAGGCTTTGCGTCTGGAAATAACTCTCCGCCCTCTCTTGGTATTAATCACAACAGGATTTTGGTATGCATAAGATGTTAGCAGCAAACTGCGGCCTTATCATGACAGGTTCGCTTCTACTCAACGGCACTGCATGGGCTTCCGGCACGCCTGAAAGCGCCGATATTGAGGCCCTGGTGAACGATACTATCGCGCCTTTGATGGCCGAGCACCGTATCCCCGGCATGGCGATTGCGCTGAGCATTAACGGCCAGCAGCACTACTTTAATTATGGCCTCGCTAATCAAGAAGCGGGGATTCCGGTCACTGATGAGACGCTGTTCGAACTCGGCTCTATCAGCAAGATTTTCACGGCTGCACTCACTGGCTATGCCCAGGCTAGCGGCGCCCTCTCGCTTTCCGACCCGGCCAGCCACTACCTGACTGAACTTGAAGGCAGCGCCTTCGATGAGATCACGCTGCTGGAACTGGGCACTTACACGGCGGGCGAGCTGCCGCTACAGTTCCCTGAGTCGGTCCAAAGTGAAGAGACGATGATCGACTATTACCGCCAGTGGCAGCCTGAATCCGCCCCTGGCAGCCATCGGCTCTACTCCAACCCGAGCCTGGGCCTGTTCGGTTATCTCGCCGCACAAAGCCTTGGTCAGCCCTTCGAGATGGCGATGGAGGAGGCGCTGTTTGCCCCGTTAGGGCTTGAGCATAGCTACTTTCAGGTGCCTGAAGCGCAGCAGGCAAACTATGCCTACGGTTACTCTAAAGAGGATGAACCCATTCGGGTGAACCCAGGCATGCTGGATGCCCAAGCCTACGGATTGAAATCGACTGCCGCAGACGTACTAACGCTGGTGGAAGCCAATATGAGTGGTGCTGAGCTTAATGAACCACTAAGCCAAGCCTTGGCCGCTACGCGCACGGGGTACTTTGAGGTCGGCGATATGACCCAAGGACTCGGGTGGGAAAGCTATGCCTACCCGGTGGCGCTCGATCAGTTACTGGCAGGGAACTCGCTTGAGATGATTTTGCAGCCCAACCCTGCCAACCGCTTAACCCCACCGCTAGCCCCCAGGCAGGAAGCGCTCTATAACAAAACCGGCGCTACCAACGGCTTTGGCGGCTACGTGGCTTTTGTACCCAGCGAGCAAATCGGCATTGTGCTGCTGGCTAACCGCAACTACCCCAATCAGGCGCGCATCGAAGCTGCACACCATATTCTTACCAAGCTGACTGAAGCGCCCTAAGCAAGCAGCCAGACAACCTGATGCCGCCTTCGTGAACTGCACCCCAATCGTTGGATATTCATCCAATGGTTGGGGTGTTTTTTTATGGCGATATAAAGAAGATCAAACAACCGAAAGTTGCATTTTTTGCTGTCGATAAGGAGACTAGCACCCTCCCCCGTCACTTACCTTCACTGCGAAGAGCCCTTTCCCATGCGTCTAAACGCCGATTTTAGCCACTTTGCCTGTGTTACCCCGGAAGAGTATCAGTGGGTCGATTCCCCCAGCGCGGGGGTAGAGCGCATGATGTTTGACCGGATTGGTGATGAAGTTGCTCGCGCTACTAGCCTTGTGCGCTACGCCCCCAATACAAAGTTTGAGCGGCATACCCACGGCGGTGGCGAAGAGATTCTGGTATTGGAAGGCGTGTTCGCCGATGAGCATGGGCGCTACGCGGCGGGCAGCTACTTAAGAAACCCCATTGGCACCGGCCATACCCCGCAAATTGGCGAGGAAGGCGCGCTGATATTTGTCAAACTGCACCAGTTTGACCCCAACGACACGCTACAGTTGGCAGTGCCAGCGCATCGGCTGCCCTGGCAGCCTGATCGACGCCCGCGCATTGCCTATAAAATGCTGCACACCTACAAGCAGGAGCGCACCAGCCTAGAGCGCTGGTCGGCGGGCACCTCCATTACCTACCCCACGCTGCTGGGCGGGCTGGAGTTTTTGATTCTGGAAGGCACACTGAGCGATAGCGAACAGAGTTACACGGCAGGCACCTGGTGCCGCTACCCCAGCGGTTCTGCTCCGGCACTTACCGCCGGTGATGATGGCGTCATGATGTACCTCAAACGCGGCCATCTGCCAGCCGCTTAGCTTCGCGACATACCCAGGAACGGCAGCAGCGTAAGGGCGGCAATAAGCCCCACTGCTAGCAGTACTAACACGACCTGCACCGGGTGAGCGGCCAAACGACGCCACAGCGTCTCCGCGTCACCCCGCTCAACCGCCGCCTGGTGCTCGCGTTGGGCGCGCTCAAGGCGCTCCGCCTGGTAGGCTTCTAACGCCGCGATGGCAGCGTCGTGCTGATGTGGATTGCGCAGCCAAATCGCGTCAACGCCCAGGCGGAAAAAGCCCGCCTGGGTTTCATAGGTATCAAAGCCATGGGCAGCGAGCAGGTCACGCACCTCCATGGCCTCTTCGTCGGTCACATGGCGCAGCCGGAACAGTAGTTCAGCCATTGGCGTGCCTCAAGAGTCGCTCTTCCCCACCATCAGGTCTGCCTGAATCACTTCGATCCAGTAGCCGTCCGGGTCTTTAACGAAGATAACATCTTTCATCTTGCCCTGATCGGAGCGTTTGACGAAGGTGACGTCATGCTCGTCGAACCACGCCTGGGCCGCTGCCAAATCCGGTACGTTGAAGCAGATATGCCCAAAGCCCTGGGGTTCGGCATTGCCATCGTGATAGGCGAAATCTTCCTGGTCTTCAGTCCCCCAGTTGTGGGTCAGCTCCAGCAGCCCTTTCTGGCTAAACGTCCAGGCGGTACGCGCTTGTGCATCGTCCGGAACGCTGTCGCTGGGTTCCAGGTTGGCCAGGAAGTAGAGCGAGAACTGCATCTCTTCGAAATCCAGCCGCCGCATCACCTGCATACCAAACACTTTTGAGTAGAACGCCAATGCCTGCTCAGGGTCTTTCACCCGCAGCATGGTGTGGTTTAAACGAAACCCTTGAGTTTGGGGCGGCGTAGCCACGACGCCGGGATGCTGCTCGCCTTGAAAACTCATTTTGCTCTCCTATCGCTGATGTTGATCATTGAATCCATTGAGCTTCACGTACCGCTTACCATGGGGGCTTTATGGCCATAATAACAGCCCTTACAAGCACGTAGGCAGTGTCGTATCGAGGTGCCGATAAGCGCACTGGCAATACTAAACAAAAACCCTACACTTATTCTTCATAAGCTTTACAAAAAGCAGTTCCCGCAACATGAGTGATGCCCCACCTTTGAGGCGTCTACAGGAGTTTTCCATGAGTGCGATCGATATGACGCTGGGTGACCACCTGACGCTAAAACAGCTTTCCAATGCGCTTCACAACGGTTTTTCGCCGATTGTTGAAGTCGAGTCGATGGATGGAATCTACAAAGTGCGTTTTCACCATGCTAACGGCGTGTCTGAGCTGAGCGATAACAAGGGCCACGTCAGTACTTTTCTGGGCACGGGCGAAATCCGCGATACCCTGGGCCAACTGGGCTTGACCCACGGCGTGCTAACCTTCGCCGACCAGTGTGGTGACGAGATGATTGGGGTCGAGGGTAAAGCGATGACACCTGATGAAATGCTTACCTACGGTACGCGTATTTCGTTTCGTTAGATTGCTATCGTCCGCATCCGGGGCTTTACAGGGCTACTCCAGGCAAGGATAGTAATCCCTCGACAGGGGCGCCCTCCGTTACGGTTGGGCTGAGAAGCACCCTTTGAACCTGAACCGGATAACACCGGCGTAGGGAGTCGTGGTAACGCTTACCACCTCCCTGCCGGGAGGATGCTATGACCCTACGCCCGCTTGGCGATTACCTTGAGACGCTACGCTCAGTGACACCGCTGGTTCACTGTATGACCAACTATGTGGCCATGAACAGCACTGCCAACCTGCTGTTAGCCACCGGCGCGTCGCCCGCCATGCTGCATGCGCCTGAAGAAGTGGCTGAATTCACGGCTATCTCCGCGGGGCTGTCGATTAATATCGGTACGATCTCTGCCCACTGGGCTGACGCTATGCTCACCGCCACAGCGACTGCCGATCAGCATGCCATTCCCTGGGTATTAGATCCCGTCGCCGTTGGCGCCACGCGCTATCGCCAAACGCTGTGCGCGAAGCTGCTGACCGCTAAACCCAGCGTGATTCGTGGCAATGCGTCTGAAATTCTTGCCCTTAACGGTTTAGCTAGCCAAGGCCGTGGCGTGGACGCCACAGCCGCCACCGACCAAGCCGTGGACGCTGCAATAGCATTAGCGCAAAAACACGGCTGTATTGTCGCGATGACCGGTGAAAGCGACTGGGTGACGGACGGCACACAGCACTACCGCATTAACGGTGGCCATCCTTTGATGCCCCGCGTAACAACGCTTGGCTGTGGGCTGAGCGCGCTAGTGGCGGGATTTGTGGCTGCCAACCGCGATGCCCCACTGGGTGCAACGGTAGCCGCACTGGCCTGCTTTGCGGTCACAGGGGAGCGTGCGGGCAGCCACGCCAACGGGCCTGGTAGTTTTCAAGTGGCGCTACTGGATGCGCTGTATCAACTCACCCCTGACGACCTCACTACTTATGCCCAACTGGAGGCAATCCATGCCGCTTGATCTATCGCTCTACTTGGTCACCGATGCCACGCTCTGCCGAGAGCATGGTTTGGAACAAACGGTTGAGGCAGCGGTAAAAGGCGGTGTCACCATCGTGCAGTTGCGTGACAAGCATGCCAGCGACGAACAGATGATTGCCCAAGCCAAACGGTTAAAAGCGCTTCTGGCGGGCACCGATGTCCCGCTGATCATTAACGACCGTTTGCAGGTGGCACTAGAAAGCCAGGCAGATGGCCTGCATGTCGGTCAGAGCGACGCAGCCGTTCAGCAAGCGCGCCGGGTGCTAGGTGAGCAAGCGATTATTGGCCTGTCGATCAATACTATCGCCCAGCTGCAAGTCTCTCCGTTTGAGCTACTCGATTATGTCGGGATTGGCCCCGTGTTTGCCACCGAGAGCAAACAAGATCACGCCCAGCCCATCGGCTTTGGCGGTTTAGCGGCGCTGGTCAAGGCGTGCCCACTGCCCAGCGTGGCCATTGGTGGGCTGAAAGCGGATCATGCGATTAGCGTACAGCGCGCGGGAGCGAACGGTTTAGCGGTGATATCGGCCATTTGTGGCCAGCCTGACCCTTACCAGGCAGCGCGCGCTTTTCAGATTTTCCAAGCCGATTCGGCGTCATGAATCAGTTAGAGCATATCGTCGCTTTTGTGCGGGTAGCCGAGTTGGGTAGCTATACCCGCGCTGCTGAAGCGCTGGATATTTCCCGCACTCGCGTATCCCGCCAGGTCATGGCACTGGAAGAGACATTGGGCGCGCGACTGATACAACGCACCACGCGACGACTACATCTCACTGAGGCCGGAGAACGCTATCTAGTCCGCGCCCAAGGGATACTGCAAGCGCTCGATGAGGCCGCCGCCGAGGTGGGCCAAGGTACCAGCGATGTGCGTGGGCGGCTGCGCGTTAATGGGCCGATGAGTTTTGGCACCCGCTACCTGGCGCCACTCGTCGCCCAGTTTATGCATACCCACCCGGCGCTGGAAGTGCGCCTGGATTTGAACGACCGCCGTGTCGACCTGCTTGAAGAGGGTTACGACGTAGCGATCCGTATCGGCAGCCTGCCTGACTCCAGCCTGGTGGCGCGCCGACTGACGCGGTGCCGCCTACTGTTTTGCGCCTCGCCTGAATATCTTGCCAACCACGGTGAACCCGACAGCATTCAAGCCCTTGCCAAGCACCACTGCCTACGCTACCGCAGCGGCCAACAGAGCGCTGACTGGAAGATTGCCACGCAGTCATTGACGGTCAATGGCCCACTGGAAAGCAATAACGGCGATGTACTCACCCACGCCGCGGAAGCTGGCCTGGGCATCGCTCAGCAGCCCAGCTTTCTGGTCACAGAGAGTATCGCCAGCGGGCGTTTAGTGCCCATCTTGACCAATGAGCCAGCGGTACGGCTCGATGTTCATGCCCTCTACCCCGCCCGGCGCTACCTGCCCGCCAAGGTGGAGCGCTTCATCGACTTGCTCACCGAGGCGTGGGGCGATCCGCCAGTTTGGGAGCAGAACATTGGATTGTCGCCAATAACGCAACAGTGATGTGCAAAATACGCTGATTATCTCGATCTTATCCGGCTGTAAAGTAGCGTCATTAACCACTCGATGGAAGCTACTACGATGACAACGCATACTCACTCTGCCCCCTCTCTACAGCCCTCTGTACAGCACTCTTTACAACCCCAGGCCATCTCGCTACTGCGCGTCGCACTGGGTGTGATGGCCCTTGCTCACGGTTTGCTCAAGGTGTTTGTATTTACCCTACCGGGCACCGTCGGCTATTTTGAATCACTGGGTTTACCAGGGTTTCTGGCCTACTTGACCATTGCCGCGGAAGTGGGCGGTGGAGCCGCCCTGATTCTGGGTGTTTACACCCGCTGGGTGAGCCTGGCACTGGTGCCGGTACTGCTCGGCGCTGCTTGGGTGCATCTTGGCAACGGCTGGATGTTCTCAAATGCCGGCGGCGGTTGGGAATTCCCGGTGTTCTGGACGCTGGCGTTAATCGTGCAAGCGGGCCTGGGCAGCGGCCGCTGGGTGCTAAGTAACCGATTCGCCTAACACCTAAAACTATCGCCTAAAACTATCGCCTAACCCTATTGCCAGCGCTTGCTTACCGCCAGCGTTGGCCATGCTGCTGAGGAGACTCACTCATGTTACCTAGCCTGTTTATTTCCCATGGTTCGCCCATGCTGGCCCTCAATAAAACCCCGGCTCATGCCTTTCTACGCGAACTGGGTAGGCAGCTTGCGCCCAAGGCGGTGGTAGTGGTCTCAGCGCACTGGGAGAGCCTGGCGCTCAAGGTCAGCATCAGCGCCAAGCCAGAAACCATTCACGACTTTGGCGGCTTCCCACAGGCGCTTTTCGAGTGCCAGTATCCTGCCCCGGGTGAGCCGGAACTGGCTGAACGGCTGGCCGTGTTACTGGGCGCCGAGCGGGTAGAGCGCGGCCTGGATCACGGCGCCTGGGTGCCCCTTTCACTGATGTTTCCTGACGCCAATGTGCCGGTTGTCTCGCTGTCACTTCCGGTGCGCTGGAGCAATGCGGAGCTGGCCACGCTGGGCGAGCGCCTGTCGGCTCTGCGGGAAGAGGGGATTTTGGTGATCGGCTCGGGCAGCCTGACCCATAACCTGTATGAAATCATGCCCCAGGAGAGCCCTATGCCTTCCTGGGTAGGTGTATTTGCCACTTGGGTGAGCGACCGCCTTATCGCCAATGATCGTGAAGCACTGCTTAGCTGGGAGAACGCACCCAACGCGCGGGAGAACCACCCGACCCCTGAACACTTCCAGCCGTTACTGGTGGCCATGGGGGCAGGAGGTGACGCAAAACAGCTACACCACAGTGTGGAGCACGGTGTGCTTGCAATGGACGTTTATGCGTTTAGCTGATCGCTACCCCTAACGATTCAGGTTGTGCTGCTCTGGAAGGCTTGAGATCACGCATTAACAGCGCAAACTCAAGCTGTTCAGGGGTAATGCTGACCTTGGGAACGGGGATTCGCACGCGATGCCCAGAACCAGGTGCTGCGCTCTGCGCTTCACCTCGTAAGTTCTCGATATGCTCGAGCACGAAGCGGTGATTGCCACCTGGCAGCATCAGCTCCATGCCATCCCCTACTTCAAAGCGGTTTTTAACTTCTACCTCTAACCTGCCACGAGCCGGATCAAAACCCAGCACTTCACCGACAAACTGTTGGTGAACGCCGATGGAGTTCCCCTGCTCATAGCTTTGGTACTCACCGTGCACATGGCGTTGATAGAAGCCCTCGGTGTAGCCTCTATTCGCCAGGTTCTCAAGTTCATCCATTAGCCGTTTGTTAAAGGGGCGCCCAGCGACGGCGTCATCAATGGCTTGTCGATAAACTTGCGCTGTACGCGCGACGTAGTAATAGGACTTGGTGCGTCCTTCAATCTTTAGTGACGCCACGCCCATTTGCGTCAGCCGAGCCACGTGCTGCACCGCGCGCAGATCCTTGGAGTTCATGATGTAGGTGCCGTGTTCATCTTCATGCACAGGCATCAGCTTGCCAGGGCGGGAAACGTCTTCAATCAGCGCCGAAAGCTCATCTGGGCTGCCGGCCGCAGCGCTACCACTTCCTTGGGCGGCTATTAAGTCGCCCGTGTCATCGTGGGTTGCCGCTATGGTGTTGTATTTCCAGCGACACGCGTTGGTGCAGGTGCCTTGATTAGGGTCGCGATGATTGAAATAACCCGACAGCAGGCAACGCCCTGAATAGGCGATACACAGTGCGCCGTGAACAAAGGTTTCGATCTCTAAGCCTGGGCACTGTTCGCGTATTTCGCCGATCTCTTCCAGTGATAGCTCCCTAGACAAAATGATGCGGCTGATACCCTGCCGCTGCCAGAATTGGGCGGCAGCCCAGTTGACGACGTTCGATTGCACCGAGAGGTGGATAGGTTGATCCGGCCAGCGGTCACGAACCATCATAATCAAACCGGGATCCGACATAATCAGCGCATCGGGCCCTGCCTCGATCACCGGCGCCATATCCTGGAGATAGGTTTTCAGTTTGCTGTTGTGAGGGGCAATATTGGAGGCAACGTAAAACTGCTTGCCTCGGGCATGGGCATACTCGATACCACGATGTAAGTTATCAATTTTAAAATCGTTGTTGCGCACTCTGAGGGAATAGCGCGGCTGCCCCGCGTAAACCGCATCGGCCCCATAGGCAAAGGCGTAACGCATGTTCTTGAAGGTGCCTGCAGGGGAAAGTAGTTCGGGAGCTTGCTTCAGTCGTTCGGGGGCTTGCATAGACAGTCACCGTAATCAGGACGATGGCTCGCAGCGGACTGCGATGAAAGGCCAGGATTATAACCAGCCCAAACCCGCCGTTTTGGCAAGCTCACCGCTTCCGTGACCTAGATCAAAAAGTGGCGGTAGAGTGACGTCAGTTAAGCGGTAGGACGACGTTTAAGGGTTGTCCTACGGTCGTGATACGCCACCGCTAACCCGCTGCCCATTATCAAGGCACTGCCTACCCAGACCCAGAGATCCGGCATTTCGCCCCAGAACCACCAGCCCAGCAGTACCGCCCAGAGCATAGCGGTGTAATCAAACGGCGCGGCGATGGCCGCAGGGGCAAACCGGAAGGCCAAGGTGATAAAAGCGGTGGCCGCAACGCCCAATACTCCCGAGGCGAAAAAGCCTACCCAGTGCCACGGCTGGGGTGTCTGCCACACCCAGGGCAGCGTTAGCGCGGTCACCACCAGCGGCACACAGGTCATGTAAAACAGCATTGCCCAGAGGTGTTCGCGGGCGCCGTAGCGCCGGGCGGTAATCATCATCAGCGCATAGAATAGCGCCGCCCCCACCAATACCAGCGCGCCCATCTGAAACGCATCGCCGTTGGGCCGCACCACGATCAGCACCCCCGCAAACCCCACCAAGGATGCGATCAGCACCGGTGGATCAATGCGCTCACCCAACAATGGCACCGAAAGCAGGGTCACAAACAGCGGCGCCACAAAGGCAATCGCCGTGGCCTCCGCCAGGGGGAGCAGCGTTAGCCCCCATACGAAACAGACCATGGTGGCGGTATAAATCAATCCGCGCAGCAAATGGACACCCGGCCGTTTCGTACGCAGCTTGCGTAACCCACCGGCAAAATGGGCAAGCAGCGCAATCAGCGGTAGCGATACCAAGGCACGGAAGAAAATAATCTGCAGTGGCGAGTGCACTTCACCTAACCACTTGGAAACAGCGTCGCCTAGGGCGAGGAAAAGAACGCCCAAACACATGCAGAGTATGCCTTTCAGCGAGGTTGTCACCGCGATCTCCCTGTTCACTGGTCAATACAAAGTGCCAAAAAAGAAAAACCCCGCCAATTAGCCATTGGCGGGGTGATGACGGCCCCCCTTACAAGCTGGCGTTAACGACCATACAGTCCATACCTTGGGAGTGCAGCTCACGGCACGCTTGGCGAGCGCGCTGCTCGTCCAATGCCATTAGCCGGGCGCGATAAACAGGGTTTTGGCCCTCTACCGTGTCTACAGCAATGCGTCCGCCTAAAGTCTGAGCAATCCGCTGAGCCGCCTGCTGCGCCAATTGCCGTGCCTGGGCTTCACGACTGAAAGCACCCACTTGCACCCCCCAGCCACCGCCCGTTTCAGTGACAGAAGCCATCTTGCGTTCACGCTCAATGAACGCTTGAAGTGGGTCGGGCTGTGGATCTTCGCTTGCCGGCGTGGGGCGCTGAATGGTGACAATATCGGCTAGCTGTTCTTCAAGATCGACAACCGGCGTTGAGGGGGTAGAGTTACTCGATGGTGACAATGTTGACGTTTCGACCACCGCCAGCAGGGGTTGGCGTGGCGCTGGCTGCTGTGGTGCCACCGGCTGAGCAGGGGGTGCAAAGGCCATAAATTCCCGCGAGAAGCTGGTGTCACCCATCCAGCTTTGCTGGTCGCGTAGCGACGCACGCAAGAAGCTACGATCCAGCAGATTGGCCATATGGGTATCCCGGGACTGGGATGAAAAACCACCCATGACGACGCCCACCAGCCGCCGATCACCGCGCACTGCGGTAGTGGCCACGTTAAAGCCAGAGGCGCGAATGAACCCCGTTTTTAGGCCATCGGCACCTGGGTAGTCACGCACCAATCGATTGTGGCTGGTGTGCCGGGTGCCGCGGTAGGTAAACTCTTGCAGGCCGAAGTAGTGGTAGTACTGGGGGAAGTCCTGCATCACGCGTACCGAAAGCGTGAGCATATCCCGCGCGGTGGTGATTTGGCCGTCATCCGGCAAGCCAGAGGCATTGCGAAAGGTGGTGGCATGCATGCCCAGCTCGCGTGCCTTGGTGGTCATCATTTGGGCAAAGTGGGCTTCGCTGCCGCCCAGGGCTTCGGCAACCACTGCGGCAACATCATTGGCAGAGCGAACCGCGAGTGCGCGAATAGCGGTATCCACCGGAATTGAGCTGCCCGCCGCCAGCCACAGTTTGACAGCAGGCTTGGCGGCAGCGTAATGGGAAACCGGCAAGGGTTGGTCCAAGCGCAGCGTACCCTCTTCTAACGCTTCAAAGGTTAGATAGAGCGTCATCATTTTGGTAAGCGACGCAGGATAGCGCTGATCGTCAATATTCTCGGCGTAAAGCACTTCGCCATTATCCAGATCAACGACAATACCCGCATAGCGCGGGTTGTCGGCATGCGCAGTAGTGACCATCGCAAGTATGAGCAGCATTAGCATACTCAAAAACCCTATCGCCGACGCTCCCCCGGCAGCGCTTTTTATCCTCGCATACATACCTGCCCCTTGCTTGTTATCAATGCGCTAGTTCGAATCGCTGTTTAACCAACCTGCCGCTGCTTAACTACCATGCCACACTCAAGCTACAACACAAGGCTTGCCCAAGCGGCACGCGACGCTTACTCAATTTAATAATAGGCCGAGTATAGGGTATTAGTACGAAGAATAGACGCCGTTAAGTGTAGAAAACAGAAGATAAATGCGCCCATAAAAAAACCGACCACTGAGGGTCGGTTTTCATTCGCTACCAAAGAGGCCTGGCGCAGAGGATTACTCTTCTGCAGCGGCTTCTTCAACAACCGGACGGTCAACTAGTTCAACGAACGCCATAGGCGCGTTGTCGCCGGTGCGGAAACCGCACTTGAGAATACGGACGTAACCGCCCGGACGCTCGGCATAACGCGGACCCAATTCGTTGAACAGTTTGCCGACGGCTTCTTTAGAGCGCGTGCGGGCAAACGCCAAACGACGGTTTGCAACGCTATCCTGCTTAGACAAGGTGATCAGCGGCTCGATTACGCGACGCAGCTCCTTGGCTTTCGGCAGGGTTGTCTTAATGACTTCATGTTCGACCAGCGAGACAGACATGTTCTTGAACATGGCCTGACGATGCGAGCTGGTGCGATTCAGATGACGACCACTCTTACGATGACGCATGGTTGTAATTCCTTACCAAACTGGGACTCAAGTCGACGCTCACGCGGAGGCTTTGTCGTCCTTCAGGCTTGCCGGTGGCCAATTTTCCAACCGCATGCCAAGGGACAAGCCGCGAGCCGCCAATACATCTTTGATTTCATTCAAAGACTTTTTACCGAGGTTCGGTGTCTTCAACAGCTCAACTTCTGTGCGCTGGATAAGATCACCGATGTAGTAAATATTCTCGGCTTTTAGGCAGTTCGCGCTACGAACGGTCAACTCAAGATCGTCTACGGGGCGCAATAGAATTGGATCGACATGATCCTCTTCCTCTTCGACTTCCTGTTCTTTATCAGCTTCCAGGTCGACGAAGGCGGCCAGCTGCTCTTGCAGGATGGTCGCACTGCGACGGATAGCCTCTTCCGGATCCAGGGTACCGTCGGTTTCCAGATCGATAATTAGCTTATCGAGGTCGGTGCGCTGCTCGACACGAGCGGCCTCAACCGAGTAGGAAACACGGCGGACAGGGCTGAAGGTGGCATCCAGCTGCAGGCGGCCAATGGCACGTGACTCTTCATCAGAGCCGCGCGCGTCAGCCGGTTCGTAGCCACGACCCAGCGCTACCTTAAGCTGAATTTTCAGCTCGGCACCTTCATTGACATGAGCAATGACGTGGTCCGGGTTGACGATTTCGACGCTATGATCAAGCGCAATGTCGCCAGCGGTGACGACGGCTGGGCCCTGCTTGTTCAGCGTGAGCACCGCCTCATCGCGGCTGTGCATCTTGATCGCAACATCTTTCAAGTTCAGGAGGATTTCAATGACATCTTCCTGCACCCCTTCAAGCGCACTGTATTCATGCTCGACGCCGGCGATTTCAGCCTCTACCACGGCACAGCCGGGCATGGACGAAAGCAGAATGCGACGTAGTGCATTCCCCAGGGTGTGACCAAAACCACGCTCGAACGGTTCGAGCACGATTTTGGCGTGATGTGCGCTGATTTCTTCGACCTTGATGTCGCGAGGACGGAGAAACTCTGTCACTGAACGCTGCATATGAACACCTTTCAGGCTGCCAAACGGATACTTGGTACTCGGTAAGATCTGGCGCGGGCGTTAAACCGGCACCAGATTGACAAGAAACAGAAAACTGCTTACTTGGAGTACAGCTCGACGATCAGGTTTTCGTTGATGTCGGCAGACAGGTCACCGCGTTCAGGCAGAGCCTTGAAAGTGCCTTCCATCTTCTTGGCGTCGATTTCGATCCAAGCGATATCGCCACGGTTGGCCGCAATGGACAACGCGCTTTGAATACGTGCTTGGTTTTTCGCCTTTTCGCGAATGGAAACAACGTCACCCGGCTTCACTTGATAGGAAGCAACGTTAACGGTGCGGCCGTTCACGGAAATCGCTTTGTGGCTGACCAGCTGACGCGCTTCAGAGCGAGTCGAGCCGAAGCCCATGCGGTAGACGACATTATCCAGTCGGGATTCGAGCAACTGCAACAATACTTCACCGGTCGCACCTTTCAGGCGAGCGGCTTCTTTGTAGTAGTTACGGAACTGTTTTTCGAGTACGCCATACATGCGACGTACTTTTTGCTTCTCGCGAAGCTGCAAGCCGTAGTCTGAAAGACGCTGACGACGCTGGCCGTGTACACCCGGGATCTGCTCGGATTTACACTTTTTCTCGAAGGGAGTAACACCACTCTTCAAAAAGAGGTCGGTGCCTTCACGACGAGACAGTTTGCACTTCGGTCCAATATAACGAGCCATGAATCTGTCTCCTTAAACGCGGCGTTTCTTAGGCGGACGGCAGCCATTATGGGGAATGGGCGTCGCGTCTACGATGCTTTGCACGCGGAAGCCGGCGGCATTCAGTGCGCGCACGGCGGATTCACGACCGGGACCTGGGCCTTTAACCAGTACATCTACGTTTTTCACACCATACTCGGCTGCAGCAGTTGCTGCACGTTCGCTTGCCACTTGAGCAGCGAACGGGGTGCTCTTGCGAGAACCACGAAAACCCGAACCACCGGCAGTCGCCCAAGAAAGAGCGTTGCCCTGGCGGTCTGTGATCGTCACGATCGTGTTGTTAAAAGAGGCATGGATATGCGCAATCGCATCCACTACCTGCTTTTTAACCTTTTTACGGTTACTACGCGGGTTAGCCATGTTGATGTCTATTCCTGTCTTTACGCCAGAACGTGCGTGTTATTTGCGGATCGGCTTACGCGGGCCCTTACGGGTGCGCGCGTTAGTCTTAGTCCGCTGACCACGCAGCGGAAGACTACGACGATGACGCAGACCACGG
Organism: Halomonas sp. ATBC28; assembly: GCF_005937175.1. Classification (NCBI taxonomy): domain Bacteria; kingdom Pseudomonadati; phylum Pseudomonadota; class Gammaproteobacteria; order Oceanospirillales; family Halomonadaceae; genus Halomonas; species Halomonas sp. ATBC28. Next base: position 58,649 of record NZ_VCQL01000007.1, on the reverse strand, counting down.
TAGCAACCTAAGTCCATGAGACGCTTAATGTTAAGCGTGACATCACGACGAAGGTCGCCTTCTACGGTGTACTTACCAACTTCAGAACGCAGGGTGTCGACTTCTTCAGAAGACAGATCCTGGATCTTGGCAGTAGGCGCGATACCGGCTGCAGCACAGATGTGCTCAGCACGGGTACGGCCAATCCCGAAGATATAGGTCAGCGAGATCGCCGCATGCTTGTTGTCCGGGATATTGACGCCTGCAATACGGGCCATCAGCTTACTCCGAAATTTGAGCGGCTTGCTCGTTTATTCATCTACAAAAGGCGCAACAGCATACCCCATCATTTGCCCTAAGGCAAGGGGTATGCTGGCACCCGCTTAATACAACCCAGGCTATTAACCCTGGCGTTGTTTGTGCCGTGGCTCGCTGCAGATGACGCGGACAGCGCCATTGCGACGAATGATCTTGCAGTTACGGCACATTTTCTTTACGGAAGCTCGAACTTTCATCGATCTTTCTCCAAAAACCGGCTCGCGGCGCGCCCTCTCTAACTAAATAGGGGTGGACGGCGCCTCAGCGCATGATACCGCCGCTACCGTAGCCTTTCAGGTTGGACTTCTTCATCACTGAGTCATACTGATGCGACATGAGATGCGACTGCACCTGGGCCATGAAGTCCATGATGACCACGACTACGATTAACAACGAGGTACCGCCGAAGAAAAACGGCACGTTCCACGCCACAATCAAGAACTGGGGCATCAAGGAAACCGCAGTGATATACAAGGCACCGAACAGGGTCAAACGTGTCATGACCTTGTCGATATAGCGAGCGGTCTGCTCGCCGGGGCGAATGCCCGGCAGGAAAGCGCCTGACTTTTTAAGATTGTCAGCCACATCCTTGGGGTTGAAGACCAGCGCTGTGTAAAAGAAGCAGAAGAATACCACTGCCGCCGCGAAAAGCAAGATGTAAAGCGGTTGACCTGGGCCTAATGCCTGAGATGCACGCTGCAACCACTCCATACCTTCACCGGCACCTACCCACTGACCAATAGAGGCCGGGAAAAGCAGGATACTGGAGGCAAAAATCGCCGGAATAACACCGGCCATGTTGACCTTCAAAGGCAGGTAGCTACTTTGCCCTGCATACATCTTATTGCCCACTTGTCGCCGAGGGTAATTAACTTTAAGACGGCGTTGGCCGCGCTCAATGAAAACCACAAAGGCGACAGTCGCAATACCTAACACTGACAGCGCTAACAGCGGCAGAACATTCCAGGCCCCTTCATTACGGGCAAGCTCGAAGGCTTGGCCCACGGCACTGGGCAGTCCAGCGACAATACCGGCGAAGATCAGCAGCGAAATACCGTTGCCGATGCCCTTCTCGGTAATCTGCTCACCTAGCCACATCATAAACACCGCGCCCGATACAAACGTAATCACGGCGGTGAAATAGAAGCTGAAGTCAGCACTGTACGCGATGCCTTGGCTAGCCAGACCGACGGACATGCCGGTAGCCTGGACAAACGCCAGTATCACCGTGCCGTAGCGGGTGTACTGGCTAATCTTGCGGCGGCCAGCCTCACCCTCTTTCTTGAGCTGCTCAAGATGAGGGGAGACCGCAGTCATGAGCTGCATGATAATCGACGCCGATATATAGGGCATGATACCCAGGGCGAGAACACTCATGCGCTCCAGGGCGCCACCCGAGAACATGTTAAACATGCCCAGAATGGTGCCCTGTTGCTCCCTAAACAAGGCAGCAAGCTGGTCAGGATTGATACCGGGAACGGGAATGTGGGCACCAATACGGTACACCACGATGGCGAGGAGCACGAAGCGCAAACGCGCCCACAGTTCACTCAGACCGCTGCCCATCGCCGGCATTTTTCCTGACTTGGCCATTTAGTCCTCTACCTTGCCGCCAGCGGCTTCGATCGCTTCACGGGCACCTTTGGTGACCTTGATTCCGCGAACGGTAACCGCCGTTTTCAGTTCGCCAGAAAGGATGATCTTCGCGTGTAGCGTAGAGTCCTTTAGCACGTTGGCTTCTTTCAAAGATGCCAGGGTGACTTCGCCACCGGCAACTTTAGCAAGCTCAGCCAGGCGTACTTCTTCAGAGACCAGAGATTTTGCAGACGTAAAGCCGAATTTCGGCAAACGACGCTGCAAAGGCATCTGACCGCCTTCGAAACCGGGCTTAACACTGCCGCCACTACGTGACTTCTGACCTTTGTGACCACGGCCACCGGTCTTACCAAGACCGGAACCGATGCCACGACCAACGCGCTTTGCAGCGTGTTTGGAGCCCGGAGCCGGGCTTAGGTTATTGAGTTTCATGGATTACTCTCCCTCAACGCGCACAAGGTAGTTCACCTTGTGAATCATGCCGCGTACGGCAGGGGTGTCTTCCAGTTCAACCGTATGACCGATGCGACGCAGGCCCAAGCCTTTCATAGTAGCCTTGTGCTTGGGCATAATGCCGATGGTGCTGCGGATCTGGGTAACCTTGATCGTTGCTGCCATGGTGCCTTACCCCGTGATCGCTTCGACAGACAGACCGCGCTTGGCGGCCACGTCTTCCGGTGCTTGCATGGAGGAGAGACCTTTAACAGTCGCTCGTACCACGTTAACCGGGTTGGTGGAACCGTAGCACTTGGCCAGTACGTCGTGGACACCGGCGAGCTCTAATACAGAGCGCATGGCGCCACCGGCGATGATACCGGTACCTTCGGAAGCCGGCTGCATGTACACCTTGGAAGCACCGTGACGGGCTTTGACCGGGTACTGCAGCGTATGGCCAGCAAGGTTCACCTTGACCATGTTGCGACGAGCTTGATCCATCGCTTTCTGGATTGCGACAGGCACTTCACGCGCCTTGCCACGACCGAAACCGACACGACCTTTACCATCACCAACGACGGTCAGTGCGGTGAAGCCGAAAATACGACCACCCTTGACCACCTTGGCGACGCGGTTGACCTGCACTAACTTCTCTTGCAGATCACCGCTTTGCTGTTCGTTCTTCGCCATCGTAAAACCCTTTAGAATTCCAGGCCGCCTTCACGTGCGGCGTCGGCCAGCGCCTTGACGCGGCCGTGATACTTAAAGCCAGCACGGTCGAAGGCCACCTGGGTGATGCCTGCTTCTTTAGCGCGTTCAGCAATCAGAGCACCCACTTTAGAGGCCGCATCTGAGTTGCCGGTCGCACCCTCGCGCAGTACTTTGTCCAGCGTAGAAGCACTGGCTAGCACTTTGCCACCATCCGGCGAGATAATCTGCGCATAGATGTGACGCGGGGTACGGTTGACGCACAGGCGATACACGCCCAGCTCGCGGATCTTTGCGCGAGCGCGGCGGGCACGACGGAGACGAGATTCTTTCTTCGCGTTCATAACCCTGCCTTACTTCTTCTTGGCTTCTTTGCGACGCACCTGCTCGTCGGCGTACCGAACACCCTTGCCTTTATACGGCTCGGGGGGACGGAAGGCGCGGATTTCCGCGGCGCACTGGCCGAGCATCTGCTTATCCGCGCTTTTCAGCACGATAACGGTGTTCTTCGGCGTTTCCGCTGAGACACCTTTAGGCAGTTCATAGTCGACCGGGTGCGAGAAGCCCAGTGAAAGATTGAGCGTCTGGCCCTTAGCTTGGGCACGATAACCGACGCCAACAATTTCGAGAGTTCTTGTGAAACCCTCGGATACGCCCGTTACCAGGTTCTGAACTAAGGCGCGGGTAGTACCGGCCATGGCCCAGCTCTTGGCAGACTCACTCGGGGCGAAGGTCAGCTGGCCATCTTCTTGACCGACCACTACATCAGAGTGGATGGTCATAGATAGCGTGCCCTGGCCGCCTTTGGCGGTCAGCTGGTCAGCATTGATTTTAATCTCAACGCCGGCAGGCACTTTAACCGGATATTTCGCTATGCGGGACATTCCAGCCTCCTAGAATACGGTGCAGATGACTTCGCCACCGACACCCGCTTGGCGCGCGGCACGATCGGTCATGACACCATTGGATGTGGTGACAATCGCGATACCCAGGCCATCGGCAACCTTAGGCAAGTTATCCTTGCCCATGTAGCGGCGCAGGGACGGCTTGGAAACCCGCTGAATGTGCTCAATGACCGGCTTACCCTCAAAGTACTTGAGAGTTACGGTTAGCTCGGGCTTAGCGCCCTCCGCTACCGCAAAGTCGGCAATGTAGCCTTCTTCCTTTAGCACTCGGGCCACTTGCACTTTCAACTTGGAGGACGGCATGGTAGCCGTCTCCTTGGTGGCCATCTGCGCATTGCGGATACGTGTAAACATATCCGCCAGAGTGTCTTGCATGCTCATTTAATGTGCGCTCCTGATAATTCTACGTGGCGTTACCAACTGGATTTTTTCAACCCAGGAACGTCGCCACGCATGGCGGCTTCACGCAGCTTGTTACGGCCAAGGCCGAACTTGTTGTAAAAACCGTGCGGACGACCGGTGATACGGCAGCGGTTACGCTGACGCACCGGGCTTGAGTCGCGCGGCAGTTGCTGCAGCTTCAGCGTCGCCTCGAAGCGGTCTTCCTCAGACGTGTTCACGTCTGAGATGATCTTCTTGAGTTCAGCGCGCTTGGTCGCATACTTCGCGACCAGCTGAGTACGCTTAAGCTCACGCTCTACCATACTTTTCTTAGCCATGATCTCGCCCCTATTTCTTGAACGGGAAGTTCAGCGCGGTTAGTAGCGCACGACCTTCCTCGTCGGTTTTGGCGGTCGTAGTGATAGTGACGTCCAACCCCCGGATGCGATCGATTTTATCATACTCGATCTCCGGGAAGATGATCTGCTCACGCACACCCATGGAGTAGTTACCACGACCGTCGAAAGACTTCGGGTTGAGACCACGGAAGTCACGCACGCGGGGAATCGCGATGTAAACCAAACGGTCCAAGAAGTCCCACATACGCTCAGCGCGCAGAGTTACCTTGATGCCGATTGGCCAACCTTCGCGCACCTTGAAGCCCGCGATGGACTTACGTGCCTTGGTCACCAACGGTTTTTGACCAGAGAGTTTCTCTAGATCGCCGATGGCATTGTCAATCAACTTTTTATCGTTGACTGCTTCGCCGATACCCATGTTCAGAGTCACTTTCGTGATCCGGGGTACCTGCATAACGTTGGCATAGCTGAACTCTTCTTTGAGTTGAGCTGCTACCTCGTTTTGATAACGTTCTTTCAAGTTCGCCATTGTGCTACCCGACTCGCGTTAGGCGTCGATCTGCGTCTGCGTCGACTTGTAGATACGTACCTTGGTACCGTCTTCCTTCACTTGGAAGCCGACGCGATCCGCCTTACCGGTCTCCGAATTGAAGATGGCTACGTTGGACGCGTGAATCGGAGCCTCACGCTCGACGATACCGCCCTGATTACCCGCCATGGGATTTGGCTTGGTGTGACGTTTAATCATGTTCACACCGGACACCAAAAAGCGGTTTTCTAATACCCGCTTAACGGTGCCACGCTTGCCTTTATCCTTCCCGGCGATGACGATGACTTCATCGTCACGTTTGATCTTTTGCATATCCGCCTCGCTCCTTACAGCACTTCAGGCGCTAAGGAAATGATCTTCATGAACTTTTCATTACGAAGTTCACGAGTCACCGGCCCAAAAATACGGGTACCGATGGGCTGTTCGTTGGTGTTATTCAACAAAACTGCCGCATTTCCATCGAAACGGATGAGCGAACCGTCGGGACGACGGACGCCACTACGGGTCCGGACCACGACCGCTTTTAGCACCTGGCCTTTTTTGACCTTGCCACGCGGAATCGCTTCCTTAACCGTGACCTTGATGATATCACCAACGCGAGCGTAACGACGATGTGAACCGCCTAACACCTTGATGCACTGCACCCGGCGCGCTCCGCTGTTGTCGGCGACATCCAGCATTGTCTGAGTCTGAATCATCGGTTTTCTCCAAACCTAATCTGACTGCACTGATTGACAGGCCTTGGGATTAACCCTTGGCGTGTTCAACCACCTCGACCAGCGTCCAGGCTTTCTTCTTGGAAAGCGGACGGCACTCCTGAATGGAAACCGTATCGCCTGCCTTAGCCTGGTTCGCCTCATCATGGGCGTGCAGCTTGGTGGAGCGCTTAACGTATTTTCCGTAGATCGGGTGACGCTCGCGCCGCTCGATCATGACGACGATGGACTTGTCCATCTTATCGCTCACCACTTTACCGGTGAGCGTACGCTTTGTGTTTTCTTCGGCCATCTCAATCACCTGCCTTCTCGTTGAGCAAAGTCTTAACGCGGGCGATATCCCGGCGGACCTGCTTGAGCAGATGAGTCTGGCTCAGTTGGCCAGTGGCCTTCTGCATGCGCAGGTTAAACTGCTCGCGGAGGAGTTCGAGGAGTTGCTCCTGGAGCTCTCCTACGGACTTTTCACGAATTTCCTGGGCTTTCATCACATCACCGTCCGTTTCGCAAAGGTGGTGGATAAGGGCATTTTCTGTGCGGCAAGCTCAAACGCTTCACGAGCGAGCTCTTCCGACACGCCTTCAATTTCATACAGGACCCGACCCGGTTGGATCTGGGCAACCCAGTACTCAACAGAACCTTTACCTTTACCCATACGAACTTCGAGCGGCTTCTTGGAGATCGGCTTATCAGGGAAGACGCGGATCCAGATTTTACCGCCACGCTTTACGTGACGTGTGATCGCACGACGGCCTGCTTCGATCTGACGCGCAGTGATGCGGCCGCGACCAGTAGCTTTAAGGCCGTATTCCCCGAAGCTGATCTTGCTTCCGCGATGCGCCAGGCCACGGTTGCGGCCTTTCATCATCTTGCGGAATTTCATACGCTTGGGCTGTAACATCGACTCGCTCTCCCCTTACCTGGAACCTTTCTTCTTGGGCGCGTTGCCGGCAGGCTGTTGTTTAGCCTTGGCACGTACTTCCTCGATACCGCCGAGGATTTCACCCTTGAAGATCCACACTTTGACGCCGATAACGCCATAGGTGGTGTGAGCTTCGTAAGTGGCGTAGTCGATATCCGCACGCAACGTGTGCAGCGGAACGCGACCTTCGCGGTACCATTCGGTACGTGCGATTTCAGCGCCACCAAGACGACCTGACAGCTGAATCTTGATGCCACCAGCGCCAAGACGCATTGCGTTCTGTACCGCGCGCTTCATAGCACGACGGAACATGACGCGACGCTCAAGCTGACCCGCTACGTTAGCAGCGACTAGCTTGGCATCCAGCTCCGGCTTGCGAACTTCTTCGATGTTCACATGCACGGGAACGCCCATCATCTGAGTGAGATCGCGACGCAGACGGTCGACATCTTCACCTTTCTTACCAATCACGATACCCGGACGGGCAGTGTGAATGGTGATGCGGGCATTGTTCGCCGGACGCTCGATGTGGATGCGGCTAACAGAGGCGCTTTTAAGACGCTCTTCCAGGAAGCTACGCACTTCGAGATCGTTATTGAGCTTATCGGCGTAAGCGCCGCGCTCAGCATACCAGACAGAAGCATGGTCTTTGACGATGCCCAGTCGAATGCCTGTTGGATTGACTTTCTGACCCATCGGTCGACTCCTACTTCTCGGCTACCTTGACGGTGATGTGGCACGTGCGCTTCAAGATACGATCCGCACGCCCCTTGGCACGCGGCTTGATACGCTTGAGCGTCATGCCCTCATCGACGCAGATGGTCGAGACACGCAGCTCGTCAATATCCATGCCGTTATTTTCTTCCGCGTTTGCAATCGCGGATTGCAGCACCTTCTTAACCAGCTTGGCAGCCTTCTTCGGTGAGAAGGTCAGCAGGTCGAGTGCCTCGGCGACAGGTTTACCGCGCACCTGGTCAGCCACCAAACGGGCCTTCTGGGCGGATAAACGAGCGCCAAGCAGCTTAGCTGTGACTTCCATCTCTCAATCCTCTCTGGCTTACCGTTTGGCTTTTTTATCCGCCGCATGCCCGCGATAAGTGCGAGTAGCAGCGAATTCGCCCAATTTGTGGCCAACCATTTCCTCGGAGACGTGCACCGGGACGTGTTGGCGACCGTTATGGACCGCGATAGTGAGGCCTACCATATTGGGCAGGATCATAGAACGACGCGACCAAGTCTTGATCGGTTTGCGATCGTTCTTCTCCACTGCAACCTCTACCTTCTTCAAAAGATGAAGGTCAATGAAGGGACCTTTCTTTAGTGAACGTGGCACAGCCGTTACCTCTTAATGTCTTGGCAATGTAGATCAACGCGTCTTATTACGACGACGAATGATCAGCTTGTCGGTGCGCTTGTTCTTACGCGTCTTGTGACCCTTAGTCGGCACACCCCATGGGGATACCGGGTGACGACCACCACTGGTGCGGCCTTCGCCACCACCGTGCGGGTGATCGACTGGGTTCATCGCGACACCGCGAACAGTCGGACGCACACCTCTCCAGCGCTTCGCACCGGCCTTGCCAAGTTGACGCAGGCTGTGCTCTGAGTTGCTCACTTCACCCAAGGTCGCGCGGCACTCGGCCAACACTTTACGCATTTCGCCAGAGCGAAGACGCAGGGTGGCATAGTTACCTTCACGAGCAACCAGCTGGGCGCTTGTACCGGCACTGCGAGCAATCTGCGCGCCTTTACCCGGCTTGAGTTCGATGCAGTGCACCGTAGAACCCAACGGGACGTTGCGCAGCGGCAAGGCATTGCCTTTCTTGATTGACGCGTTAACACCAGATTCCAGCACGTCACCCGCGCTGACACCTTTCGGTGCAATGATGTAACGACGCTCACCATCGGCATACTTCAGCAGCGCAATGTGCGCACTGCGGTTGGGATCGTGCTCAAGACGCTCAACGGTGGCAGGAATGCCATCCTTGGTGCGTTTGAAATCGATCAACCGATAGTGGTGACGATGACCACCGCCCACGTGGCGGGTGGTGATACGACCGTAGTTGTTACGGCCGCCGGACTTGGACTGTTTTTCTAAAAGCGGTGCATAGGCACGGCCTTTAAACAGTTCCTCGCCAACGATCTTGACGACGTGGCGACGACCGGCGGAAGTGGGTTTGGTCTTGACGATTGCCATTATCCGTACTCCTGCCCTTATTCGGCGCCAGAGAAGTCTTCGAGCGTTTCACCCGCAGCCAGGGTCACATACGCTTTGCGATAACCCTTACGCAGGCCAACGCCGTTCGCAGTACGTTTTGTTTTACCCTTCATGTTCAGTACCTGAACACTACCGACCTTTTTGCCGAAAAGTGCTTCAACGGCCTTTTTGATCTCGGGCTTGGTAGCATCAGATGCCACCTTGAAAACGTACTGGTTGCGCTCGGCTGCCATTGCGGCCTTTTCGGTCACGTGCGGCCCAAGCAGAACCTTAAATACGCGTTCCTGGTTCATGCCAGCTTCTCCTCGAATTTACGCAGGGCGGAGACGGTAATCAGCACCTTATCAAAGGCTACCAGGCTTACCGGGTCAGCTGCCGCGACATCCACCACGTCAACGTGGGGAAGGTTGCGTGCGGCCAAATAGAGCTTTTCGTCAACTTCTTCAGTGACGATCAACACTTTTTCAAGGTTGAGCTCTTTTAGCTTGGCAGCTACCTGCTTGGTCTTAGGCGCATCGACGACGAACTCTTCAATCGCGACTAAACGCTCTTGACGTACCAGCTCTGACAAGATGGAGCGCATCGCTGCACGGTACATCTTGCGGTTAACCTTCTGGGTGTAGTCTTGCGGACGCGCCGCGAAGGTTACGCCACCACTACGCCATAGCGGAGAGCGGATGGTACCGGCACGTGCACGACCGGTGCCTTTCTGACGCCACGGCTTTTTACCACCGCCACGAACGTCGGAACGACTCTTTTGTGCGCGGGTTCCCTGACGACCAGCCGCCAAATAGGCAGTGACAACCTGGTGAACGAGCGCTTCGTTGAATTCTTTGCCAAAAGTGGCGTCGGCTACTTCAACGGTACCCGCGCCTGCAGCAAGATTCAGATTCATTGGTAATTATCCCCTTCAGCCTGCTTTCACGGCGCTGCGAACGATAACGTCACTACCGGGAGCACCCGGTACGGCGCCTTTAATCAGCAGCAGGTTACGCTCGGCGTCGACACGGACGATCTCAAGGCTCTGCACGGTGCAACGGGCGTTACCCATTTGACCGGCCATCTTTTTGCCTTTGAAAACGCGACCCGGAGTCTGACACATGCCGATAGAACCCGGCGCGCGATGCGACAGAGAGTTACCGTGAGTCATATCTTGGGTACGGAAATTCCAGCGCTTAACAGCACCCTGGAAGCCTTTACCCTTAGAGGTGCCAGTCACGTCAACCATTTGACCAGCTTCGAAGAGGGATACGGTGAGTTCGCCGCCTACTTCAGGAATCTCTTCGCCTTCTGCAAGACGAAATTCCATCAGTGCACGACCAGCTTCAACACCCGCCTTGGCAAACTGACCCGCTTGCGCTTTGGTGAGGTGCTTAGCTTTACGAGAGCCAGATGTGACCTGAATCGCTGCGTAACCGTCAGACTCGACAGATTTAACGCGTGTAACACGATTAGGATCAACTTCAATAACGGTTACGGGCACAGACGCGCCGTCTTCGGTAAAGACACGGGTCATCCCGGCCTTTTTACCGACTAAACCGATAGTCATACTCAGTCTCCTATAGTGTACGGGGCTATCACCCGCTATGGCTGCCCTTTCCAGAGCATTCCACTAGCACATTGTATGGCGCCTCACGGCGCGGCGGCTGCTGCTCATGCTAGCTCTTTACAAAGAACGATGAGCGCTGGGCCGCAAGTGACTAGTGTAATTAGTTGAGTTTGATTTGCACGTCAACGCCTGCGGCGAGATCAAGCTTCATCAAAGCATCAACAGTTTTTTCAGTCGGCTCAACAATGTCGAGCACACGCTTGTGCGTACGAATCTCATACTGGTCACGCGCATCTTTGTTGACGTGCGGTGAGATCAGAATGGTGTAACGCTCGCGGTTGGTCGGCAGCGGAATCGGACCACGAACCTGAGCACCAGTACGTTTAGCGGTTTCAACAATCTCCGCTGTAGACTGGTCGATCAGGCGATGGTCGAAAGCTTTCAACCGAATGCGAATCTTTTGGTTCTGCATTTGCCCTAAACTCCAATGGATGTCGACGGCGCGAGCCGTCTACCCACGCATTCAAAGGATGCGCATTATAGGCACGCCAAAAGCCCATGTCAAACATTTGCTGTTGGTGCGCAGAAAAGGGGGCTCATCAGAGCCCCCTTCATCATTCAAGCATGCTGCTTACTTGACGATTTTGGCCACAACGCCAGCACCGACAGTACGGCCGCCTTCACGAATAGCGAAGCGCAAGCCTTCGTCCATTGCGATCGGGGCGATCAAGGTAACAACCATCTGAACGTTGTCACCCGGCATGACCATTTCAACGCCTTCCGGCAGTTCACAGGTACCAGTTACGTCGGTGGTACGGAAGTAGAACTGCGGACGGTAGCCCTTGAAGAAAGGCGTGTGACGACCACCCTCTTCTTTGGACAGTACGTAAACTTCTGCTTCGAAGGTAGTGTGCGGGTTGATGGTGCCCGGCTTGGCCAGTACTTGGCCACGCTCGACGTCATCACGCTTAGTACCACGCAGCAGGGCGCCAACGTTCTCACCAGCACGACCTTCGTCGAGCAGTTTACGGAACATTTCAACACCGGTAACGATCGTTTTGGTGGTATCGCGGATACCCACGATTTCCACTTCTTCGCCCGCTTTGACGATACCGCGCTCTACACGACCGGTAACAACAGTACCGCGGCCAGAGATAGAGAACACGTCTTCGATCGGCATCAGGAACGGCTGGTCGATGGCACGCTCCGGCTCAGGGATGTAAGCATCCAGAGCTTTGATCAAATTAGCGACGGCAGTCGTACCCATGCCCTTGTCATCTTCACCGTTCAGCGCCATCAGCGCAGAGCCAGTGATGATCGGCGTGTCGTCACCCGGGAAGTCGTACTGGTCTAGAAGTTCGCGAACTTCCATTTCTACCAGCTCGAGCAGCTCTTCATCATCGACCATGTCCGCTTTGTTCAGGAACACAACGATGAACGGTACGCCAACCTGACGAGACAGCAGGATGTGCTCGCGAGTTTGCGGCATCGGGCCGTCTGCGGCAGAACATACCAGGATAGCGCCGTCCATCTGCGCAGCACCGGTGATCATGTTCTTGACGTAGTCAGCGTGTCCCGGACAGTCAACGTGCGCGTAGTGGCGATCTTCAGACTGGTATTCCACGTGGGAAGTAGCGATTGTGATACCGCGCTCACGCTCTTCAGGAGCGTTATCGATGGTATCAAACTCACGCCAGTCGCCGCCGAAAACCTCAGCAGACACGCGGGTCAGGGCCGCCGTCAGAGTCGTTTTACCGTGGTCGACGTGACCAATGGTGCCGACGTTGACGTGCGGTTTGGAACGTTCAAATTTTTCCTTAGCCACTGCTATAACCTCTTTACGTTAGCTAACGGTTAACCGTTTTGATTGATGACGGCTTCAACGACGCTGGAGGGCGCCTCGTCGTACTTCGAGAACTCCATAGAGTAGCTCGCACGGCCCTGGGTTTGTGAGCGCAGATCGGTTGCATAACCGAACATCTCGCCCAGTGGCACCGTCGCACGAATGACTTTACCAGAAGAGGAGTCATCCATACCCTGCACCAGGCCGCGACGACGGCTCAGGTCACCCATGACGTCACCCATAAATTCTTCGGGGGTCACGATTTCGACCTTCATCACCGGCTCCAGCAGCACGGCCTTGGCCTTCCTGGCACCTTCTTTTACTGCCATAGAAGAAGCAATCTTAAACGCAGTCTCGTTGGAGTCTACGTCGTGGAAGGAGCCATCAAACAGCGTTACTTTAACGTCGATCATCGGGTAACCCGCGATGACGCCGTTTTTGAGCTGCTCAAAAGCACCCTTCTCAACCGCGGGAACGTATTCCTTGGGAACCGCACCACCCACGATCTCAGAGTTGAACTTGAAGAACAGTTCGTCTTCGCCTTCACCCTTCTCTTCTGCTGTCAGCGGCTCGATACGCAGCCATACGTGACCATACTGACCACGACCACCGGACTGACGTACGAACTTGCCTTCTTGCTCAATGCTGCCGCGAATCGTTTCGCGATAGGCAACCTGAGGCTTACCGATATTGGCTTCAACCTTAAACTCGCGACGCATACGGTCAACGAGGATATCCAGGTGAAGCTCACCCATGCCAGAAATAATCGTCTGGCCGGTTTCTTCGTCGGTTTTGACCTGGAAGGAAGGGTCTTCTTGAGCAAGCTTGCCCAACGCAACACCCATCTTCTCTTGGTCTGCCTTAGATTTAGGCTCTACAGCAACCGAGATAACCGGATCCGGGAACTCCATGCGCTCGAGAACGATCTTGTTATCAATGTCGCACAGGGTATCACCCGTGGTGACGTCTTTCAGACCGATACAAGCAGCGATGTCGCCCGCCAGAACTTCTTTGATCTCTTCACGGGAATTGGCGTGCATCTGAACGATACGGCCAACGCGCTCTTTCTTCTGCTTAACGGAGTTATAGACACCGTCACCAGATTTAAGAACACCCGAGTAGACGCGAATAAAGGTCAGCGTACCAACGAAGGGGTCAGTGGCGATCTTAAACGCCAGGGCCGCAAACGGCGCACTGTCATCAGCTTCACGGGTATCAACGGTGCCGTCTTTATCGTCGAGCTCACCTTCGATCGCCTTAACTTCCGTCGGCGAAGGCATGTATTCGATAACGCCATCCAGCACTGCTTGAACGCCTTTGTTCTTAAAGGCAGAACCACAGGTAACCAGAACGATATCGTTAGCCAGGGTGCGCGCACGCAGACCGGCCTTGATCTCTTCAACCGATAGCTCACCGCCTTCAAGGTACTTTTCCATCAGCTCGTCAGAGCCTTCGGCAGCAGCTTCGACCATCTCTTCGCGGTACTTTTCTGCTGTTTCTTGTAGCTCAGCAGGAATGTCCGCGAGGTCATAATTCATACCCAGGCTTTCCTCGTCCCACAGGATAGCCTTCATCTGAATCAGATCAATAACGCCTTTAAAGTCCTCTTCCGTGCCCCAGTTAATCTGGATTGGCACAGCTTTGGCACCCAAACGCTCTTTCAACTGCTCGACAACCATGAAGAAGTCAGCGCCGGTACGGTCCATCTTATTGACGAAAACCATGCGCGGAACTTCGTACTTGTTGGCTTGGCGCCATACTGTTTCGGTCTGCGGCTGAACGCCGGAAGAACCACACAGTACAACAACCGCACCATCGAGTACGCGCAGAGAACGTTCAACTTCAATGGTGAAGTCAACGTGCCCCGGGGTGTCGATAATATTGATACGGTGCTCAGGGAACTGCTTGTTCATGCCCTGCCAGAAACAGGTAGTTGCAGCTGAGGTGATAGTGATACCACGCTCCTGCTCCTGCTCCATCCAGTCCATGGTCGCAGCACCGTCGTGTACTTCGCCCACTTTGTGGGAGAGGCCGGTGTAGAACAGTACACGCTCAGTCGTCGTGGTTTTACCCGCGTCGACGTGAGCGACGATACCGATATTACGGTAGCGATTTAGTGGAGTCTTGCGTGCCACGGTGAAACTCCCGTTTGTTGGCGATGCTCGTTAATTTAGCGGCGTATGCAAGCGAGGTTTATGCGGCCGCCGCTACCACTGCGTCATGGTAGCGGCTGAGTGTTGCAACTTTTGAATTGCAACAACGCGACTCAGCAAACATTCCACCATGCTGAACAACGTGCATATATAAACCAGAAAGCCATACTTAAAAACGCCGTACAAAGAAACGCCGATTTTAGAAACGCTGACCTTAAAAACGCCGACCTTAGAAACGGTAGTGCGAGAAGGCCTTGTTGGCTTCTGCCATGCGATGCACGTCTTCGCGCTTCTTAACGGCAGAACCTTTACCTTCAGCGGCATCCAGCATTTCACCCGCCAGACGCTGAACCATGGTTTTCTCACCGCGACGACGCGCCGCGTCTACCAGCCAGCGCATTGCCAGCGCTTGACGGCGAGACGGACGTACTTCAACCGGCACCTGATAGGTCGCACCACCAACGCGGCGCGACTTCACTTCGACCATCGGCTGGATGGCTTCCAGCGCTTTGTCGAAGATCTCCAGCGGATCTTCTTTACTACGCTCGGCAACCTTGTCCAACGCACCGTAGACGATACGCTCAGCTATGGACTTCTTGCCGCTGACCATCAGGTGGTTCATGAACTTCGCCAGACGCTCACTTCCGAACTTAGGATCCGGCAGAATCTCGCGTTTAGCTACTACTCTTCTTCTAGGCATGATAAGCCCTCAATTAAGGATCTTTCAGGTAAACCCGGAACTCATGCAACCTGTGTACGCTATTCAAGTACCACAAGTGCAGCCCGACCTTACTCTTATCAGACCGTCAAATTCGTGAAAATCGTTACTCAGCATGCCCTTTTGACGGGGCGACGCTGCACAGCTGACCTAGCCCTAGGACTTAAAACTTAGGACTTAGGACGCTTAGTACCGTATTTAGAACGACCCTGACGACGATTTTGAACGCCAGAGGTGTCAAGGGCGCCACGAACGGTGTGATAACGCACACCTGGCAAATCCTTTACACGACCGCCGCGAATCAAAACGACAGAGTGTTCTTGAAGGTTGTGACCTTCACCACCGATATAAGAAGACACTTCAAAGCCGTTGGTAAGGCGCACACGGCAAACCTTACGCAGAGCCGAGTTAGGCTTCTTCGGGGTGGTGGTGTAAACGCGCGTACAAACGCCGCGTTTTTGCGGACAGGCCTGCAGCGCTGGCACGTCACTTTTTGTGACGGGGCGCTTGCGCGGCTTGCGCACTAGCTGATTAATCGTTGCCATGGTGTTTAGCTGACTCCAATGGTTGCCTTGCCTTTTAAAAAATGCGGGCAGCGGATGCGGGCGCACCCACCCCACTGTTAAAGGCTGCGCATTCTAAAGGCTGACCCTAGGTCGCGTCAAGCCTTGCCGGCGGTTTTACCGGCAAGGTGACACTTTTTCAGGTCAGCTATTCGTTTTACTTACTCATGTTACCTACTGCTTTAGGCGCCAAATCTACAGCTCGTCGTCAGAATCGAGAGCGGTCAACTGTGCACCCAGCTCCTGTTCGACTTCGGTAGCCGAAGGATTGAACAGTTGCTCAACGTCTTCGCGCTTGCGACGACGTTCTGCGTGGTGAGTCAAGCCTGTACCAGCCGGTATCAGGCGACCAACCACCACGTTTTCTTTCAGGCCACGCAGGTAATCACGCTTGCCAGTCACCGCTGCTTCGGTCAGTACGCGGGTTGTCTCCTGGAAGGAGGCCGCGGAAATGAACGACTCGGTGGCCAAGCTGGCCTTGGTGATACCCAGCAGCATACGCTGATACTTGGCCGGGAATTTCTTCTCTTTTTCAAGGCGTTCGTTCTGTTCCAGCACGCGAACCAGTTCAGCCTGGTCGCCCGTGATGAAGTCAGAATCGCCCGAATCAGTAATCTCTACCTTACGCAGCATCTGACGCACAATGACTTCGATGTGCTTGTCGTTGATGCCTACGCCCTGCAGACGATAAACGTCCTGTACTTCGGCAGTGATGTACTTGGCGAGCTCCTCAACACCCAGCAAGCGCAGGATATCGTGCGGATTGCTCGGCCCATCGGAAATCACCTCGCCCTTCTCGACGGTTTCGCCTTCGAAGACGGCAATTTGACGCCATTTCGGAATCAGCGCTTCAAACGGATCGCCAGATTCCGGAGTAATGGTCAGACGACGCTTACCTTTGGTCTCTTTACCGAAGCTGATCACACCGCTGATCTCGGCCAGGATCGAGGACTCTTTCGGCTTACGCGCTTCGAACAAGTCAGCAACCCGCGGCAGACCACCGGTGATGTCTTTGTTCGCCGAGGCTTCTACCGGGATACGGGCAACCACTTCACCCACCCCGATCGTCACACCATCGTCGACCGAAATAATCGAGTTGCCCGGAAGCAGGTACTGAACCGGGGTGTTGGAGCCCGATACAGAGACGTACTCGCCCGAGCTGTCTTGCAGCATGACCATCGGGCGCTTGTCACGACCGGCCATGGGACGTGCTGCAGACTCGATCACCTCGATAGAGGAGAGGCCGGTCATCTCATCGACGCTGCGGTGCATGGTGACACCCTCGTCGAGATCGATGAACTGCGCCTTACCTTCTACTTCGGCAACGATCGGGTGGGTGTGCGGATCCCATTTGGCCACTGTCGCACCAGCGTCGACCACGTCGCCGTCGCGTACAGAAAGCTCAGCACCGTAAGGGAGCTTATAGTACTCACGCTCACGGCCATGGTCGTCAGCAACGGCCAGGGCGCTAGAACGAGATACCACCACCAGCTTACCGTCGGCACGCTCTACATGCTTGATGTTGTGCAGACGAACCTTACCGCCGTGCTTCACTTGTACGCTATCCACAGCAGACGAACGCGATGCCGCACCACCGATGTGGAAGGTACGCATGGTCAGCTGGGTACCCGGCTCACCGATGGACTGTGCGGCGATAACGCCGACGGCTTCACCGATGTTGACCTGATGGCCACGGGCCAAGTCACGGCCGTAACAGGAGGCACACACGCCGTGTGCGGTCTCACAGGTAATCGTAGAGCGAACGATGATCTCGTCGACACCCATGGTGTCGAGCTCGGCACACCATTTCTCGTCGAGCAAGGTACCTTTCGCGATCAAGACTTCACCGCTGCCTGGGTGAACCACATCCTGGGCGACTACACGACCAAGCACACGCTGGGAAAGCGGTACGATAATGTCGCCGCCTTCGATGATCGGGTGCAGGGTCAAGCCATTTTCGGTGCCACAGTCGACTTCGGTGATGACCAAGTCTTGCGCTACGTCTACCAAGCGACGGGTTAGGTAACCGGAGTTGGCGGTTTTCAACGCCGTGTCCGCAAGACCTTTACGTGCACCGTGGGTCGAGATGAAGTACTGCAGTACGTTCAGACCTTCACGGAAGTTGGCGACGATCGGTGTTTCGATGATTGAACCATCCGGCTTGGCCATCAGACCACGCATACCCGCCAACTGACGGATCTGGGCAGCACTACCACGAGCACCGGAGTCGGCCATGATGAAGACGCTGTTGAACGAATCCTGCTCAACTTCGTTACCATCACGATCGATGACAGTCTCTTTAGAGATACCCACCATCATCGCCTTGGCGACTTTATCGTTGGCCTTGGACCAGATATCGATAACCTTGTTGTACTTCTCACCCGCTGTTACCAGGCCAGAAGAGAACTGGTCTTCGATCTCTTTAACTTCGGCTTCCGCTGCATCAACGATTTCAGTTTTTGCTTCGGGGATAACGAAGTCGTTAACACCGATTGAGGCGCCGGACCAGGTCGCGAGACGGAAACCGGTATACATCAGCTGGTCAGCGAAAATGACGGTCGGCTTGAGGCCGGCACGACGGTAGACTTCGTTGATCAGGCTGGAGATCGCCTTCTTCTTCATCGGCTGGTCGATCAGCTCGAAGGGCACACCTTCGGGCAGAATGCGGAACAGCAGTGCACGGCCTACCGTCGTATCGTAAATACGGCGGTGGAAGCTACGCTCGCCGCTCTCTTCTTCGATATCGATTTCGTCCAGACGCACTTTGACCCGGGCGTGCAGTGATACTGACTGAGTACCAAAGGCGCGCTCAACTTCATTAAGGTCAGAGAACACCATGCCTTCGCCTTTGGCGTTGATCTTTTCGCGGGTCATGTAGTAAAGACCCAGAACAACGTCTTGCGACGGTACGATGATCGGCTCGCCGTTAGCGGGCGACAGCACGTTGTTGGTGGCCATCATCAGCGCACGCGCTTCAAGCTGTGCTTCCAGCGTCAGCGGTACGTGTACCGCCATCTGGTCACCGTCAAAGTCGGCGTTATAGGCAGCACATACCAGCGGGTGCAGCTGAATCGCTTTACCTTCGATCAGCAGCGGCTCAAACGCCTGGATACCCAAACGGTGAAGCGTGGGTGCGCGGTTAAGCAGTACCGGGTGTTCGCGGATAACATCGGCAAGGATGTCCCACACTTCCGGCAGCTCGCGCTCGACCATCTTCTTGGCGGCTTTGATCGTTGAGGCATAGCCCAGCGACTGCAGCTTGGAGTAGATAAACGGCTTGAACAGCTCAAGCGCCATTTTCTTGGGCAGACCACACTGGTGCAGACGCAGGGTCGGACCAACGGTAATCACCGAGCGGCCCGAGTAGTCGACGCGCTTACCCAGCAGGTTCTGACGGAAACGACCCTGCTTACCTTTGATCATGTCGGCGAGCGATTTCAGCGGGCGCTTGTTAGAGCCCGTGATCGCGCGGCCACGACGACCATTGTCGAGCAGTGCATCGACGGCTTCCTGCAGCATACGCTTCTCGTTGCGCACAATAATGTCCGGCGCATTGAGATCGAGCAGACGCTTCAGGCGGTTGTTACGGTTGATCACACGACGGTAAAGGTCGTTGAGATCGGAGGTCGCGAAACGGCCACCGTCCAGCGGTACCAGCGGACGCAGATCCGGTGGCAGCACGGGCAGCACTTCCATGACCATCCACGCCGGCGCGTTACCGGAGTGGTAGAAGGCTTCAAGCAGCTTGAGGCGCTTGGAGAGCTTCTTGATCTTGGTTTCGGAGTTAGTCTGCGGAATCTCTTCGCGCAGGTGGTTAATCTCTTCTTCCAGATCGATGTCTTTGAGCAGCTCCTGAACGGCTTCGGCACCCATGCGGGCGTCGAAGTCATCACCGAACTCTTCCAGTGCTTCAAAGTACTGCTCGTCGTTCATCAACTGACCACGCTCCAGCGTGGTCATGCCTGGATCGATAACGACAAAGCTTTCGAAATACAGCACGCGCTCGATATCACGCAGGGTCATATCGAGGAACATGCCGATACGCGACGGTAGTGACTTCAAAAACCAAATGTGTGCCACCGGCGAAGCGAGCTCGATGTGCCCCATGCGCTCACGGCGCACGGCGGCTTTGGTCACTTCTACGCCACACTTTTCGCAGATGATACCGCGGTGCTTCATGCGCTTATACTTGCCGCACAGGCACTCGTAATCCTTAACCGGGCCAAAAATCTTGGCGCAGAACAGGCCATCCCGCTCCGGTTTAAAGGTACGGTAGTTGATGGTCTCAGGCTTCTTCACCTCGCCAAACGACCAGGAGCGAATCATGTCCGGCGACGCCAGGGTAATCTTGATCGCGTCAAACTCTTCGGACTGAGACTGCGATTTGAGTACTTTCACCAAATCTTTCATGGGACGGCTCCTAGCTCTCTAACTCGATATCGATGCCCAGCGAGCGGATTTCCTTCACGAGTACGTTGAAGGATTCCGGCATGCCTGCCTGCATGGTGTGGTCGCCATCCACGATGTTTTTGTACATCTTGGTGCGGCCTTCGACGTCGTCCGACTTGACGGTGAGCATCTCTTGTAGCGTGTATGCAGCGCCGTAAGCTTCCAGCGCCCACACTTCCATCTCACCGAAGCGCTGACCACCGAATTGCGCCTTACCACCCAAGGGCTGCTGGGTAACCAGCGAGTAAGAACCAGTAGAACGCGCATGCATCTTGTCGTCTACCAAGTGGTTAAGCTTCAGCATGTACATGTAGCCAACGGTGACCGGACGGTCAAAAGCATCACCGGTACGGCCATCGAACAGGGCCATCTGACCCGACTCGGGGATGTCCGCCAGCTTCAGCAGGTGCTTGATTTCGTGCTCTTTGGCACCGTCAAACACCGGCGTGGCCATAGGCACACCACCTTTGAGGTTCTTCGCCAGGGCGATGATCTCGTCATCCGTCAGGGAGTCGAGATCTTCAACGCGCGTACCTTGCGTATTGTAGATCTGCCCCAGGAAATCACGGATCTCGGCCACTTGCTGTCCACGTGCGTCGCGCAGCATGGCTTCGATCTTGACGCCCAAGCCACGTGCCGCCATACCCAGGTGGGTTTCCAAAATCTGACCGACGTTCATACGCGACGGTACGCCCAGCGGGTTCAGCACCACGTCGACCGGCTCGCCCTTTTCATCAAACGGCATGTCTTCGATGGGCATAATCGCCGAGATAACACCTTTGTTACCGTGACGACCGGCCATCTTGTCACCCGGCTGGATGCGACGCTTAACCGCCATATAGACTTTGACGATTTTTAGCACGCCCGGTGCGAGATCATCGCCCTGGGTCAGCTTGCGCTTCTTATCTTCAAAGCGCTCGTCCATCTCTTTACGACGGGTTTCCAGCTGTTCGTCGGCCTGTGCCAGCAGCTCGTTGTAGGACTCATCCTGCAGACGCAGTTTGAACCACTGCTGACGCGGCAATTCATCCAGGTATGCCTCGTCGAGCACGTCACCTTTCTTGAGGTTCGGGCCGCCGTTAACAGCCTGACCGTCAAGGGTACGCTTTAGACGCTCAAAAGTGGCGTCTTCGGCGATACGGTAAGTCTCTTGGAGATCCTTACGAACTTCGTCAAGCTGAGTGCGCTCGATCGACAGGGCGCGTGAATCTTTCTCAACGCCGTCACGAGTAAACACCTGAACGTCGATGACCGTACCTTTCATGCCGGTGGGGGCACGCAGGGAAGTGTCTTTAACGTCAGACGCTTTCTCGCCGAAGATGGCACGTAGCAGCTTCTCTTCAGGCGTCAGCTGGGTTTCACCCTTCGGCGTTACTTTACCGACCAGAATATCGCCCGGGCCGACTTCGGCACCGATGTAGACAACGCCCGCTTCATCCAGCTTGGAGAGCGCAGACTCGCCCACGTTAGGGATATCGGAGGTAATTTCTTCCGAGCCCAACTTGGTGTCGCGGGACACACAGGTCAGTTCCTGAATGTGGATCGTGGTGAAACGGTCTTCTTGAACGACCCGCTCGGAAAGCAGGATGGAGTCCTCGAAGTTGTAACCGTTCCAGGGCATAAACGCGATGCGCATGTTCTGGCCCAGCGCCAGGTCGCCCATATCCACCGACGGGCCGTCAGCGAGAATATCGCCACGTGCCACGCTGTCGCCAGGCCGCACGATGGGGCGCTGGTTCATACAGGTGTTCTGGTTCGAGCGGGTGTACTTGGTCAGGTTGTAGATATCAACGCCGGCTTCACCGCCGATGATTTCATCTTCATTAACCCGTACAACGACACGACGCGCATCGACGGAATCAATCACGCCGCCGCGATTGGCCACCGCACAGACGCCGGAGTCACGGGCAACAAAGCGCTCCATGCCCGTACCTACCAGCGGCTTATCGGCACGCAGGGTCGGTACCGCCTGACGCTGCATGTTAGAACCCATCAAGGCGCGGTTGGCGTCATCGTGCTCCAGGAACGGAATCAATGCCGCTGCGACTGATACAACCTGACGTGGCGACACGTCCATTAGCGTCACTTGTTCAGGACGCATAAAGGTCGTTTCACCGCGGTGACGAACCTGAACCAGGTCATCACTTAACTTGTTGGACTCATCTACCGCTGCTGATGCCTGGGCGATAACGAAATCGCCCTCTTCGATCGCCGAGAGGTGAACGATGTCGTCGGTCAACTGACGATCAACCACTTTACGGTACGGCGTTTCGAGGAAACCGTAGCTGTTAGTGTGGCTGTAAGTGGCCAGCGAGTTAATCAGACCGATGTTCGGGCCTTCTGGCGTTTCGATCGGGCATAGACGCCCGTAGTGCGTGGCGTGAACGTCACGTACTTCGAAGCCAGCACGCTCACGGGTCAAACCACCGGGGCCGAGTGCCGACACACGACGCTTGTGGGTAACCTCAGAAAGCGGGTTGTTCTGATCCATAAACTGCGAAAGCTGGCTGGAACCGAAGAACTCCTTCACCGCCGCCGCGACCGGCTTGGCGTTGATCAAGTCTTGGGGCATCAGGCCTTCGCTTTCCGCCATGGAAAGACGCTCTTTCACGGCGCGCTCTACACGCACCAGGCCTACGCGGAACTGGTTCTCTGCCATCTCGCCCACACAGCGAATACGGCGGTTACCCAGGTGATCGATATCGTCAACGTCACCGAAGCCGTTACGGATACTGATCAGCTCGCGCAGCACATCAAGAATGTCTTTGCGATCCAGTACGCCGGAGCCCGTGTCAGTATCACGACGCAGGCGACGGTTGAACTTCATGCGGCCAACGCCAGACAGGTCGTAGCGGTCCTCAGAGAAGAACAGGTTGTTAAACAGGGTCTCGGCAGACTCTTTGGTGGGCGGTTCGCCGGGACGCATCATGCGGTAAATTTCGACTAACGCTTCAAGCGCGGAATTAGTAGCATCCAGCTTCAAGGTGTCGGAAATGAATGAACCGCAGTCGAGATCATTGGTGTAGAGCGTTTCCACCAAGGTAATGCCACCCTGGGCCATGCGCTCAAGCACCTCGGGAGTGATCTCGGTATTACACGGGCAGATCAGCTCGCCTGTTTTGGAGTCGATTTGATCTTTAGCCAGCGTTTTGCCGAACAGGTACTCCATCGGCACGTCCAGACGCTCAAGGCCGGCTTTTTCAAGCTGACGAATATGCTTCTGGGTAATCCGACGCCCCTCTTCAACGATCACATTACCTTCGCCATCCTTGATGTCGAAAGTAGCTGTCTCGCCGCGCAGGCGCGACGGAACCAGCTCAACATAGAAACCGGATTTCTCAATGTGGAAGACGCTGGTTTCAAAGAACTCGGCCAGAATTTCTTCGGTGTTCATCCCCAGCGCACGCATCAGTACCGAGGCCGGCAGCTTGCGGCGACGGTCAATACGTACGAAAACGTTATCCTTGGGGTCAAACTCGAAGTCTAACCAGGAGCCACGATAAGGAATCACGCGAGCTGAATAGAGCAGCTTGCCGGAAGAGTGGCTCTTACCTTTGTCGTGATCGAAGAACACACCGGGCGAGCGGTGGAGCTGGGAGACGATAACCCGCTCAGTACCGTTGATAACAAAGGTACCGTTCTCAGTCATCAGGGGGATTTCCCCCATGTAGACTTCTTGCTCTTTAATATCTTTAATTGCTTTGTTCGAGGAGTCGCGATCATAGATGATCAAGCGAACCTTGACGCGCAGCGGGGCGGAGTAAGTCACGCCGCGCAGTTGGCACTCCTTAACATCGAACGCCGGCGTGCCAAAGCGGTAGCTGACATACTCAAGCGCTGCATTGCCGGAGAAGCTCTCAATCGGAAACACGGACTTGAATGCCGCGTGCAGACCGACCTCGTGACGCTCGTCGGGCGAACGATCTTGCTGGAGGAAGTCGTAATAGGAATCAAGCTGGATCGCCAGCAAGTAAGGCACATCCATCACTTGGGGCAGTTTGCCGAAATCCTTGCGGATGCGTTTTTTCTCAGTATATGAGTAAGCCATCTGTATTCCCCAGCTTGTTCACCATGGGTGACCGATGCGTGGTCATCTGCCCTGCGAGCTTCGTCAGACACAGACAGCAAGCTCCTCAATCGGTAGCTCGCCGTCGAAAATCTAGTTCGATAACTCAGTCGTCGATAACACTGTAGTCGATAACACTATCTTCAATAACGCCATCTTCAATAACGCTTTTACGTTTCTGTCGTGGCTACTCTCAATGAGCAGTACTGCTGTCGTTCAATATCACCGAGTGTTCGACACCAGCTACAACAGAAAAAGGCCGGCAGCGGGAAATCCCGCCGCCAGCCGTGGAAGCTTACGCAGCGCGTAAAGCCGTCCGCACAAGGCTTACTTGAGCTCGACGGTTGCGCCCGCTTCTTCCAGCTTGGCTTTAGCTGCTTCAGCGTCGTCTTTAGACAGACCTTCTTTGATGGTCGCCGGAGCGCCGTCAACAGCACCTTTAGCTTCTTTCAAGCCAAGGCCAGTGATCTCACGTACTGCTTTGATCACGTTAACTTTCTTGTCGCCAGCAGCGGTCAGAACTACGTCAAACTCAGTCTGTTCTTCAGCTACTTCGCCGCCAGCAGCCGGACCAGCCATTACGGCAGCGGCAGCAGAAACGCCGAATTTCTCTTCCATTGCTTCGATCAGCTCGACAACTTCCATTACGGTCATGTCGGCTACAGCATTGATGATATCGTCTTTAGACAGTGCCATTGTTTCATTCCTAACTTTGCGGGAGTCTCGGTCAGCCGAGGACTCAGGATTCATTGCTCGGTTCAGGCAGCGCCCTGGTTAGACCGTTTACGCCACCTGCAAGAAGAACTGCTTATGCAGCTTCTTGCTTCTGGTCGCGCAGAGCGGCCAGAGTACGAACCAGCTTGCCAGCGGAGGCTTCTTTCATTACCGACATCAACTTGGCAATTGCTTCGTCGTGAGTCGGTAGGGTTGCCAGACGGTCGATGTCAGCAGCCGGAATCAGCTCACCTTCGTAGGCCAACGCTTTTACTTCGAAGTTCTTGTCCGCTTTAGCAAACTCTTTGAACAGACGAGCGGCAGCGCCCGGATGATCAGTAGAGAAGGCCAACAACGTAGGACCAACGAAGCTATCGTTCAAGCACTCCCACTGAGTGCCCTCGAGAGCGCGGCGAGCCAGCGTATTACGTACAACACGCAGCTCTACACCATTCTCACGCGCCTGCTTGCGCAGATCGGTCATTTTACCAACCGTAACGCCGCGAGAATCAGCAACTACGACGGAGAGTGCGCCCTTGGCCGCTTCACTGACCTCGGCAACAATCGCTTTCTTGCCTTCAAGTGCTAGTGGCACAGTGATCACTCCTTCGTGCCGGAACCCAGGAAGGTTCCGGTGGTTACCATCTCTCCCCACTCTGCTGTGCTAAAAGCGCTGCAAAGCGGGAAGCCTTGGGGATGGTGCTCACCAGAAAGCCGTCTTAAGCTTAACCAACTGGCGGCCACACCATCTGCGCAGGCGCTTATAGGGCAATTAAGCCGCCCTTGTAAGTACTTGCGTACTTATCAAGCGCGGCACCTGCGGTCTTTGACGATGCCCCGGCCAGTGATAGCCACCAAACGGGGGACCGCAAAGTTCTTGCTCGGTTCCTACAAAAAAACCAACGATGACTCGCTTACGCGAAAGCAGAGTGATCGATTGTCAAACCCGGGCCCATGGTAGTAGACAGGGTCATTTTTTTGAAGTAAATGCCTTTAGACGAGCTCGGCTTGAGGCGCTTCAGGTCAGCAACCAGTGCCTCCAGGTTGCCGTTAATCGCTGAGGCGTCAAAATCCACTTTACCCAGGGTAGTGTGGATGATGCCGTTCTTGTCAGTACGGAAACGCACCTGACCCGCTTTGGCATTTTTAACCGCCGTCGCCACGTCGGGCGTTACGGTGCCAACTTTCGGGTTAGGCATTAGGCCACGCGGGCCTAGAATTTGACCTAGTTGACCTACAACGCGCATAGCATCGGGCGAAGCGATAACGACGTCAAAATCCATCACGCCTTTTTTCACTTGCTCAGCCAAGTCGTCCATACCCACGATGTCGGCGCCGGCTTCTTTAGCGGCATCGGCATTAGCACCTTGGGTGAAGACTGCAACGCGTACGTCTTTACCGGTACCGTTAGGCATGACGGTAGCGCCACGCACAACCTGGTCGGATTTGCGTGGATCAACGCCCAGGTTGATGGCGACATCAACAGACTCTTTGAATTTAACAGTAGACAGCTCAGAGAGCAGCGCAACCGCTTCTTCAATAGAGTAGGCTTTAGTAGTGTCTACTTTTTCGCGAATGATTTTCGCACGCTTAGACAGTTTAGCCATGATCAGAGACCCTCCACGTTTAGGCCCATGCTGCGAGCGCTGCCAGCAATGGTGCGTACAGCGGCATCGAGATTCGCAGCCGTCAAATCAGGCTCTTTAGTCTTGGCGATCTCTTCAAGCTGTTCACGCGTTACGGTGCCGACCTTCTTCTTGTTCGGCTCACCAGAACCGGACTTGATGCCAGCGGCTTTTTTCAGCAGCACGGCAGCAGGCGGCGTCTTGGTGACGAACGTGAAGCTACGGTCAGAGTAGACGGTGATCACGACTGGCGTCGGCAGGCCCGGCTCAATTTCTTGAGTCGCGGCGTTGAACGCCTTACAGAATTCCATGATGTTCACGCCGTGCTGACCCAGCGCAGGGCCTACCGGCGGACTTGGATTGGCTTTACCTGCAGCAACCTGCAGCTTGATATAAGCCTGTACTTTCTTGGCCATCTTTAACACTCCAGTTGGGTAATAGCGCCCGAAGGCTCCCCGGTACCAGTGAAACAGCTGACTAGCCATTTCACACGAATTAACACTTACCGCTTATCTTACCATTCACTAGCTACTACTAACTATTCACTAGTTACTCTTTCTCGACCTGAGAGAACTCTAACTCAACAGGTGTAGAGCGCCCGAAGATCAGCACGCTGACATGCAGACGACTCTTTTCATAATTAACTTCTTCGACAACACCGTTGAAATCGGCAAACGGCCCATCGATAACGCGCACTGACTGGCCCGGTTCAAACATCGTTTTAGGCCGCGGCTTGTCAGTACCGTCTTTAACGCGCAGCAAAATTGCGTCTGCTTCACGAGAAGTAATTGGCGCTGGCTTCTCTTTTGTTCCACCGATAAAGCCCATAACACGCGGCGTCTCATTGACGAGGTGCCATGTTTCGTCGGCCATTTCCATCTCGACTAGTACGTAGCCGGGATAAAATTTGCGCTCGCTCTTGCGACGCTTGCCGTCACGCATTTCGACAACTTCTTCGGTCGGCACCAGAATTTCGCCAAAGCGATCTTCCATACCGTACATCTTCACACGCTCGATCAGTGAGCGCATGACATGCTTTTCAAAGCCAGAATAAGCGTGAACGACGTACCAACGTTTGGACATGAAAGCTCCTAACCAATGACGCCGGACATCGCCCAGCCAAGAAGAGTGTCGATCAACCACAGCATTAGCCCCACCACCAAGACGGCCACTAGCACAATGGCCGTGGTCTGAATGGTTTCGGGACGGGTCGGCCATACAACGCGCTGAATCTCTTTCTTGGCGCTTCTGGCAAGCTCTACTAAATCACGACCTTTGGTAGTGGTTAGCGCGATCAAACCCGCAATCACACACAACACCACCACACCAAGCACGCGGTAGAGCAGGCCAATATCGGCGAAATAGGTATTACCAACAACAGCAACGACAAGCAGCGCTACGACCGCCGCCCACTTGAGCCCGTCATGGCGCGTCTGTTGCACCTCGGCGCCATGTTTTACAGAACCAGGCTTCATAAAAACGAGACTCCTCAGGGTGCGGCGAACGATAAAAGAATTTTGGAAAAAGACATACCAACCTGGGGAAGGCTGGCAGGCCAGGAGGGAATCGAACCCCCAACCTGCGGTTTTGGAGACCGCTGCTCTGCCAATTGAGCTACTGGCCTGTATCGTCGTACTGACTTTCTATCTTCGTACTTTCTAGACTTTCTAACGTCTATCTACTTTTTGCTTCTTGCTTCTGCCAATAAGCGTCTTTTCGACCGCCTATACAACAGCGGGCGCCATGGTAGCGGAGAATCCCACACCTGACAACCCCTTCTTTATGCTCAAGCGTCACAAAAACCCACCCAAACACAGAGACAAAAAAAGCGAGCTTCGCTCGCTTGATCTGCAATATGGAGCTCATGGACGGAATTGAACCGTCGACCTCACCCTTACCAAGGGTGTGCTCTACCCCTGAGCTACATGAGCTAAACACATCAACTGGAGCGGGCGGCGGGAATCGAACCCGCACCATCAGCTTGGAAGGCTGAGGTTCTACCATTGAACTACGCCCGCCGAACTTGCCTATAGAATGACAATCCGCTGCACGAGAAACAGTAGCTAACGCCCGCTTACCGGCTTTTCATTCCCAAACACTGAACAGTTCAGCGCCTGATAAACTTGGTGGAGAGGGAAGGATTCGAACCTTCGAAGCTTTCGCGGCAGATTTACAGTCTGCTCCCTTTGGCCACTCGGGAACCTCTCCAACTGTGGCGGCACATTATGCCAGCCTCCAAAACAGTGTCAAGCTAGATATTTACTTAATTTATCGCAGCTTGCGATGCCAGCGCATCTTCTGCCTGCCTTGGAACGCGCTGCATTCTGTCAAAGCAGCATGGAGAATGCAAGTGCCGCGCGAATCTTTTCTAGCGCTACCGGCTCAGGCACCCGCGGCGCACCCGACATTTTGCCCGCACGCTCGGCGAAAGTCATCGGAAAGCACGCCTCTAAGCCGCCATAAACCATATCCGGCCACACCGCATGAGGCACCTGCACTCCCCGTGAGACAACACGCGCATCGCCCCCCGTCAACAGCATTGGCAGCGCCACACCCTCTTGATCGCACACTTCGCTATAAATGCGGTTAATGGCACTGACGGCGGCCATATAAATACCGTGATTAACCGCATCAACGGTGCGTCGTCCTGGCTCCAGCAACTCATCGGCCTCACTTTCAGGGTCGATGGCCACATTGCGAGTACCAAGCTTCAGGCTCTCTTTCATCAGGCGAAGACCGGGGATAATAAAGCCGCCCAGGTGCTGGCCCCCTGGCAGCACAAAGTCGATAGTAATCGCGCTGCCACAATCCACCGCACAGCAACCACCTGCTAGCTGATAGCCCGCCAGCGCCCCCATCCAACGATCGACGCCTAAACGCCCCGGCTCTTCGTAGCCATTAATCACGCCCAACGCCTCATGGGTTGAGTGCGCCACGTGCACATGACGCACCCGGCGGCGCAACAAGGCGACGGTTTCTTCCAGCACGGCCGCCCTGGCGACGCTTGATATACGTACCGCCTCGACCACGTCGAGATCGGGAATATCGGCCCCCGGGCGCCACTCTTCCCGGGTCCATACAGCCCCGCGGGAACGTATCTCGCTACTCTCGGCATCCTTGAGCCGCCATTTAGACAGCGTGTTGCCGATATCCAGATCCAGAATCATAAACGCCTGCGCACGCTGATCTCACCGCCGGCTAGGCGTCGCGAGTGACCATTTTCGGCAACCCAGAGGTTACCACTCTCATCCACTTCTCCGGCGATCGCATCGCTGGTCTGCTGTCCTTGAATCACTCTAATCGGCAGCCCCGCATAGGCGTGACGCTGATTCCACGCATCCCGCCAGGCGGCAAAGCCATGTTGTTCAAAGTTAGCCAGCATCGCCAGCAGGCCCGACACTACGTCTGAGGCCAACTGATTACGCGAGATATCCGGCAGTCGCTCGAAAAGCGCCGCAACAGGTTGGTCGATCGCTGCCCGCTGGGCAGCGGGCAGCCAAAGATTCATGCCCATACCAATGACGACTTCGCAGGGGCCTGCGGCATCCCCGGTCACTTCGATAAGAATACCGGCCAGCTTGCCTAACTCGTCGCCTGGGCCATCACCCTGCTCGGAGAGCAGGATATCGTTAGGCCACTTAAGCTTCGGCGCCACACCATGCTGCTCAAGCACTTGGGCAACGACAACGCCTACCGCCAAGCTCAAGCCCTCCAGCACCGCAATACCCGACTCAAAGCGCCAGCCCAGCGATAGCATTAAGCTCTGACCCCAGGGCGTCGACCAGACACGACCACGGCGCCCACGTCCCGCCGTTTGCAGCTCAACCAGGCACACTTCGCCATGCCCGGCGCCCTGCTCAAAGCGTTGGCGCAGATACTCATTGCTGGAGGGTAACTGGTCCTCAACAAACAGGCGCGCAAGGTGGTGGCGCGCCTGTGCGGGCAGCCGCTCCACGATTTTAGCGCCCTCCAAGGGCTCCAGGCGCTGCGAGAGCTGGTAGCCACGGCCTTTCACCGCCACTACCTCCACCCCTAGTGCTTCCAGTTTTTTTAACTGTTTCCACACCGCCGCACGAGAAATACCCAGCGCTTCACCCAGCTGCTCGCCAGAGTGAACCTCGCCATCGCTTAACAAACGCATCAGGTTGCCGATGGTCATGCTCCTGCCCCAGTGGGAAAAGCGCTAGTCTAGCGGATGGAGGTTCATGGCGAAAACATTCCTAGACCAAGGTTGATATGAGAGGCAGTAATATCAGCGAAGCCTTCGACATGGTAGAATGGCTATTGGACGCAAGCCCTGAGCCAAGATGGTCGGCAAATTGCCAGCCCTTGCGACCCGCATTTTCCGACCCGTGGACGAACGGGTGTTCACAAGAGTTCTCTCTCAGCATGCAAAACCAGCAAAACTCCAGCGCGGTTAATAACCTGCGCAACGTCGCGATCATAGCCCACGTTGACCATGGTAAAACCACACTGGTCGACAAGCTCCTGAGCCAGTCCGGCACCCTTGACCGTAAAGCAGAAGGTCAAGAGCGCATCATGGACTCAAACGATCAGGAAAAAGAGCGTGGCATTACCATTTTGGCCAAGAACACGGCCATTCAATGGCAAGACAGCCAAGGTAACGGCTACCACATCAACATCGTGGATACGCCTGGGCACGCCGATTTCGGCGGCGAGGTTGAGCGCGTCATGTCAATGGTCGATTCGGTGCTACTGCTAGTAGACGCCGTTGATGGCCCGATGCCGCAAACCCGCTTTGTGACCCAGAAAGCATTCGCCCAAGGCCTGAAGCCGATCGTGGTGGTCAACAAAATTGACCGTCCCGGAGCACGCCCTGACTGGGTTATCGACCAGATTTTTGACCTGTTCGACAACCTCGGTGCGTCTGACGAACAGCTCGATTTCCCAATCATCTACTGCTCTGCCCTAAACGGCATTGCCGGTATGGATCCTGAAGAGCTGGCGGACAACATGGATCCCATGTTCCAGGCCATCGTCGATATCGTCGAGCCGCCGAAGGTTGAGCTTGACGGCCCCTTCCAGATGCAGATCTCTGCGCTGGATTACAACAGCTATGTAGGCGTTATCGGCCTGGGTCGCATCAAGCGTGGCGCGGTGAAACCGAACCAGCAGGTGTCGATCATCGGCGTTGACGGCAATGTGCGTAAGGGCAAAATCGGTCAGGTCATGACCCATATGGGCCTTGAGCGCGTGCAGACCAACGAAGCCACCGCGGGCGACATCGTCTGTGTTACCGGCATCGACGATCTGTCGATTTCGGATACGCTATGCGATCCGGCCAAGGTCGAAGCGCTGCCGCCACTGTCCGTCGACGAACCGACCGTTTCAATGACCTTCCAGGTCAACGATTCACCGTTCGCCGGTAAAGACGGTAAGTTTGTGACCAGCCGCAACATCAAGGATCGCCTTGATCAAGAGCTGATTCACAACGTGGCCCTGCGCGTTGAGCAGGGCGAAACCCCTGAGAAGTTCAAGGTTTCTGGCCGTGGCGAGCTGCACCTCTCGGTGCTGATCGAAACCATGCGCCGTGAAGGCTTTGAGCTGGCCGTAGGCCGCCCTGAAGTCATCATCAAAGAGATCGACGGTGAGAAGCAGGAGCCCTACGAAGAGGTCATCATCGACTGTGAAGAGCAGCACCAAGGCTCGATCATGGAAGAGCTGGGCTACCGTAAAGGTGAGATGACCAACATGCTGCCGGACGGTAAAGGACGGGTTCGCCTGGACTTCATCATTCCTGCCCGCGGCTTGATCGGTTTCCGTGGCCAGTTTCTGACCCTGACTTCGGGCACCGGCATCCTGACCAGCCGCTTTGATCACTACGGCCCGCTGAAGCCTGAAGCCTCTATCGAGCGTCGCAACGGCGTGTTGGTTTCGATGGTCGACGGTAAAGCCCTTGCCTATGCGCTGTATGCGCTGCAAGAGCGCGGCAAGCTGATTATCGATCACGCCACGGAAGTTTACGAAGGCATGCTGATCGGTATCAACAACCGCGCTAACGACATGGTGGTTAACCCCACCAAAGGCAAGAAGCTCGACAACATGCGCTCCACCGGTAACGATGAAAACATCGTCTTAACCCCGCCGGTTAAGTTCTCCCTGGAGCAGGCCATCGAGTTCCTCGACTCTGACGAGCTCGTCGAAGTCACGCCGGCGCACATCCGCCTGCGCAAAAAGCTGCTGAAAGAAACCGAGCGTAAGCGTTACAGCAAGAAGTAATCCGTTCCAAGCAGTCAGTACCCAAAAACCCGCGAAAGCGGGTTTTTTTATGCCTCGTTGCCACACTTCATGACCGCTCAATAGCTGCCAAGATACTTCCCTAAACGCAGCCTAAACGCTAATACGCTGGAAAGGTGCCGCGTTCTATCGCACAGTGACGCTAAGTTCAGCGCGTCCAAGGCACGCTGACATCGCTACATTCATACAGGTGTTTGGATACTTACCCCCATCCTGACGCCCAAACACGGACACTCTTACCCATGAGCGGTCATAACGTCTGGACGCATAAAGGCACTTTTCTTCTCGCCGCCGTTGGTTCCGCCGTCGGTTTGGGCAATCTATGGCGCTTCCCCTACCTCACCGGTGAAAACGGTGGCGGTGCCTTTATATTGGTTTACGCACTGACGATCTTCGCCGTTGGCATACCGATTCTGATTGCCGAGATCATGCTGGGTCGCACCAGCCGCCAGAGCCCGATTATGGGTATGCGGCACCTGACCAAAACCCATGGCACCTCTCGGGCCTGGGAAACGATCGGCTGGCTGGGCGCTGCCTCGGCGTTTTTGATTTTAAGCTTCTATTCGGTGATTGCCGGCTGGGCGATTCACTACACTTGGCTGATGCTGACCGGCTCACTGGTCGGTGCCGACGCTCAGACCATTAGCACTGGCTTTGACGCACTACTGGCCGCCCCTGGCCTAATGACGCTCTATCACACCCTTTTCATTGCCGCGTCCGCGCTGATTGTCGGCATGGGGATTCATAAAGGCATCGAATCAGGCCTGCGCATTATGATGCCCGCGCTGTTTGTAATTCTGTTGGTAGTGCTGGCCTACGGCGTAGTGAATGGCGATATAGGTGCCGCTGCCAGCTTCCTGTTTACCTTTAATATCGCCGACCTCAGCCTTGAAGGCTGGCTGCAGGCCATGGGCCAATCATTCTTCACCCTTAGCCTGGGGATGGGGGCAATTATGGCTTACGGCGCCTACATGCCCAGCGAGGTCTCACTAACCCGCACCGCCTTTGCTGTTGCCATCGTCGATACCGCCGTGGCGATGGTGGCGGGCCTGGCCATTTTTGCTCTGGTGTTTGGCGCCGGTCTGGAAACCGGGCAAGGCCCTGGGCTAATGTTTGTTACCCTTCCGCTGGCGTTTGCCGAAATGCCGTTTGGCGCTTTGGTGGGCGGGGTGTTCTTTATTCTGGTTCTCGGCGCAGCTATCAGTTCCTCTATTTCGTTGATCGAGCCCGTCGCGGCGTTCCTGGTGGAGCGTTTCGACATGACCCGCCCACAGGCCGTTACCATTATGGTGATTGCCGCCTGGGCAATGGGTCTGTTGACGGTGGTTAGCTTCAATATGTGGGCCGAGGGGACGATTTTCCATAGCCTGTTTGGGCGCAGTGCGTTTGAGTTTATCGAGCTACTCACCAATATATTTATGCCGGTGGGCGGCCTGCTGATAGCCCTATTCGCCGGTTGGGCGCTAACCCAGAGCGAAGTGATGAAGGAACTGGGCAGCAGCGTCACTTGGTTTAAATTCTGGCGGTTTCTGGTGCGCTTTGTGGCCCCCGCCGCCGTAGCCTTTGTGTTTTTACGCACCATTCCTCAGGTGGATGGCTATCTTATCCCCACCCTCGGCGCGCTGCTCATTATTGGTGCCTTTGCAGCCAGCCAGCGGTGGCTGAAAAAACCACGACAAATAACTTAATAACAGTGTGCAGGCGGCTTAATTAGCCGCCTGTATCGCGTGGAGACACCATGACCCCTCTTATTGAAGTACAGCGAGTCAACAAAGCGTTCGGCGGCCTACAGGTGATTAATGACTGCTCCATTCAAGTGGAGAAGGGCTCCATTACCGGGATGATTGGCCCCAACGGCGCAGGTAAATCAACCCTGTTTAATCTCATTGCTGGCGCCCTGACGCCTGACAGCGGCCATGTGCTGCTTGATGGAGAAGACATTACCTCGCTCAGCGCCGACCAGCGCTTTCATCGCGGCTTATTGCGCACCTTTCAGATCGCCCACGAGTTCAGCCAGATGAGCGCGCTGGAAAACCTCATGATGGTACCGCCCAAGCAAGCCGGTGAAGACCTTTTCAGTGCCTGGCTAAAGCCCGGCAAAGTGCAGCGAGAAGAGGCGGAGGTGCGCCGCCGCGCCCTGGAAGTCATCGACTTTGTTGGCCTGCACCATGTGCGCAACGAGCTGGCGGGTAATTTGTCCGGAGGGCAAAAGAAGCTGCTGGAGCTTGGCCGCACCATGATGACCAACGCCAAGGTAGTGCTACTTGATGAGATCGCCGCCGGGGTAAACCGCACCCTGCTGGGTGATTTGATCGGCAATATTGAGCGGCTCAACCGCGAAATGGGTTACACCTTTCTGGTCATTGAGCACGATATGGAGATGATTGCCCGCCTTTGCGACCCGGTTATCGTGCTGGCTCAGGGCAGTGTGATGGTGGAGGGGCATATCAACGACATCCAGAATAATCCTGAGGTCATCGAGGCCTACTTCGGTACAGATGCCGCTTAAACGTGACGTTTTCTCCCATTAGCCAATTAATATAATGATGTCGCTGCCAAGCGACCTTGCTGGAATACTTTGCTTATGTCATCAACAACCAGGCCATTAATCGACGCACGGGATGTGCACGGCGGCTATGGCGGTATGAATATCCTTAACGGGGTAAACATGACGCTGGAAGCCGATGAGGTCGGTGTTATCGTCGGCCCTAACGGGGCGGGTAAATCCACCATGCTGAAAGCGGTCTTTGGCCTGCTGCATGTTAATCAGGGCGAGATACTGCTTAACGGCCAGCCCATCCAAAACCTGCCGCCTAACCAGCTGGTGCAGCGCGGCATGGGCTTCGTGCCCCAGGAGAAGAACGTTTTCCCCAGCCTTTCGGTGCAGGAAAACCTGGAGATGGGCGCCTTTTTAAAGCCGCAAAACGTCAAGCGCATGCTCGCTCAGATCTATGAGTTTTTCCCACCGCTGTACGAAAAGCGCCGCCAGCCTGCCGGTGAGCTTTCCGGTGGACAGCGCCAAATGGTCGCCATGGGCCGCGCTCTGATGGCCGAGCCGAGCCTACTGTTGCTGGACGAACCCACCGCAGGGCTGTCGCCGCTGTATATGAATGAGATTTTCGACCGCGTCAAACAGATCAACGCCGCTGGCGTGGGTATTTTGATGGTGGAACAGAACGCCAAACAGGCACTCGCGATAGCCGATAAGGGCTTTGTGCTGGCTGCTGGCCAAAACCGCTTTACCGACACTGGGGCGGCACTGCTCGCCGACCCCGATGTCGCCAAAAGCTTTTTGGGCGGCTAGCCCCAGGGAGATAGACGTGAACGAACTGGTTTTTTTCATCAATAATGTGGTGATTTCGGGCAGCGTCAGCGGCTCTATTTATGCCATTGGGGCCATTGGGGTAACGCTGATTTTCAGCATTATGCGCTTTGCCCACTTCGCCCACGCCGACATGATGACCTTCGGCGCCTTTATGGTGCTTCTGCTTACCACGCTGTTCCCAGCAGCGGGCGCCAGCCTAGGTGTACCCACCGCCGTGCTAATGCTGCCTCTGGCGATGCTGCTCACCGCCGCTTTGGCCGTGGGAATCGATAAAACCTTCTATAAACCGCTACGTGCCCATGGGGTCAAACCGATTGTGCTGGTGATTGGCTCGCTGGGGGTCACGTTGATTCTACAGGGCTTGATCCGCCTCTTTTCCGGCACCGGCGGGCAGAGTTTATATGTCGACGACCGTAAAGAGATCTTCCGCCTTGCGCTGCCCTTCGAGGGTGCCCGTGCACCGATTGTGGTTACCGAACCGCAGATTTATCTGTTCGTGATCACTATCGTTGCGGTCGTCGCACTACACCTTTTCCTTAACCGTTCGCGGTTAGGCAAGGCAATGCGCGCCATGTCGGATAACCCTGAACTCGCCCAAGCATCAGGTATTAATACCAATACCATCGTGGCGGTGACCTGGATGATTGCCGGAGCGCTGGCGGCTATTGCTGGAACGCTGCTCTCCTTAGACGTTACCTTCAAACCCGATTTGAGCTTCTTTCTGCTGCTGCCTATTTTCGCCGCCGCTATTGTGGGGGGCGTTGGTCACCCTTACGGCGCCATTGCCGGTGGCTTTGTGGTCGGCTTTGCCGAAACCCTGGCGGTGTTTAACTGGAACGTGCTACTACGTCCCTTCCGCGACAGCCTGCCCGCCTGGCTTGAGCTACCGTCGAATCTGGCCTTTGTGGGTACCGAGTACAAAATTGTGGTGCCGTTTTTCATTCTGGTAGCCATTTTGGTGTGGCGTCCCACCGGACTCTTTAAGGGCAAGGTGATCTAATGAGCAACTCAGAAAAAACGCGCAACCCTGCCTACACTCCCCAAGACGCCACGTCTGCCCGTCGCTTCCCGCTGCGCGAGCTGATTCTGTTTGGTGTGCTGCTCGTAGCGGTCTTGGCGGTCTACGCCATCATGGGCGCCGCCTACAGCACGCGCATGCTGGTAGAAGCTGCCTGCTACGCCATCCTCGCGCTGGGATTAACCATCCAGTGGGGCTATGCCGGCCAGTTCAACGCCGGGGTAATGGGCTTTGTCGCCCTGGGCGGCTTCTGTGCGATGTTTTTCAGCGTGCCGGTCAACGATGCCTTCTGGGGCACGGCGCTACCCGGCGAATTTGGCCGCGTGCTGCTTTATGGCGCAGCCGCTATTGTATTAATTGTTGGCGCCAGCAAGCTGGATCGACTGGGCGTACCCAAGCCCCTGCGTACGTTTATCGCGGTGGTGCTGGGTGTGGTGCTTTACCTCGTGGTGATTAGCCAGCTGCGCGAAGTCACTGATGCGATTGAAAGCCAGGCAGGCTTCGTCGGTGGGCTGGGCTTACCGCCCTGGATCGGCTGGATTGTCGGTGGCGCGCTGGCGGGTGGCGTCGGCTACTTTATTGGCCATATCTGTTTGGGCTTGCGCAGCGATTATCTGGCGATAGCCACCCTCGGCATAGCCGAGATCATCAAGGCGTTTCTAAAGAACTCCGACTGGCTGACCCGCGGTACCGCTACGGTTTCCCCACTTCCATGGCCCACACCGGGACCTGCCGAACTGGGGTTTACGCTCTCCCGGGCTATCTACCTTTCATTTACGGCGGTGATCATTGCGGTGATCTTCTTTCTGCTCAATCGCGCCTACAACGCCCCTTGGGGCCGTATGATCCGGGCGATTCGCGATAATGAAGTCTCCGCTGCGGCAATGGGTAAGGATATCAACAAACGGCGTCTGGAAATCTTCGTGCTGGGCTGCATTCTGATGGGCTTGGGCGGCGGCATACTGGGCACCTTCAATAGCCTCTTCGACCCTCAAGGCTACCTGCCGCTTAACCATACCTTCCTGGTACTGGTGATGGTGATTCTTGGTGGGCCAGGCAATAACCTGGGCACCATTTTTGGCGCTGTGGCGGTGTACATTATCTGGATTATGTCCGAGCCCCTGGCGCTGTTCTTAATGCAGTTAGCGGTGGCCTTTGGCGAAGGCGCTTTCGGCTGGGATGCACCAGGCAATATGGATAGCCGCGCCCTGCAGGCACGGGTGCTGGTGATTGGCTTATTGATCACCATGGTGCTGCGCTTCGCGCCCAAAGGGCTACTACCCGAGAAAATCAAAAGTCACAGTTGATGGGACAATTGATATGACCGATGAGCTAAGCCCGGCGCGCCAGATCTGGCGCGCTTTCGGGCAGCAACAGGTCACCAAGCGCCTTCAGTACGACAAGTTTTGGTAACAATCAATACTCGTATAACGAAAAGCGTGGGGTGGGGCTCACTCACTGATAATCTCCCAATGGCCCGACTTATCTGACCCTACTCTTTTCAACCTGCCCGCTTGCTGTAACTTGGCCATCGCACGGCCAATAGTACGTATGTCTTTCCCTGTGGTGTCGGCTATTTGCTGGCGAGTAATCGCCGGGTTGTGCTGAATTAACGCCATGATCGCTTCAGGTGTTTTTAGCCCAGAGACATTTACAGG
The DNA here is from genome assembly GCF_005937175.1 of Halomonas sp. ATBC28. NCBI lineage: Bacteria > Pseudomonadati > Pseudomonadota > Gammaproteobacteria > Oceanospirillales > Halomonadaceae > Halomonas > Halomonas sp. ATBC28. Next base: position 19,626 of record NZ_VCQL01000007.1, on the reverse strand, counting down.
GGCGTTTACAGGGACATTTACAGGGGCGTTTTGTACTAGTGTCTGAGCGATGACCGATAACATAAAATGAATAAAGGGCGTGCTCTCGGCTTGCTGATCTGCTTGTTCGAGCGCTTGGTAATAGCGCTGCTGGTTGTCTTTGATAACGCTTTCCAGCGGCAACGATAAAAACAGCGGATGCCATTGCGACAAAATCAGCGTTTGCCACAAGCGTCCCATGCGACCATTGCCATCGTTAAAAGGATGGATAAATTCAAACTCGTAATGAAATACACTGCTGGTAATTAAAGGATGGTCTTTAGCCTGTTTTAGCCAATGGGTTAAATCCGCCATTAGCCCCGATACCTGATGAGCAGGTGGCGCAACATGATGTACTACATTCCCTTTGTGGATGCCCACCGCTTTATGCCGAAACTCGCCAGCATTTACCAGAATATCCGACATCATCAAGCCATGGGCGGTGAGTAAGTCATTGATGCTATCAGGTTGCAGCTTGGGTAAGGCATCGTAAGCCTGAATCGCCCCTTTGACCTCAGCCAACTCGCGCACACTCCCCATCACGCGCTGGCCGTCTACAATCGCGGTGACCTGCTCTTCAGTCAGGGTATTGCCTTCAATCGCCAACGTTCCGGTAATGGTTTTAATGCGGTTTTGCTTGCGCAACTGAGGCGAAGCATCCAGTGCATTAGCGTTCAGTCTGCCCACTTGCTCGCTGATCTCTGCGACCAGATTGAGAATATCGGCGGTGATGGTAAACGGGGGTTTATAACTCATGGGTTTAATCATCCCCCCACACATTCAGAATTTAATTCTGATCCTATCACACGTGGAATTGCAGGGAAGATTAAGGACAACAAGGTGGGCCATGCCAAATAAAAAATGCCCGACTTAATAAGCCCGGCATTTTTAACACTAATGCTGAGAATTAAAGATCAACCTGACCTTTGCTGGTAAAGGTGCCGTCTTCCACAGCCATCTCGACCACCACGCCAGGCACGTCGCCGTTGTCATCGAACTCATGCGAACCAGAGGCGCCTTCGTAGTTGATGTCGGTGCCTGCGGCAATCAGCTCAACCGCTTTTTCCCACTCGCCGGGCAGAATGACCTCGCCGGGGGCGCTGGAAACACTACGCAGCGCTTCGGAAAGGCCTTCACGCTCCGCGCTGCCGTTCTGCTCAATCGCCAATGCGATCAGGAAAGCGGCATCGTAGGCCTGGGCGGCAAATACTGCGCTTGGATCGAAGTCAGCAGCTTCGGCGGCTTCGATAAAGATTTCGGTGCCGGGCAGGTCAGGGCTGCCGGGGCGCGTGGCGATCATACCATCCAGCACGTCTGCACCGATGGCTTCAATAAGGCTATCGCCGACCATGCCGTCAGCACCTACGTACTGGGTAAACATACCGCTTTCATAGGCTTGGCGCAGCACGGTCTGACCCGAGGTGTCGGCGTAGGCCAGCACGACGAGAGTATCCACGCCACTGACTGACAGTGAGCCTAGCTCAGAGCGATAATCCGCGCGGTTATCTTCGTGGGCAAGGTTCTCAGTAATCTCACCTCCGCCGGCTTCAAAAGCAGCGCTAAAGGCGTCAGAAAGCCCCTGACCATAATCATTGTTGACATAAGTGACCGCCACTGCGTCGATACCTTTTTCAAGCAACAGCTTGGCAAGAATCTCGCCCTGGAAAGCATCCGACGGCACGGTACGGAAGACGAGATCATTATCGTCCAGCTCAGATACCGCAGGGGCAGTAGAAGCGGGCGACACCATCAACACACCACCGGGAATGGCGGCGTTATTAGCCGCAGCAATGGTCGCACCAGTACACAGCGCACCGACAATCGCGGTGACATTTTCAGAGTTCACCATGCGGTCGGCGGCGTTAGAGGCAGCCGATGCATCGGAACAGGTGGTATCGCCAGACGGCATCACCAACGTTTGGCCATCTAGAATGCCGCCCTGCTCATTGATCTGCTCTACAGCTAGCTGAGCACCTTCAAAAATGGGTGGCGTTAAACTTTCGATTCCCCCGGTAAAACCGCCCAAGAAGCCAACTTTGACCTCTGCCTGTGCGAACCCGGTCATTGCCAGGGTTGAGGCCGCCACAGCGGTGGCTAATGCGCGCTTATTGATCATATTATTTGTCGCTCCCAGTGTCGTAAAAAGTTGTGCAATTTTTTAGTGTGCCTCAGCGGACAATCGTTAAGGCTGCTATTAATCTGGAACTGGAACGGCAAAAACACAAGCAACGCTTTCTAACGCTCGTCGCCTTCTTCAAGATATCGCCTGCGTTCAGCGAGCTGCTTTTGAAGGCGTTTGCGTCGGTAAAGCCGCACCAGCGCAATCGTTAACGCGGTGACCAGCATGGCGGCCAGCACCACACCCTGCCAAGGGCGTGCGGCGTTTCCCATCACCGTTTCCAGGGTAATAATCAGTATTAGGCCAATCGCCTGGGATCCGATCGCTAGCGCGCGCAGCTTATCGAAAGCGGGTGAGGGCATAACGTCTCCGTAATTTTCAGCTCAAATGATATGGTCTCCTAGTGTACCTGCTTCGCAGCATGCTTAACTGGGAACCCGAATTAAAAACCTACGTTGAAAACCTGAACGGGAAATCCATGAACGCCATTGCTCTCGGCCCGCTACTGATTTCGCTACCACGCCTGTACGCCGTTGGCTGCGCGCTGCTGCTACTGCTCTGCGCGCGCTTCTTGCTAGGGCTGCCTCGCCCGGCTCAGCAGCGCTGGTTTACCGGGCTTATTATTGTTTGGTTAGTGGGCGCTCGAGTGGGCCATATCCTGCTCAACCTGGATAGCTATAGCGTCGCCCCACTTGAAGCGCTCAAAGTCTGGCAACCCGGCTACCATGGCCTGTGGGGGATGACGGCTGGCTTGGTATGGACGGCCTGGACGCTGCGGGCTCGGTTACTGGCCATGGGCGGAGCAATGGCCATGCTGATCGCCGCTTCTAGCCTATGGCTGGTGCTGGTCACCCTGGCGCCCCTGGGCAATGACTTTGCGGTTGACGCCCTACCGGAGATCACCCTTGAGGATGTGGAAGGCAATGACGTGCATCTGCCCTCACTGACCGACAACGCTGACCTGATTATCGTCAACCTGTGGGCGACCTGGTGCCCTCCCTGCCTGCGTGAAATGCCGCTGCTCGAGGAGGCTGCAAAACGCGATGGTGTCAGCGTGGTGGTTGCTAACCAAGGCGAAGACCTACTGCCCATGGTGCGCTACCTGGATGAGCAGCAGCTTGAATTTCGCTACGCCCTGCGTGACCCCAGCCAGCAGCTGGTGGCGCTTTTTCAAGCACCGGGATTGCCCACCACAGCGCTGTTCGACGGCCAGGGGAACACCCTGGATATCCACGTTGGCGAGCTTACTCGCGCCCAGCTGGATCGCTGGTTACAAGATTGATGCCGATACACCTTAATCCCCCCGCTGCTTTGCGTTAGAATCCCCCGCCCTGTTGCTGCCGGCGCTCACTACCGGCGGCAGTCGACCCGTTTTGCAGACTCTCCCGAGGCATCATGAGCGATTTTTCTCCCGGCCAACGCTGGATTAGCGACGGCGAAGCCGAGCTTGGGCTCGGTACCGTGCTTAACTGCGACGCCCGTAGCGTTACCATTTTGTTCAGTGCCAGTCAGGAAACCCGTACCTATAACACCCGCCAAGCCCCGCTGACCCGCGTTATGTTCGGCAGCGGCGACCGCGTACTCTCTGCTGACGGCTGGCAGATCGTTGTCGATGACAGCAAAGAGTCCAACGGCCTGATCACCTATATCGGTGAAGACAAGGAAGGCAATCTGCGCGAGCTGCCCGAGGCCAAACTCGCCGATACCATGCAGTTCGACCAGGCTCGCGACCGCCTGCTGACCGGCCAGGTCGATCGCAACGACTGGTTTGATTTGCGCTTTCGTACCCTGCACCACTATCAACGTATCGAGCAGCACAGCGCGCTAGGCTTTTCCGGGCCGCGCATCGATCTGATACCCCATCAGCTCTACATTGCCAATGAAGTGGCCAACCGCCATGCACCCCGGGTACTGCTGGCGGATGAAGTGGGCCTGGGTAAAACCATTGAAGCTGGCCTGATTCTGCACCGCCTGCTGCTCAATGGCCGTGTTGAGCGGGCGCTGATTCTTGTGCCCGACAGCCTCACTCACCAGTGGCTGGTCGAGCTGCTGCGGCGCTTTTCGCTCAACGTCTCGCTACTGGATGAAACCCAGAGCCAGGCCCACGGCAGCGCCAACCCCTTTGAGAGCGCCCAGCTGGTGCTAGCGAGCCAGGGCTGGCTATTTGCCAACCCTCAGCGTCAAGAGCAGGCACTGGCCAGCCAGTTCGACCTGCTGATTGTTGACGAAGCGCACCACCTCGACTGGAGTGAAGAAGGCAGCGGCCCCGGCTATCGGTGCGTTGAACAGCTTTCGGCGGTGATTCCCGGCCTGCTGCTGCTCACCGCGACCCCCGAACAGATGGGTATCAAGAGCCACTTTGCCCGCCTGCGGTTGCTGGATAGCGAGCGCTACCACGATCTTGAGCGCTTCAAAGCCGAAGAGAGCCACTACACCGAAGTGGCCCGCGCCATCGACGCCTTGGAGGCACTGCCTGACGACCCTAGCGCCCGTAGCGACGTCTCCGCGGTAGCCGATGACCGCGACAGCCAAGCGCTGCTGGCCATCCTGTGCAACCCGGAGGCAAGCAAAGCGCAGCAGGACACCGCTCGCGACCAGCTGAGCGAAGCGCTGCTGGATCGCCACGGTACCGGTCGAGTGATGTTCCGCAACAGCCGCCGTCACGTAGGAGGCTTCCCGGAGCGGCGCTTAAACCTGGCACCGTTAGCGCTGCCTTCGGCCTACCGTCGCGTGGTGCGCCGCTTAGAGCGCGACGACGACTACCTCGACGAGCTGTTGATCGAGACCGGCATGGATCACCCCGACGTGCTGATCTACCCCGACGCGGCCTACCGCGAGCTCAGCAATGATCCCCTCAATGGCGAAGACTGGTGGCACATCGACCCGCGGGTTAACTGGCTACTGGAAAAGCTTAGCGACGACAGTGAGAGCGGCTTCGCCAACGAAAAAGTCCTGGTCATTGCCCACCACCGGGAAACCGCTGAAGGCCTTGCTGAAGGGCTACGGGTGCTGGGCGGCTACCACGCGCCGGTGTTCCACGAAGACCTCTCCCTGATCGAGCGTGACCGCGCGGCGGCGGCGTTTGCCGATGAGGATGAGGGCGTACAGGTTCTGGTCTGCTCGGAAATTGGCTCAGAGGGGCGCAACTTCCAGTTCTGCCGCCACCTGGTGATGTTCGATATGCCCCAGCACCCAGATCAGCTCGAACAGCGCATTGGCCGCCTGGATCGCATCGGTCAGCGCCACGCTATTGAGCTGCATATTCCTACTTTTGAGGGCAGCCCCGGCGAGCGCCTGCTGCGCTGGTACCACGAAGGTATGGATGCGTTCAGTGCCCCCCATGGGGTCGGCAACGAGCTGTTTGATGCCTTTGGTGACGCCCTGGCTGATGCCTTGCTGGATGATGAGGCACTTGACGAGATCATCGCCGAAACCCGCACGATGTTTAGCGCCAAGCTGGCGGAGCACGATGCGGGCCGCAACCGACTGCTGGAGCTCAACGCCTGCCGCCCCGCCCGCGCTCAGCAGGTGATCGACGCGGTGCGCGAGCTTGACGATGACGCCGCCCTGCCGCGCTATCTTGAGCGAGCGTTGGATATTTTCGGCGTGGATAGCCAGGAGATCGGCAAGGGCTTAATGCACCTGCAGCCCAGCCAACATATGCTGGATGGCCTGCCGGGCCTGGTTAAAGGTGAAGAGGGCTTTACCGCCACCTACAGCCGCTCCCAGGCGCTGGCCCGTGACGATGTGCAGCGGCTCTCCTGGGAACACCCACTGCTGCGTGAAATGATGGGTCGGGTGCTGGATGGCACCATGGGCAACTCGGCGCTGGCGCTACTGCGCCACGACGCCATTCCCAGCGGCCGCTTGATGGCCGAGCTGGTGTTTCGCACTCACTGCCCGGCACCCAAGAAGCTGCATCTTAACCGCTTCCTGCCACCCACCGCGGTGCGTTTGCTGCTGGATGAATCGGGCGCCAACCTGACCAGCAAGATCTCCTTCACCGGCTTGGGCAAAAACCTGCAGAAGGTCAACAAGTCGCTGGCGCGGGATTTGATCAAGAGCCGTCACGACCAGCTGCGTGAACTGCTAACGCAGGGTGAAGGCGAAGCCGAGCGCCAGTTGCCCAGCATCGTCGAGAACGCCGAAGCGCGTATGCGCACTCAGTTGGACGCCGAGATTGCCCGCTTAACCGCCCTGGCTGAGCACAACCCGGCGGTGCGCAGTGCGGAAATCGACGCGCTAAAAGATGAGCGCAAGGCACTTAGCGAAGCCATTGAAAACACCCGCCTGCGGCTGGACTCAGTACGGGTGATTATCACCGTTGATGCCGACCGCTAAAGGATCGCCTCAAGCGCCTTGTCCAGGGTGGGGTATTGGAAGCTAAACCCTGCCTCTTCCAGGCGCACGGGGCGCATATCTGCTCCGGTCAGCAGTAACCGCGACATTTCTCCAAAGCCCGCTTTTAATACAAAAGCGGGTACTGGGAAAATGGCCGGGCGATTGAGGTGACTGGCCAGGGTTTTAGTGAAGGTGGCATTAGTCACTGGATGCGGGGCACAGCCATTGAAGGCACCGCTCAAGTCCTCTTGATTGATGAGAAACAGGATCGCCGCGACTAAATCGTCGCGGTGGATCCACGGCATAAACTGCTCACCGCTGCCAAAGCGGCCACCCAGCCCCCACTTAAACGGCGGCAGCATCCTCTCCAGGCTGCCTCCACCCGCCTCTAGCACTAGGCCAATGCGCACAATCGCCAGCCGCACGCCCATGGCCTCAATAGGCTTAGCGGCTGCCTCCCACTGTTTGCACAGCCGATGGGCAAACTCATCGTTAGGTATGGTCTTCTCAGTCACCACGCGCTTGCCCTGATCGCCGTAGTAGCCCATCGCTGAACCCGACACCATCACCTTGGGCAGCGGCTGGCCGTTAGCTTTGAGCTGCTCGCAAAGCGCCACCAACTGCTCGGTCGCCGACACCCGGGAGTTAATCAGCTTGGCTTTCTGCTCATCGCTCCAGCGCTTGGCGGCAATCGGCTCACCGGCCAGGTTAACCAAGGCGTCCGGCGGCGATTCAATAAACGCCTGGGCGCTATCGCGAATGTCACAATTGTTCGGCAAACGATCCCGCACTTGGTGAGGCGAGCGGGAGACCACCTGCACCTCGTGACCCTGTTCAACTAACTGCCGGCATAGTCGCTGGCCGACAAAGCCACTGCCTCCGGTGATTAATACACGCATGGGGTTTTGCTCCTGTTGGTGGCATCGTTGAAATCCTGCATAGCCGCCTGGCCGACACTTACCTATCAGGCTAGTTCACGCGGCCGGCAGGCGCACAATGATGATCAAAAGCGCTGCTTATCGCTGGCGCTATGCGCAGCCATCAACTACTTGCGCACATGATTTCTTATACAATGCAAGTGGCCTGGCTCTGTGCGGCGACAGCTTCCGCGACGGCCGCGTTGAGGATGCCTGGCTATCCGGCCACCGTTTAGGAAAGGCGCTAATAGGTCGGTCGGTTCAATAAAGAGCGAGCTTAAATGATTAAGAAGGATTCTTATAAAGGTTGTACCGGGTAGCGACAAGTTGTACAAATGGGCATACAGTATCGTGCTAATGTTTAGTTTTTAAATCAGGCAACCTTTAAATGGAACATGAATCACCTTCGCCGCGGCGAACAATAACAAGCCCCTGCAGCGCCGCACTGCAGTCAACGAAGAGGTACTGGCGCCCATGAGTCTTAAGGCGACCCACCCCCCCGATACGCCACTCTATCCGATACGCGAGGTTTCTCGCTTAACTGGGGTGAATTCGGTCACGCTTCGCGCCTGGGAACGACGTTACGGGCTAATTCGCCCCCAGCGCACTCCGAAAGGTCATCGTCTTTACGCTCAGGACGACATCACCCGCATCGAACGCATCCTGCAGTGGCTCAATCGTGGTGTGCCGGTCAGTCAAGTCGCCGACTTGCTTGACCAGCCAGAAACAATTGAAGCCCCGTCACCTGATGCCGGAGACTGGGCGAGCCAGCGCCAGCAGTTGCAAGCTATTATCGAAGCGTTGGATCTCGCCAAGCTGGAGGCGTTTTATCATCAGAGTTTGGCGCTCTACCCACTGAGCGTGGCCATTAATGAACTCTGGCAGCCAGTTATTTTGACCTTAGAAGCCAAGTGGGCCATTCAGGCAGACCAGCTTGTTCGCCGCACGTTGGAAGCCTTTCTGCGCAGCCAGGTGGGCATCCGCTTGCACTATGCCAATCAGGCTACCCGTGGCCCGCTGATTCTACTCAACGCCATGCCCGACGACCCCGGCCCGCTGTGGGTACTGATGTCGGCGCTAATGGCCAGCGAGCAAGGCTACCGGGTGCAGATGCTTGACCACTCGCTGCCGCTTGAGGATCTTCCCCAGGCAGTGGCGCGGCTGCACTCGTCCATGGTGCTGCTCTCTAGCGGTCAGCGGGAGAGCGATAGCTATATCAACCAGGCGCTGCCTAAAGCGGCTGAGACGCTTAACGTACCCATCGGCGTATGCGGCGAAGTGGCTCGTCTGCGCGAAAACGATTTGCGCGATGGGCCAGTACACATGCTGGGCGATGACCTGCCTCAGGCGATTGCCCGGTTGCGCCCGCTATTACGCGAGTCGGGCGTACTCTAGCCAGCACGCTTTTATCCTGGCCGTTCGCCCATGTGGCGACCGGCCATTTTTTTGTGCCGCAGGAGCCCCCTATGACAGGTGAGCGTATGAAACATCAGTTGATATGGCTGCGCAGTGACCTGCGTATTGACGACAACAGTGCCCTCGCCGCCGCCGCGGCTAAGGGCCCTGTGATAGCGGTGTTTTTGCGCAGCAATGCCCAGTGGCAACAACATGGCCACGGCGCTAATAAGCTGGATTTTTGGGCGCGCGGCGTCGCTAGCGTCAAAACGGCGCTTAACGGTTTGAATATTCCGCTGCTGTATCGCGATATTGAACGTTATGACCAAGCGCCCGAGGCACTGCTCGACATCGCTCGCGAATATGCCGCTGAACAGCTGCACTTTAACTATGAGTACGCGCTCAATGAGCGGCACCGTGACCAGGCAGTGCAGGACGCCTTTAAGCAGGCCGGTATTGCCGCCCATGGTTACCACGACGCCGTCGCCTTTGCCCCCGGCAGCCTGCTAACCGGGAAGGGCGACTACTACGGGGTATTTACACCGTTCTCCAAGGCGTGGCACAAGCAGGTCAGCGCTGATCAGTTGGCGCTGCGCGCGACGCCACAGGTACAAGCGGTGCTGGATATTCAAAGCGACCTGCTGCCTGAACTTCCCAAGCTTGATAGCTCCCCTATCGATGGGCAGCTGTGGCCAGCCGGTGAAAATGCCGCGGCGGATAACTTAGCGCGCTTCCTACGCTTTCGTGGTCGTCACTATAACGCCCAGCGCGACCTACCGAAGGTGCGCGGCACCAGTGAACTGTCGCCCTACCTGGCACTCGGCATGATCTCCCATCGCCAGTGTCTACAAGCAGTGATGGCAGAGAACGGCGGGGATTTAGCCGATGGCGATATTGGCCTTACGACCTGGGTCAACGAGTTGGTCTGGCGGGAATTTTATCAGCACGTAGCGGTGGGGTTTCCGCAGGTATGCCGTTACCAGCCCTTTCAGGAGCATACCAAGCAACTAGCTTGGCGTGACGATGACGAAGGCTTTCAGGCTTGGTGCGAGGGGCGTACGGGATATCCCATTGTTGATGCCGCCATGCGCCAATTAGTGAACACCGGCTGGATGCATAACCGACTGCGCATGATCACGGCGATGTTTTTAAGCAAGCACCTCCTGATTGATTGGCGGCGCGGCGAGGCTTTCTTTATGAAGCATTTGGTGGATGGTGAATTCTGCGCCAATAACGGCGGCTGGCAATGGGCGGCCTCTACGGGTACTGATGCTGCGCCCTACTTCCGTATTTTCAATCCCACCACCCAATCCACCCGTTTTGATGCGGACGGTGAGTTTATTGCCCACTGGCTGCCTGAGCTTGCCAAACTACCCGCCAAAGCGCGCCACGCGCCACCTCAGGATCTGCTTAGCGACGTCGATTATCCAGCGCCTATTGTCGATCACAAGGCAGCACGTCAGCGCGCCTTAGAGGCATTTAAATCGCTCTCTAAATAAATCTGTTGTAGCAACTACTAGGGAGACCGTGATGGCTGAGCCTGCGGTATTAGAGGCGTTCTGCGCCTTTTTCAATAAACTAGACAATACCTGTACAGAAAAGCTATACGAGGTATATACTGAAAATATAATTTTTAGTGACCCGCTGCACCATATTGAAGGTCGCGACGCGTTAGCGCTTTATTTTTCAACCATGTATGAAAATGTCGAGCAGTGCCACTTCACTTACCACACTCGACAGTTACAGGGTCAGCAAGCATTTGTCACCTGGAGCATGACGTTTATTCATCCCCGATTGGCAGGTGGCCAGCCGGTCAATGTGGAAGGCTGTAGCGCACTTACCTTTGCCGCCGATGGGCGCGTTGAGCGTCATCGCGATTATTTTGATGCGGGCGCCATGCTTTACGAACATTTACCGCTGATGGGAAGCGCCATTCGCTGGTTAAAAAAACGCCTTGCCTAAGCGATAACATCACCGCAGGGAACCCGAGGAGGCTTAATGAGCACATGGAAAACGCCCCAACGCATTTGGTTAACCGGTGCCACCTCCGGCATTGGTGAAGCGCTTGCGCGTAAGCTCATCGCCCAAGGCCACCAGGTAGTGCTTAGCGCGCGCAGTGACGAAGCACTCGAAGCTCTGTGCCGGGGCCACCCCAATGCCCACCCTCTCCCGCTGGATATCAGCGACCGTCAAGCAGTGCTCAAGGCGGGTAACGACATCCGCGAGCAGCTCGGGGCGTTAAATTTGGCGCTCTTTAATGCCGGCACCTGCGAATATCTGAATGCTCAGCAGTTCGATATGGACTTAGTCGAGCGGGTTTTGAAGCCCAATCTATTCGGCACTTTGTACGGCGTCGAAGCCGCACTGCCGCTGTTGCGCGCGGCGCGCAAAGAGGGCCTCCTGGCTCGGTTAGCCGCCACCTCCAGCGCTTCAGCCTATTTACCGCTACCTCGTGCGGAAGCCTATGGGGCGTCTAAAGCCGCGGTAAGTTACTTTTTAGAGTCGCTGCGCTTAGACCTTGATCAGGAGGGCATTGAGGTCAGCCTGATCCACCCTGGCTTTGTTAAAACGCCGCTCACCGAACGTAATGACTTCCCTATGCCGATGCAGGTAACGGCAGAGCAAGCAGCTGATGCCATTATCGCGGGGCTGGTGAAGGGGCGGCTGGATATCCACTTTCCACGCCGGTTTACCTATCTGGTCAAATTGCTGGGCATTTTGCCCCCCACTGTGCGCCGTCAGATTGGCCTGCGCATGACCCGCAGCCAAAAGGAGTCGTCATGAGCGCCATGGCATCGCAAAGTTCTGGGGCATCACAACGTATTGCCATTGTTGGCAGCGGTATTAGCGGCATGGCAGCGGGCTGGTACCTCTCCGCCCAACATGACGTCACGCTGTTTGAAGCAGATTCACGCCTGGGAGGGCACACCGCCACCATGGACGTGAACGTTGCGGAACACTCCTACGCTATTGATACCGGCTTTATTGTCTTTAACGACTGGACCTATCCGCACTTTCAGCGCCTTATGGCCACCCTGGGCGTCGCCTCACAAGCCGCCGAAATGAGTTTCTCGGTACATGAAACAGCGCGGGATTTTGAGTACAACGGTCATACCTTGGGCTCGCTGTTTGCCCAAAGACGCAATTTGTTTAATCCCTCTTTTTATCGCCTGCTGGGCGACATTCTGCGCTTTAACAAGCAGGCCACCAACGCGCTGGAGAGCCAACAGCTTCCCGAATATATAACCCTGGGTGAATACCTGGATCGCAACCACTACAACCGCGATTTTCAGCAGCGCTACTTACTGCCCATGGGGGCTGCCATCTGGTCGGCCAGCATCAGTGATTTACGCGCTTTCCCGCTGGCGTTTTTTGTGCGTTTTTTTCGCAATCACGGCCTGCTATCGGTCAACCATCGCCCCCAGTGGTACACCCTGGTGGGCGGTTCGAAAAGCTATATCCCCGGTCTGACGGCGCCCTATGCATCGCGTATTCACCTCAATACACCGGTCACCCGAATTACCCGCAACAGTACCGGCGTTAGTATCACCACGCCCTCCGGAACCCAGCGCTTTGACCAAGTAGTGCTCGCCTGCCACGCCGACCAGGCCCTGGCCATGCTGGGCGACGCCAGCAGCGACGAGAAAGCGATCCTCGGCGCCATGCCGTACCAGGATAACGAAGTGGTGCTACATACCGATACCGCCCTGCTGCCGCGGCGCAAGCGCGCCTGGGCGAGCTGGAATTACCGCCTGGATCAGCGCGATAGCGAAGCACGGGTATCGGTCACTTACGCTATGAATATCCTTCAACGGATAGAGAGCGACACCACTTTTTGCGTGACCCTGAACGACAGCGCCAGCATTGATCCAAACAAGGTGCTGGGCCGCTACACTTACGCACACCCCCAGTTCACCCTGGCTGGCCAGGCGGCTCAGGCACGACACGCCGACATTTCGTCTACGGCCCATCGCACCCACTTTTGCGGTGCTTACTGGCGTAACGGCTTCCACGAAGACGGCGTGTGGAGCGCACTGCGGGTGGCGCAAGCGTTAGGCTGTGATGAAGCCGCCCCGCCGCCTGCGCCACCTTCCGCGCTACCTGCCCATGAGCTGCTAACGCCGCAAGGTGTCGAGGGGCTGAGTTGATGGCTAGCATGCTGACTGAAATGACAGCTGGGATAACCACCCAGCCACGCTCGCGTATTTATCGTGGCACCCTACGCCACCGGCGCTTTACGCCCAAATCCCACGCCTTTAGTTACCAGCTATGGATGGCCTGGCTGGATTTGGACGAGCTGCCCGAGCTGTTCGACAAAGTGCCCGGCTTTAGTGCCCGTCGCCCTGCGCTGGCGCGTTTTCGTCGCGAAGACTATCTGGGGCCGGTTGATCGCCCGCTGAAAACCGCCGTTCGCGAAGAGCTAATTCGGCAGTTGGGAAGCGCGCCTAATGGCCGTATCTGCGTGCTTACCCAGCTACGCACGCTGGGCTGCATGTTTAACCCTATTTCCGTCTACTACGCTTACGACCACCTGGGGCGACTGACAGCCGTATTAAGTGAGGTCACCAATATGCCCTGGCGTGAGCGCACCTGCTACGCCAGCGCGGTGGATCCCTCACGCCATAGTCACCAAGCACATTTCGATAAAGACCTCCACGTCTCGCCGTTTAACCCCATGGAGATGACTTACCGTTGGAAGTTTAATGCACCCGGCGAAAAGCTCTTTCTGCATATGGAAAATTGGCAGGATCAGCAGTGCCATTTTGATGCCACGTTGACCCTTGACGCCTCACCCGCCACCCGCGGCACGTTGCTAAAAGCCTTGGCTCGCCAGCCATGGATGAGCCTGAAAACCATTGCGGGTATTCATTTTGAAGCACTTCGCCTGTGGCTGAAGCGCGTCCCCGTTTATAACCACCCCAAGCGCAAGGAGACTTCAAAGTGACGACCCTGCGTTCCACGCCCCCTAACCTTCAACCGGTTGCCGAAAGCCGCTTAACCAAGTGGCTAAAGCCACGCCTAATGGCCCAACTGGACGCCTTTCGCGGCGGTCGTATCACCCTGATTGAAGGCGATCAGTGTCATCACTTGGGTCAGCAAGGCCCGCTGCAGGTGACCGTGGTGATACGCCACTCCCGCGCCTGGAAGCGCCTTGCCTTTGGCGGTACAGTGGGGGCTGCAGAATCGTATATGGACGGCGATTGGGACGCCGACGATCTGGTCGCCCTGGTACGGCTGTTCGCTGCCAACCTTGAGCATGTGAATGGGAAAATGGAGAACGGCAGCGCTCGCATTGCCCGCTGGCTGCTGGGTGCCGCCTACCGCTTTCAGCGCAACAGCCTAACTGGCTCGAAACGCAATATTGCCGCCCACTACGATATTGGCAACGATCTGTTTTCCACGTTTTTAGATCGTCATCACTGGATGTATTCAAGCGCCGTTTTCCCCTATCCAGAAGCCAGCTTGGAAGAGGCTTCTACCTATAAGCTCGATTTGATGCTTGAAAAGCTCGATGTACAGCCCGAGCATCACCTGCTAGAGATTGGTACCGGCTGGGGAGGACTGGCGATTCACGCCGCCAAAACCCGTGGCTGCCGTGTCACCACAACCACCATTTCGGACGAGCAGCACGCCCATACAGCAAAACGCATTATGGAAGAGGGGCTGGGGGACAGAATCACCCTGCTTAAGCAGGATTACCGGGAATTGACCGGCCGCTATGACCGGCTCATTTCGGTAGAGATGATTGAAGCGGTGGGGCATCAGTACCTCGATACCTACCTCAACAAGCTGGATAGCCTGCTGACCGACGATGGGCAGGCCATGCTGCAAGCCATCACCATCCGCGATCAGCGCTTTGAAGAAGCTAAACGCGATATGGACTTTATCAAGCGCTACATTTTTCCTGGCGGCTTTCTTCCCTCGCACCACGCCATGTTAACCAGCGTTATGCGTAAAACGTCGCTGAACATCGTCGCGCTGGATGAAATTGGCCCGCATTACGCGCGCACATTACGCGAGTGGCGCCACCGCTTCGAAGCCAGCCTGGAGCAGGTGAGAACACTGGGCTACGACGAGCGCTTTATTCGCATGTGGCGTTACTACCTGTGCTACTGCGAGGGTGGTTTTATCGAGCGCTCCATCGGCACCTGCCACCTACTGCTGGCGAAACCCGCGGCGAAACCCCTTCCGCTCACAGGCGCGCTCTAAATGGTATCGTGCAAGTGGCAGACGCTGGTGTTGAATGCCCTGCGCTTTGAGGCTGGCTGGCTACTATGCGTACTCGGTGGTTCATGGGTAGCAGCCTTTGCAGGGGGCAGCCTGTTGGCCTGGCATCTATGGCGCTGCGCGTGGCCCGGAGAGTGGCGCTTTATCGCCGGATTTGCGCTGCTGGGACTAGTGATTGATGGAGGCTTGCAATTACTAGGTGGTTTCGATTTTAACGATCAAACGCTGGTGCTAGGGCTTCTGCCGCTATGGCTATGGATGCTCTGGCCGCTGTTTGCCACCCTGGTCTATCACTCACTGGCCTGGCTGTGGCGCTACCCGCTGCTAGCCGCGCTATGTGGTGCCATTAGCGGCCCACTCTCTTATTATGGCGGCGCACTACTGGCAGAGGTGACCCTGTCGGCTTGGTTACTGCCCGCTCAGGCGCTCGTTTGGGCGTTGCTTTGTGTGGGTATTAGCTATTTTAAGCCTATGAGGCAGAGGGGACGGTGACTGGTGCAGGCACCAGACGTTTTTCCAACTCAGCGGCGGCAAGCGGTCGAGCAAAGTAGAACCCCTGTACGGACGTGCACCCGGCATTAACCAAGAACTGACACTGCTCTTTGGTTTCAACACCTTCGGCAATCACTCCTAGCCCCATGCCTTCCGCCATCGCTAGCACCGCCTTAACAATCGAGGCGTCCGCCTGATCGTGCGGCAGCTCTTTAATGAAGGCCCGATCGAGTTTAATTTTGTCCACCGGCAAGCGCTTCAAATAGCCAAGCGACGAATAGCCCGTACCAAAGTCGTCGATGGCAATCGCAAAGCCTTGATCCCGTAGCGCCTGCAAGCGTGGCCCCATATCCCCCGCACGCTCGTCGAGTAGCACCGACTCCGTCAGCTCTAAGCCAATTTGCGAAGACTTCAGTTGGTAACGCTTTAGGCAGGTCGTCAGTTGGCTCTCCAGGTCACCTTGAAACAGCTGCAGTGCCGAAATATTGACCCAAATTGTTAGCTTGGGCATAGCACTATTACGCCAATGGGCTTGCTGGGCACAGGCTTTTTCGATCACCCAGGCGCCCAGTTGACTCATTAAACCATGCCTCTCGGCCAACGGAATAAAGTCGCCTGGGGAAATCATGCCATCTTTGGGATGGCGCCAACGCAGTAACGCCTCCATGCCCACCAGCTCGCCGCTGGCAGGGTCATGCTGGGTTTGATAATGCAGTTCCAACTGGTCACCGGAAATAAGCGCGGCGCGCAGGTCACTGACCAGCGCCAGTTGAGGATTATCCTGCTTATCCAGCGCCGGGCGAAAGCGCTGACTTAAGTTACGTCCTAGCCGTTTGGCGCTATAAAGCGCCGACTCTAAGCGCTGGAAGAGTACGCCGGAGTCGTTACCATCTTCAGGCACGCGACAGCTGCCAATCGTGAGCCCTAAGCGCAGCGAGTGGTCGTTAATTTCAAAGGGCCGACTCATATGCTCACGCAGGGTGGCTACCCACTGGTCGTGATCGTCAAAAGTGGTGGTACGGATTACCATAAACTCATCGCCGCCCAGGCGCCCTACCACGCTCCCTGCTACATAGCCTGTTAGCCGCTGGGCAAAACGTGCTAACAGCCGATCACCCTGCTCAACCCCCAGGCTATCGTTGACTGATTTCAAACCATCTATATCCACCAGCGCCATATCCAGGCTCTCACCTGCGCGTAAATGGCGCAGGTGAGAGGCAAGCAGATCGTGGAGACGGCGACGGTTAGGCAGCCCAGTGAGAGGGTCCTCATAGCCGATACGGCGTAAATCGCGCTCACGAGCTTTTTGTGCCGAAATATCGGCAAACAAATTAATAAAATGGGTAATGTTGCCGCGTTTGTCGGTCACGGCACGGACTTTTAGCCACTCGGGGTACTCGTCGCCGTGTTTACGGCGGCTCCACATTTCACCTTCCCAGCGGCCGGTGCTTTTTAGCGTACTCCAAAACGTTTGATAAAAGGCTTTGTCATGGCGCGGGGCTGCCAGTGTCTCCAGCTTCAGCCCTTGAATCTCTTGGCTGGCATAGCCGGTAATTTCGGTAAATGCTGGGTTAACCACCATCACGCGATTTTGCGCATCGCTAATCACCATGGCATCGCTGGCAAGTCTTAACGTATCTTGCGACAGTCGCAGACGTAGCTGCTGTTGACGCACTTGTTTCCAGGCGTCCCACAGCCCAAGCGCGACCAGCGATGCTGCCACCAGACGTAGCATCGCATCAGGTATCCAAACACAGGCGGGAAGCGCCGTCAGTGCGACCCAAACTAACGGACGATTGAGTGAAACAGGAAGCCACATGGCGATTCGCTATACCCTATACAAATTAACTCAGATAAAAATTAGCGTTAGGTGCCATGCTGATCATGCCGCCTAATAAGTCACTTGGATACTCTATATTACGGCAATGGAACACTTATTGTGCATAATCGGCTATTAATGAGCCAAGCCGCTCACTTTTAGTGCTATCGGCCAACCCGCTAAAATCTCTAGTGATGGACGATAAATAGCCTGTTACGTGCATTCAGCGGTTTCGGGAAGTAGACTAGCCACACAACCAATTTGATATTCGGAACGATTCAGTGACCAAGCAACATTCCTTTGATCGCGAAGAACTGCTGGCCTGCTCCCGCGGCGAGCTATTCGGCCCCGGAAATGCACAGCTCCCGGCTCCTAACATGCTGATGCTTGATCGCATCAAGCACATTCACGAAGAGGGCGGTGAGCATGGCAAGGGCGAGCTGATCGCCGAGCTGGATATCACGCCTGACTTGTGGTTCTTTGACTGCCACTTCCCTGGGGATCCCGTTATGCCTGGCTGTTTAGGGTTAGACGCCATGTGGCAGCTAGTTGGGTTTTACCTGGGCTGGCTAGGCCACCCTGGTCGCGGACGTGCGCTTGGCTGCGGCGAAGTTAAATTCAGCGGACAGATCCTGCCGGATGCACAAAAAGTGACCTATAGCATTAATATTAAGCGTATTATTACCCGACGTCTTATCTTGGGTATCGCCGACGGCACCGTAACCGTCGACGGACGCGACATTTATCAGGCTAATGATCTGCGCGTTGGCCTATTTACCTCCACTGCGAATTTCTGAACAGGAGGCTCCCATGCGACGAGTGGTAGTCACCGGCCTTGGCATCGTATCGTGCCTTGGCAACGACCAACGACAGGTCCTGGACGCGCTCAAAACTGGGCGTAGCGGTATTCGTTTTAAGGAAGAGTATGCCGAGCGTGGCTTCCGTAGCCATGTGGCAGGCAGCGTCGATATCGATCTTGAAGCACTCATTGACCGCAAACTGCTCCGCTTTATGGGCGACGCGGCGGCCTATGCTTACGTTTCTATGGCCCAAGCTATCGAAGACGCTGGGCTAAGCGAAGCGCAGGTCTCCAACGAGCGTACGGGGCTTATTGCGGGCTCTGGCGGTGCTTCAAGCGCTAATCAGGTTGAAGCAGCCGACATACTGCGCGAAAAAGGTCTGCGCCGCGTTGGTCCTTATCGCGTCACTCGGACAATGGGTAGCACTGTGTCAGCGTGCTTGGCAACGCCGTTTAAAATCAAAGGCGTCAATTACTCCATCTCTTCTGCCTGCGCGACCTCCGCACACTGTATTGGCAGCGCGATGGAACAAATTCAGCTTAACAAGCAGGATGTGGTATTTGCCGGTGGCGGAGAAGAGGAGCACTGGACCCTCTCCTGTTTGTTTGATGCCATGGGTGCGCTCTCTACCCACTACAACGATACCCCTGAAAAGGCCTCACGCCCTTACGATAAAGCTCGTGACGGCTTTGTTATCGCCGGCGGCGGTGGCATGCTGGTGTTGGAAGAACTCGAGCACGCTAAAGCCCGCGGCGCCAAGATCTATGGCGAACTGGTGGGTTACGGCGCGACTTCTGACGGCCATGATATGGTCGCCCCTTCGGGAGAAGGTGCTACGCGTTGCATGCGTCAGGCGATGGCAACGGTCGATGGTGATATTGACTACATCAATACCCATGGCACTTCGACACCCGTCGGCGATGTTGCCGAACTGAAGGCGATACGCGAAGTGTTTGGGAATACAACACCTGCCATGAGCTCGACCAAATCGCTCACCGGCCACTCCCTGGGGGCTACCGGTGTACAGGAAGCGATCTACTCACTGCTGATGATGCAACACAACTTTGTTGCCGCCTCAGCGAATATCACCGATTTGGATGAGCAGGCCGACGGCTTTGATATTGTCACCGAACGCCGCGATGACGTGACGATAGAACGTGCCTTGTCTAATAGCTTCGGCTTTGGCGGTACCAATGCGTGTTTAGTCTTCCAGCGTTTCAACGACTAACGCTACGGCTACTCGCATGATAAGCATAAAAACGGCGCCCATTGTGAACTGACCCCATAAACTTGGACAGTGAAAAACTAAGCAGCCAAGGCCTGATTTCGGTACTGCACCGGACTCAGGCCTTTTAATTTGGTCTTAATCCGCTCGTGATTGTAGTAATGGATATAGTGCCGAATGCCCGCCTGTAATTGCTCAATGGTGTCAAAGCGGTTCAGGTAAAAATATTCTGACTTCAGCGTACCAAAGAAGCTCTCCATTGCGGCATTATC